>NZ_CP091740.1:943335-1257780 GCF_022014595.1 Solitalea lacus | reverse complement strand
AACACCTTGTTGCTTCTCAGCCACCAAAGCATTGATCATTGTGTTGTTCCAAACATGTCTTTTTGATTGGAAATAAGATTCGGTTTGACCGAAATATTTGTAGGGGTGCTGGTTTAAGCCACGGTCCCAAGTACTATCAAAGTAATAATACCCGCCGTTATAGTTGGCCAAACTCCAGGCATGGGTAACATTATCTCCCTTACCTCCCACATTATAGCATTGAATTCCTGCCGCATTTGCCAACAAATTAAAAGCCCATGAATATCCACCGCAGACAGCCTTTCTATTTACAAAAACACCATAAGCCGTTTGTGAATCAAAAGGCAACTTGGGAGTATTAAAATTAAAATCGTATGAAGTTCGTGTTACATAATTGTAAATCGTAGTCAATTTTTGATCATTGGTCATATCGGGAGTTATAATACGAGTCAAAATTGCAGTAACTGAATCTTTAACAGTATTGATCTTTGATATGCAGTCGCTTATGCTTGTTGGCGCACCCGGTAAACCTTTTGGGGCAGGAGCACAGGTAATGGATGTTCCGTCAGCATTAAACATATAAACCAAATAACCATATCCACTATTAGATCCTAATACAAGCTGCAGGGTAGTAAAATCAAGATCTTTGTTGGTTATAGCAATTGGAATATTCTTCCCCAATGGAGAGTTTAATGTTGCAGTTATGATATCGTTATAGCTATTGATTTTTTTAGCACCTGCCGGCACTGTTTTCGGGTTGATACCCAGCTTATAAGGCATATATTTAATCTCACACACGAAGATCTTTGTACCTTTTTTACGAGTTGGCACAACCTTATAAGCATATTTTAAAGAATTATCCTTATTCAATGCATCATAATATGCATTTAGAACAGTGATTTTTAGTTGATTGTCTGTCATATTCATAGCAGACACATCAAAATAAATAGTTTTTGTAAGTGATTTTATACCATTCGATAACAGGTCTGACATTTCCTGTAAGGTTTTAGGCTTAGGGTAATTATATTGCTCAACTATTTTTGATTCTTTCTCCAAGCAACTGATGTTACCATTCACCACAGCAGGATATATACCAGCAAAACCTTGCAACTGTAAAAGTGAACCTCCCAAAACAATCGCCCACTTTAGTCTATTCATACTCATTTCCTTAACTTCCTTGGTATAATTGATAGTATTTAAAAAGGAATTCATCAGACTGATATGCCGATGAATTCCTTTTTATTGTTATTAGGGGTTATTATTTTGCCTTGTAGCTAATCGCTGAAATTTTGCCGAAACCTGTATATGCTTTTACAGCTCCAGATCCAACAAAAGCACCATTTGCTTCATTCACGTCGATTTGTAAAACGGTACCTGCATTTGTTGTAGGATTGTAAAGCGTTACATACAAGATTTTGCCGTCGTTAGGATGAACAGGAATTGATACCGGTGGTTTAAACAACTTCATTCCGGTAATTACACTTCCAGCATAAGAAGTTGAAACATCGTAAAGCTCTGTTGATGACTTTGAACCAGCATAGTTGTTTAGGTATATTTTGGTATCAGTAGCATGGTACATTACGTTCCCCTTGCTTCCAAAGGCAAAGTATTTCGAATTGCTCAAACCATTAGCAGCACTGATATCGATTAGATCAACTCCTCTATTCCCATCGTCCATTACGTTAAATTGACATACGTATAATTGTCTAGTGGCCGGATTATTCGGACTCTGCATTACGCAATACCATCTCGGGCCGTTACTACCATAGCCCATTTCAGCATATACCATATCCTTGCCAACATTTCTCATGTCAAATTTCGCTGCTGCACCTGGAGCAAGAAATGTTTTAACGTCTTTGTTATTATCAACGTAAAGGAAGCGCCTGTTCTTTGCATCATAAAACGCTCCGAAATAACTGAAATTATAACCTGCTCCAGACCCACCCACAGCACCGATAAAAGGAGCCGCTACATAATCCTGGCCGAAGCATTTCACGCCAAATTTGTTGAAAATGTTAGGTGTCGGCTGAGAAATAAAATAAAGATCACCCTTATTAACCAACAACTCGTTATAACTCCAGCGGTCATAGGCCTGAAATTGTACGTCACCAGATGCCATAGGCACAACGAACATATCGCTATAAGTATTCATGATGCGCAAGTCGTTCTGATTTAAACGAAATCCACCATTACTATTGTTAGTGAATACATCTACCCAGTTTTGGGTCATATGTGTTATTCCTGCACCCACACCCGCTATTTTCTTACCATTGATTTCGGAAAAAACGTTTGCTTGAACATAGTCAGCACCTGAATACTGGGTATATAATTTACTATTAACCAGGATACTTATATCACTTTGACTGTTATCTCCATGTAAAACCATTAAGCCTGGCGAAGCATAGGACCTGATGGTAAACGGTTTTTTAATGATCTGAGCCACTCCTCCGTTTGCATTATCCTTTACATACAACATCAAATAGTAATCTCCGGGAGCATCTTCTACCTTAAAAGAAAGATCCTTTGTGGTAGCCAGTTGTTTGTTAACAAAGATCCCCGTAAAAGGATCCGCAGTATAACTCTGCGTCACCAATTTCCATTCGTACGTTAAATCGTTCGAACTTCCCTCTACCTTAGAAAGACTGATGTTTACCACATCATTTTGTTTAGCAATATACACGTCAGGCATACCTGTTGCATCAACAAAATTTGTGCTTACATCCTTATAAATATAATTACCCTCATCTTTGGCGCATCCTACCCAGAATAACGAAAGGGACATTAAAGCTGCGAAACAATATTTTCTTTTCATCTAATTTCAGTTTAATAAAAAATAACTTTTGGCCTACTTTACAATAACTGTTAACCTACACCACCAACGCCAGACCAAGGACCAATTATTATATCCATTCCAAATTCATCTTTTAATGGAATAGCATGTGAGGCATTATATTCGCTTATTGCCTTTCTCACCGCGGCATTGTAATAACCCAACATTACTATATCCGCCTGATCAGGAAGGTCTGTTATGCCGCATGCATTCAAAATAAAAGCGTACTTGGTTTCTGAAAATGTACCAAATGCATTTTTATAATTTGAAATGTCCCAGATATCTGGTTTTAAGTACTTATCACCCCAGATAAAAATGGCTTTGTTATAACGATTATAGCCTATTTTGAAATCCTTACTATCCTGCACTTCTAATTGAAGACGCACAGATTTATCTTTTAATCCTGTTTTATAGATCACAATTGGGATGCGTACTTTAAAAGCGTTAGCAGGCAATACTTTGCTTGCGATTTTAAAATTCACTCCTTCAACTGCAGTTGTTTTTTCAGTATTGATCTTAATTCCAATTTCACGATCATAAGGGGTCGCATTACCCATGATACAGGCATTAAACCAAAGGGTATCTGCCTCAATTACTTTTGGATGCGCCGGGAAAGAATACATAAGAGAATCGCGCACGGCAATGTTCCCACTTCCCGGGATTTGAAAAAACATTCTGGGATCATTCTCATAGCCTGGAATATCCTTTTCAGAACAGGCACTTAAAAGAAAGCCCAATGAAAGAACTAAAGAACATGCTTTAACTATTGCTTTCATTTATATAATTTTTTTTAGGTTTTACAATATGAATTAATCCTCGCTATCTGCCATATTCTACTTCGCTGTCAGGCAGAGGAAGTATCATTTGAGCTTCTGTTATTGGAGTACCAAGATATCCTCCTGACGGAGTCCCTGGAATAACGGTCTGTTTAGTTCTTTTACAATAAGCAAATAGCTGACCTTCTCCCTGAAACTCCTTTCTGTATTCTTTCAAAATTTCAGTTTGAATCTGGTCACTGGTTAATGTAGAACTAAGTGCAGCTGTAATGCCTCTATTAGCTCTTACTTCATTCAGGTAATTAATAGCCACCTGATTATCAACACCCACATTACATTCAGCTGCGATGTAGTTCATCTCCGAGCGACGAATAAGCGGCATCATTGCTGCAAATGCTGTGTTAAAGTTGTCGGGTTGATAAAATTTATTAACGATATATGTTGTAGTTCCTACTTTCTTTGTAACGTACAACAAACGAATATCATTGGCTCCTATACTTGCGGTTTCAAACATTTGAGTATAACCAGAGGTACCGGCGGCTGCACCCGACTTTTGAAGTTGATTTGAAGCAAATGCAGCGTAGAACCAGGTATTTCCTGTTGATTTCAAATCAAATACATTCAGTGCAAAAAGGTTTTCAGTTGAAAACGTGTAATCCCTGTCCCTTTCGTTAATTGCGGTTATGTTTGATGTTAGAATCCAAGGAAATGTCTGGTTGCCAATATTGATTACCTCCATTGCGTTTGCAAGAGCATTAACTTTATCGTTCTTCCACAAGTAAGCCCTGGCTGCTATCGCCTTAACTGCATAATAATTTAAGCGTTGGTGACGATTATCAAGGAACATATCAGCTGAACGCTTCAAACCGTTTTTGATTGGATCTACACTTAAATTGTCAGAAGCATCTTTCAAGTCTTTCAAAACAGATTCCATCACCTGATTTCCTGTTGCACGTGGCGTAACATTAGTACTAAGCGTAGTAACATAAGGAATAGCTGGTTTAGTCATATCAGTTGATCCAAATAAACGCAACAGATCAAAATGAATGAAAGCCCTCATGGCCAAAGCCTCACCTTTAATGATTTGATAATTATTCCCTGTGAATTTGGCTTTGTCCGCATCAATATGATCTAAGATGTTATTCACGTTAGCGATCACATTATACATCCCTTTCCATGCATTATCTACTATTGAACGAATACCCGAAGAAGTATAGGTTAGTGGCTTTTGACTTAAATCCTTATAAGTAGTATTACTGTTAAGATCGTATTGTAGAATGGCTGCGTCCATGAAACCAAAAGTGAGTTCACGGCCGTAAAGCTGTTGTGTCTTCATTAGAGTGTAAGACCCGATCAATGCATCTTTATACCCCTGCTCATCTTGCAATAACACTTCCGATTTAATTTGTGTAGCGGGTTGAACATCCATCCATTTTTCACAAGAAGTGGTGCTAAGCAGTGTGCCAATAGTCAGTAAGCTTGCAAATATTCTATTTCTCATTTCAAATTCTTTTTGGTTGATAAAAAAGTTCCATTAAAAGCTAGCATTGAGAGTTAATGAACAGTTACGCGCAAACGGATAAGCAGTTCCTCTTTCTACTTTTACGGTGCTGAATTGGTACACATCGTTCAGATTAAGTGCTACCCTCAATCCTGATAACTTCATCTTTTTAATGAACGAATAACTATAAAAATCATAGCCAAGATTAACCGATGATATAGAGAACTCACTCAAATCTTGTACAAAGCGTGAAGTAGCAAGGGTTGTCGTATTGGTTGTGCCTATACTTCTGAACAGCACATTATCACCAGCTTGTTTCCAGCTGTTATAATAAGCTCGTGCATCAACGTTATTGCTTAATGATGCATTTTCTACTTTGTCTACCAGCGTTTGGTTATAGGTTTGACCGCCCACTCTGTAGCGACCTGTAACTGCAACATTGAAACCTTTATAAGCAAAGTTTGCACCTGTAGTTCCAATCATTTTAGGCAGGTTATTACCCACAACAACCTTATCATTAACATCCCAGGTATCAGTTAACGAACCATCTTGCTTTACAAAAATTTCTTTTCCGGTAGCCGGATCGATACCGTTTGAACGCACTGCCCAAATAGCGTTAAGCGACTGCCCTTCCTGGAATCTGGTCAAAGGCTTGTTACTGGTCCTAGATTGATTATCCAACGTGTTTGTGGTGGCCTGTAATGAATTGGATATCTTTGTAATTTTGTTAGTGTTGGCAGCTCCACTTACAAAAACATTCAACGATTGTCTTTTTGCAGGATTTGCAAACATTTTGTAATTCACTCTGAACTCATATCCATTATTTACGATCTGTCCTAAATTTGCTTTATAAGTTTGAAAACCGAGTGATGGAGGTGTAGTAATATCTGTCAGAAGGTTATTTGTCACACCTTTATAAATATCCAATCGGAGACTCAAGCGCTTCATCATCTCAGCATCAATGCCAATGTTATAGTCCGTGCGCTGTTGCCATTTTAATCCAGGGTTATTAAGGTTGTTCAAATAAGTGCCAAGCATTCCTTGATAAGAATTGTCTACAAAGTAGTTATACAATGACATTGCCTGGTAAGCATTGAAGTTTTGTGAACCTGTATTACCTATTGAACCTCTCAGTTTCAATAAATTGAGGTACTTATTATCATTTAAAAATTTCTCTTTATGAAGGTTCCAGCCGGCACCTGCCGACCAGAATAATCCCCAACGGTTATCAGTGCCGTATTGAGAAGAAGTTCCGGAGCGAAGAGAAAGATCTGCAACATACCTTTCATCAAACGAATAGTTTATCAAAGCCATTGCACCCAGTTCTCGTGTAAGAGACTCACCTCCTGTCGGCTTAAGTGCGTATGAGGCGTACTGTTTGGCGAAGATGATGTTATCCATTTTGTCGTTCGGAAAACCTGTAGCAGAGTATGCATAGTTTTCACTTTTATCCTCACGGATATTGGTAGCAACGTTGGCATAAAGCAAGTGCTTTCCCCATCTGTTGTTATAACTTGCATTCAAGTCACCGCTTACCATTGATGTCTTGCCATTTGTTTTATCGTATGACCCTCTGTTATATAAGTTATCACCGACATAGCTCATAAATTTGAGACTACTTCCCGGAATGAACACATCGGAACCATTAACTGTATTAGAAAAACCAACACGACCTACAACCTTGATATTATTGTTGACAGCATACTCAAGGTGCATATTGTTTGTAATATCTGTATACTCTGAAGTCGAACGGTAATTCAGGGTAGCATTATACATTGGATTATAAACAACGGATTGATAGGAAGTTGGGTTAACACCTAATACTTTACGAACACTACCATCATCATTGTAAGGTCTCCAGTAGGGGTTCAATTGAGCATAATCACTGAAAGTACCATATGGAGAATTTTCCGAATTCGCTTTATTCAGCGATAATTGGTTTCTGAATAAAATTTTGTCTTTGCGATAAGATACATTGAGGGCTCCTCCCAAATTATTTCTTCCACTGCCTTTCATTGCACCTTGGGTGCCATTGGAAAATAATGAAAAGCCGGTAGTCCAGTGTTCCTCGCCACCTTCAATGTTAATCATATGCCTGTTGGTCATTCCGGTTTGCAATGGCTGAGCCAACCAATCAGTGTTTACCCCACTTTGCACCTCTTTTAAATTGGCATAATACAAACTTTCGTATTCTAAACCTACAACCGGCTGTTTTTGGTTATAAGCGCCTAAGCGCCTTTCCAGATCCAATTTTTCAGCTGCATTGGTCAAATTATAGCTGCTTAAATCAGGAGCTTCAATACCAACCGTTCCGGAATAACTAATTCTTAATGCCCCAGTCTTCGCTTTTAATGTTTCAATAACAATAACGCCATTTGCTGCTCTGGCTCCATATAATGCTTTAGCCGATGCATCTTTCAAAATAGTAACCGACTCTATCCTGGTCAAAGGTAAGTCCCCTACTTTTTCTAAGGCCATCTCAAAACCATCCACAATGAACAGCGGCTGGTTAGGCTTGGTAGCATATTCTCCTTTCAAATCAGGGAATGAAGAAGATCCTCTGATCTGCATTTCAGGCAATTTATTAGGGTCAGAGCCATTGATATTATTATCAATCAGATTTAATGCAGGCTCCAAATTTTTCAACGCTTGAAAAATATTTTGCGTTCCGGCGCTTTGTAATTCCTGAGCGGTAATTTTTGTATAGGCACCTGTAAAGCTCTCGACTTTACGAGTAAAAGGAATACCAGTAACAACCACTTCCTTAATAGCAGTATTACTTTCCTTCATTACTATGTTGAATGTAGTTTTACCACCAATTCGCACTTTCTGTGATTCCATTCCCAGATAGGTAACCAGCAAAACGGCATTTTCTTCCACATTCAAATGGAAATGACCTTTTTCATTCGTAAAAGCTCCATTTTTAGTACCTAATTCCGCAACGCTAACTCTTATCAATGGAAGGTTATTCTCATCGGTAATCGTTCCGGTCACCAAAATTTTTTTAGTAGAAACGGAAGCTTTTTCTTGGCTGGCTTGCTTAGGCACTGATTGTGCCATTGTATTAAGTGTAGAGGCTGCAACTACTAAAGCAATAAGCCCCTTGCTTCTAAATATCTTTAAACTATGATATATGCTGTTAACTTTTACGTAACTCTTTTTCATTAGATTTAGGATTGGTTGAGTTAAAACAATAAATCCTTATTGTTGATTTAAAGGCAATGATTTATGAACTTACCTTGTATGGGGTTGACACACGGCCTTAGATTATTAAACTTGAGTCAATTTCTCTACATCCATTCTCCTTTCTCTCTTTGTCGTATTTTGGTTTTATTTTATTGACGGCAACAAATCGGCTTTGGGGCAAAATTTTTACTCACCAAAACAAATATTTGCGTAATCAAATTTGTTTTTGAAACGGATTCCCAAAATCACTTTAACTCACAATAAAAACAATGGACTATTTGCCTATTCGTATAGATTATTTAACCTTTTTTTAAATAAAAGTTAATCTAAAATTGCGTTTAATTGTCACCCAATTAACTAACAATCAATTAATTAAATCCAAAACATCAATCATTATAAATTATTTTAAAAAGAAGGCAGAGAATTAAAACACGGAATAGGACAATAAAATTAAAGGTGTAATAACCACACAGAGGAGCAAGATCAAACTAAGAAAAACAGAACCTTATTTGCACATCATATTTCTAAAGTTGCCATCAATTTCAGACTGCTCATTTATGCCCAAATAATATTTTTTGGGGAAATAGAAAAAAAATCAGAAGTCTACTAATTAAAAAACATTTTTAACCGTTTAGCCTTAAATAGCGAAAGGGACTCAAAATATAATTCTGCGTCCCTTTCAATTTTACTTATTAATTAAGTTGAAGTTCTTTACCGTTGCTCATTCAACTAGTGCAAGTTTAAATAATCCCTTTATTGATAAAGGTATTAGAAGGTATATTTCAAATTAACTCCGCCGTAATAATTGATTTTATCCGGACCCGGAATATATGCATCAGGCATCTGGTTAATAAATACCATGTTGTAGTTTTGTGAACCGGTGATATTATTCGCGCCAACATACATATCAGCTACAAAATGCTGTAAAAAATTACGCTGGTATCCAACTTTTGCATTCAACAAATCGAAAGATTTTGTCTTATAAGCACCATCCGAAGTAATTGCCATTGCGTCTCTGTAATTGTAATTCACATTAGCATATACGCCATGGTTAGTTACTGCATCAATACCTAAGTTATAAGTCAAAGGAGCAACGCCGGCTACTGCTAAACCTGAATAATCAGATACAACTCTCGTAGAACTTGACTGGTACTGATAGTTATCGTATTTAAAATCGTTATAGGTCAGGTTAGCAAACGGTTGAATAGTTTGGAAGAAACCATTTGACGATTGGTAAGCAAGGTATTTCACCATTACTTCAACTCCTTTATTATCCTGGCTTCCGCTATTTACAAGGTAAGAATACAAAGTAGCGGTATTGCCTGGATTAGCCACTGAAACTGAGCTCATCTTATCCGAGAAAACAGCTTCAAATAATGCTACCTGGAAAGCAAAACGGTCTTTTAACATTGAGCCCTTTGCACCGATTTCGACCTGCGAACCTCTCTCTGGTTTTAACTCAGTATTAATTTTACCCGTATAAGGGATAAACAGGTTGCCACTTACAGGCGCTCTATAACCTACGCTGTAAGAAACATAAGCCGACATGTTTTGGCCCAAGGATCTGTTTAAAGCAATACGAGGTGATACCAAATTCGAATATTTTGCACCGTATGATGTTGGTTTGTGTGTTTCAGGTGAGGCGGTATTATTAGAGGAATTATAGAATCTGTCTTGCAAACGAGCATCCATTGTACTCAAACTCAATCCTGCTGAGAAATCAAACATGAACGGCAGCTTCAGATTCCATTCAGTAAAAGCATTATAGGTTTTATTAGTTATTGCCATATTGCTCTTCATCGAACCAATAAGATTGTATCCATTGGGATTTAAATTATCAGCCACCATGTTGTAGCCGATGCTTTCATAAGTCTGCTGTTGAGCTTCAATTCCTGCAGTTCCAGTCAAATTGCGACCAAACATATTAAATTTCATATCAAATGCGGTACGGATACCCACGCTTACAGGCGACTTGTCTGTCCACCCGCCAGCTGAACTAGCGGAATTTTTGTTTGACGAACCAAAAACGAAAGTAGTGTTTGCCAGGTATTTATTAAAAGCATAAGAATGTCCTAAACCAAAACGATACCCGATAATCTCTGAATGTGCGTTGTTTTTAATATAGGCAGGGTTACCTGAGTAGTCTTTATTATTATATTGATCAACGGTTAACTCTCCGGCACGTTGGTCATAGCTGTTGGCATAACCCAAATAAGAAGAGATTTTTTGCTTTTCATTCAATTGGAAATCGCCAATTATGTTAACGAAATCTTTGGTTGATTCGTTATGTGGCATAAAACCATCTGATAACAGTTTGCCATAATTTACCAATATCGACGAATGGTTACCGCCTACCTGTAAAGTGGTAGTGTAACGACGAAGGCCAAAATCGCCCACCATTACATTCTGACCAATTGACACTTTGTTGTGCTCGGCTTTTTGAGTTTGCATATTCACCACTCCGGCAATTGCAAAACCATAAGCACTTCCTGCAGGACCTTTCAGTACTTCAACATTTGAAATAGATCCGAAATCGATATCATCCATTATGGTAATACCTTCCGCATCAGTTACCGGAATCCCATTCAAATACATTTTTAGTCCCTGACTATCAAAGTTGTTGTTCACTCCTCTTGGACCTAAACCATTACCGTAGCCACGGATATTAAATTGTTGTCCACCGGATACTGAACGACGTATCATTAACACGCCTGGAATGCCGGCATTAACTGCATCATCCATAAAAACGCCCTGGCCACGCTTAATATCGGCCAGCCCTAAAGCTATTGTAGAATGAGGCTTGTTTAATGTTTCTGTAATAACAACTTCATCTAATTTACGACTCGTTTCATTTGCTTTTGTTTTTACCGAATCAGTTGTTTTCGCCTTTGTTAAATTTTGTGCTTGCACGCCCACTGTTCCAAAAAGTGCAAGAGATGCTAATAAAAATTTATTCATTATGCTATTATATTACTCTGCTATTATATTAATGTAAAAAATTAGACAATGCCATACGCATTGGCAATTAGGATTAATGTTTAAAGAAGAATAATAAAGCCAAGGGGGAGGATATGGTGGACAAATAGCCCGATCTAAAATATCACTCTCTAATACCATGGAGTATGGAGTTGATATAGTTTCATAAAACTGATAGAAGTAGTCGTTTTTCAAATAAATACTTGCAACAACGTGTTCTACTTTTTGCTTTTGGTTTTTCTCCTTATCTATAGCATTTTGCTCTTGAATTTTCTCATGCAATGCATAAGCCGATGTATCCCTTGCATCAAGAATACAGTATATCACTGTAGAATCAGCACGGTGCTCCTGCTTAATTACATCGTAACTCTTTCCTAAATAGCAAAACTCTTGTTCTTCCTTCCATTGAAGATCATTTTGAGCTTGCTGTTTGGAGAGCTTAAACGTTAATATTTCCTTTATTGATCCTGATGAAATTTGCTCTTTGACTTCATTCTTGATTTGCTGATGCCTTATAAGAAATAATAGACCAGCCCCTTCAAACTGAAAAAACAGAATGAATAACAATATGAACACTGTTATTTTTTTTGAGGCTATTAAAGGCAAAACGGCTTCGCTAATAGTTTTTGATTGAATTTGGGGCGATTGTAGATCAATAGTTATCATTGGAAAATGGTCGTTTAATAACAACCACTTTCTAACAATAAATTTGTTTACAACAGGGCTACACTGAAAACAAGAAGTTCGTAAAGACCTTATTTCACATTCAACTCCTTGGCAAGAATCTGCGCCAATTCTTCAATTTCTGGATCCTTGGCGATTATTTTTCCATTTTTTCTCAATTAAAAAGATGGCTGGATTTTTTATGATGCCATAAGCCTCCTGCTTTTTCATAACCCTCTCATGGGTTCCGAAATTGACTTTATCAAACGATAAGAACAATAGATTAAGCTCAAATTTCTTTAGTTGACAATCATTTTTTAAAAATCATTTCAGCGTCCCTTCGTTTTTTCTTTAATTAAGTTGAAGGTATTTAAAGTTTCTCATTCAACTCTTTGGCAAGAATCTGTGCCAATTCTTCAATTTTAGGACTCTTGGCAATTACTTTCCCCTTAGCATCCACTAAAAAGGTGGCAGGGACGGCATGCACGCCATACACATTTTTAATCTTGGAATTTGCGTCTGTAACATGGTGCCAATCTGTTTTATCTTCAGCGATCGCTTTTTTCCATTGCTCTAAGGACTGATCAACTGAAACCCCTAAAACATTAAAGCCCTTTGCATTGTATTGAGTGTATAATTTCTTAACCTCTGCTCCATATGCCCGACAAGGGCCGCACCAAGATGCCCAAAAGTCAATTAAGGTTAATTTACCTTCTTTTAATACTTCTGCTAAAGAAAGATCCTTACCATCAGGTGTTTTTGAGGATATTGCAGGAACTATATCTCCTACCCGAACCTTAGTTGCATCATCGAGGCGAAACTTAACCAATTTACCCGGATCACTGCTTTTTACCGCATCAGAGAGTTTATTATAGACCAGA
The DNA here is from genome assembly GCF_022014595.1 of Solitalea lacus. Taxonomy (NCBI): domain Bacteria; kingdom Pseudomonadati; phylum Bacteroidota; class Sphingobacteriia; order Sphingobacteriales; family Sphingobacteriaceae; genus Solitalea; species Solitalea lacus. The sequence goes on along the minus strand of NZ_CP091740.1, from coordinate 1,244,988 downwards.
AGGTAAGCATCAACCGGATCCAGATAATATTGTGCAGTTGTTATAAGGACAACAGGCGAAACAAATGAATTAGGATGCTGTGTTGCAAATAAGCGAGCCAGTTCTTTTTGTTTAGCCACTATTTCCTCTGTTCTTTTAAGTAATTGCTCACGCTCGTCCTTTGTTGGTTTCTTTGGCCATGATTTTGACATAGCAAGCATTTCTTCATTTATAGGCGCAATCGTTTTTTTGAAGGCAACATATTCCGTTTCAGATGTTGAGCCGGCAACATTAGCAGATTTAAGAGAGTCGCCAACTATCTCCATTTTTGTATTTTCAATAAATAGCTGATAAGGCAAATTCCCGTTAATAAGTAAGTTAGAATATGTAGGCCCTGAAACTGATCCTTTCAGCTGAAATTTGCCATCATGAACAATTGTTGAGCCAAGGGTGTCATTTTTCTCTCCTTTTGAAAGTTTATAAGACAATAGAGTAACACTTGTTCCTTCTTTTAAATTCTTAATCTTACCTGTTAACACAAAGCCTGGGTTGGTTTGAGCACATACCCCTCCGCCAATTAACAAGGCTATTATCGATAGTATTCGCTTTTTCATTTATACAGGTTTTTACTTAATTCACCATTTAATTTTTCAACAAGAATCTGCTCCAGTTCTTTAATTTTTGGATCCTTGGCAATTATTTTTCCATTTTTATCAATCAAAAAGATGGCTGGAATTTTTATCACGCCATAAGCATCAGCAATCTTTGAATGTTTAAGTTCAGCGATATGATACCAGTCTGTTTGATCCGTTGCAATGGCTTTTTTCCATAAGTCTTCAGAGGTATCTAATGAAACACCTAATACATTAAAACCCTTCTCATGATACTGCTTATACAGTTTAAGGATTTTAGCACCTTCATCGCGGCAAGGCCCACACCAGGATGCCCAAAAATCCACAAGGGTTAGCTCTCCTTTTTTTAACACCTCGGCCAGCGAAAGATCTTTTCCATCCGGAGTTTTAGCGGCCAAAGCAGGGGCTTTATCTCCAACTTTGATCTCTAACATGGCATCACAACGTCTTTTTATCTCTTTGGCGGCCACACTGGTTTTCACTGCAAGTGAAAACTTTTCATATATAGGCAGATAAATCGCAGGGTCTAATTCAAACTTATCCGTATTTAAAATAATCACAGGAGAAACAAAGGAGTTCGGATTTGCAATAGCATAAGAACGCGCCAATTGAACTCTTTGGTTCTGCAAAGCCTCAATACTTGCTTGTATTTTAGCTATTTTAACCTGATCCTTCTGTTCATAAGCCAATTGTGCTGATTGTCCAATTTTGCGCATTTCATTTAGCAGTTGCTGCATTGAGTTATCGATTACTTGGTATTCCTCGTTTGATTTTGAACCTTTCAACTTCGCCAAAACCAAGGAATCACCGGTAAAGCTCATAGCAGCATTTTCTATAAAAAGAGGCACCTCTTCTCTCATAAGTGTGCGCAATTTCAGAAAAGTTGGATTTGCAAGCGATCCCTCTAAAGTAAAACTGCCGTTCTTAACTATAGCGGAACTAATGGTATCGATTCCCTTTGTTTTACGGTAAAGCAGCAACACTTGCTCTCCATCCTTTAGCTCTTTAATTTTTCCGTTTAGCACAAAGTTTTTGCTTTGGGCATAAAGATTTCCGCCAGCCATTAATAAGGCAGAAAAAACTAATAGTTTTAGTTTCATTTGATAAATTGATTTAATGAAATCGCCGGAGGGCTTGCAGGTTTTGCAAGCCTTCCGGCAAAAATTATTTTTAGTTGGATCTATATAACTTAACTCTCATATTAACCGACAAGCCTCCATCACTATACTGCTGGAGGTCACCGGCTTCTGAAGTATACATAGCCAATACCTTAACTCTTGATAAAACATCAACCCCCAAACCAAGGGAATAGTTACTTGTAGTGTGGTAAAGGGCCTGCAAATTGACCATTTTTGCAAATCTTAAATCGAACCCGAGGTCCCAAACGCTAGGATCATCTTTGAATTCAGTGAAACATAACTTGGGTTCGATGCTGTTGATCTGTTCGCCCAAATTAAATTTATAGGAAGCCGAGCTGTAAAAAGACGGGCGCTCGGCCGTTTGATGACTATCCTTTATAATGTGATTTCGAAAAGAAGGAACTGCGGCCTGTAGGGTCAATCCCTGAGCAGCATAGGCTAATCCGAAGTCAATATCAAAATAAGCACTCCTTGCATTATAATCGGTCAGCGATCCATCATCCCTATCGCCGTTTGATTCATCTAAATAAAGACTCCCGGTTCCAACCGCAGCAGAAAGTCCAAAACTCAGACGCTTATCCTCGGCCACCGGCAAGTGATAGGCATAAGACAGTGCAACCCGGGTTTGATTAAACAAACCGGCTTTCTGATTCAAAACGTTTAGACCCAAACCAACTCGTTTCCCAAAAAAGCCATCGACACTGGCAAAGGCGTTGACCGGCGCTCCGGGTAGGCCATTGTTTTGTTTGTTGTATGACATGGTCATACTCAAACTGGAATCAGCACCGGCAAGAGCAGCATTGCCCAGATACTGATTAAAATAATACTGTGCCGGCATCGACCTCATTTGCGCCATTGTCGGCAAGCTTATGCCAAATGACAGCACAATTGTCATTAGGCTATAAATACACTTTATATGAATACTTTTCATTGATTCTGGCTTTTTTTATTATTCATTAGTCGCTAAGTCGCGCACGATTGAGATAAAGCCTTTTAATGGCTCAGATCCGTCACCTAAATCAACGACATAATAATAGGTGCCTTCCTGCAATTTTGTCCCATTAAAAGTACCATCCCATTCGTTCAGATACCCTTTTTTAAGGTAAATGAGTCGTCCTACCTTATTAAAGATCTTCACCACGTTATTCGGATAAAACTCAATATTGCGCACTACCCATTTATCATTTCGGCCATCACCGTTTGGCGTTAAAACATTGGAGATATCCTTTTTGAACTTATCTGCCACATCAATCGTATACGATTGCTCTGTATAACAACCTGAGGCATTGTATCCTCTCACTACATAAGTTGTAGTTTGCATAGGTTGCACCGTCAAAATCGCCGAGTTTTTAACCGATTGTATTCCGGCAGCTTCTTGCCACTCAAAAGTCGAAGCCAAACCTTCCGCCTTCAACTCCACAAAATCTCCTTTGACGATTTCCCGAGGCTTATTGCTGCTGATGCTCAACTGAGGAGAGGCATTGATCGTTAAACTTCCGTTTACATAGTTAAAGTTGTAATTATTGGAAACACCACCCGTTGGTGTTAAGGAATAAGTTCCTGCTACAGATGCAGCATTAGCGGTCGTGTTTACACTTGGCGCTGTTTGCAAACTAGCCGGACTATCGCCATTCACAAAACCGCTATAGTTTATGGTAAAGGTTGGTAAACTACCCTGGCACATTTGCTTGTTATCAGCATTTGCCGTTAACTCCGCCTTACCAATCGTTAAGATGCCGTTCTGATATACAAAAGTATAGTTTGAAGAAGCGGCTCCGCCGACTGTAATCGCATGCGTACCAGCTGCACTTGCTGCTGTTGCGGTGGTCGAAGCTGTTGCAGCAGATGTTAAGCTTGAAACATTTTCGCCGTTCACAAAACCGCTGTACGATACCGTTAAGGCTGGATTGGCTGCACCATACGTTTTTGACTTATTATCCGCACTTACTATTAAGCTCGCTTTATCTACCGTTAAGTTGCCGTTTTGATATGCAAACGTATAGTTTGAAGAGGCAGCTCCGCTGGCTGTAATCGCATAAGTACCTGCGGCACTTGCTGATGTGGCATTGGTCGTAGCTGTTGCAGCAGTTGTTAAGCTTGAAGCATTATCGCCGTTCACAAAACCGCTGTATGATACCGTTAAGGCCGGATTGAAAGCGCCGTAAGCCTTTGACTTATTATCCGCACTTACTGTTAAGTTCGCTTTGCCTATAGTTAGGATCTGCGATACTGAAACCGGTTTATATACTGCATTTCCGCCCTGGCTGGCTGTAATGGTAACCGTTCCGGCTTTACGGATGGTTACTTTATTACCACTGATCGATGCAATAGAAGCATCGCTTGATGAATAGCTTAAGCTCAAATTCGAGGATGCAGTTCCTGTTAAATCAAAACTTGCATCTCCATATGTTTTGGTAGTTAAGGCCGGGAAATTAATGGTTTGATCAAAGCGATTTGCCGGAGGATCGATTGTAACAACAGTTTGAATAGTGCTTACATTACCGGCTTTATCGAAAGCGTTCCAAACAATGGTTGATTGTCCCACATTGAAATTACCGCTTGCATCAGGCCCATTACCACTTCTGGTTGTGGCACCGGTTATCTCATAGGTTAATGTTTTAATACCGCAGTTATCAGTTGAAGTAATAGCCGGAACTGTGTATACTTCTGAGATAACAAAATTAGGGTGAACTTGGTCAGTTGCTGTTAACACCGGGAAAACTTTATCAGTTACTTTAATAACCTGTGTAAAGTTATTTGAAACATTGCCGTCTTCATCGGTGAAATTCCATACGCGGGTACGAACAAATTCAACTTCATTTCCGGTAACAGTGATATCACTAACTACATTCCGCACCGGATTTACTGTCTTATTATCAGTAGCCACAGGCGCCATGGCTAAAGCAGTAGCAAGACCTGCAGCATCACTACATGCCAGTGTGGCATCTAATGCACCTGGTAATGTGCTAACAACCGGACCGATACCATCTGTAACAATTACATTGATTGTTGACGAAGATGCTTTTGCGCCCAAATTATCTGTAGCCACCACTCTTAATGAATGTGTTCCCCCTACAGTGGTCTTAAACGTAAATGTGTATGGCTGTGCTACTACTTGCCCAATTTTAGTTGCACCGTCAAAAAACTCCACTTTAGCAATCGAACCACCCACGTCGGTAGCCGTAGCGGTTATAGTAATGTCGGTATTCTGATTAAACTTCTGATTAGCCGTTGGTGCAGTTATAGTTACGACAGGCGGATCATTATATAGACAGCCACCTACATTTAATTCTACAGCAGTCACATATTGTACGTCATTTGTACCTGATATTGCTTTAAAGCGAAGATATCTTCCTTTTTTATCACCAAAAGCCACCAGCTTTTCATCCATCGTGTTGTCAAATGCCCCCTTGGCCACTGGGGTCCCCCATTGGGTTCCATCCATTGACACATAGATTTCGTAATCCTTAACCCTTCCATCTCCATTAAAACTAACCGGAAGGTATTTAAATTGATTCACCGAATAGGTAGCCCCCAAATCAAGCTGTATTTCATGCGGAAAAGAAGGAACAGGAGCATCTGATTGCGTACTCCAATACGTCAATGATGAGTTATCTATAGCCTTATCTGATGCATGATTTAACTCTGGGGCTGCACCCACTCCTTGCTGACTATCAGCATAACGCACTTTTAAATCTCCTTGAGGAATAAGTGGAGAAGAACTACACCACGGCTCTTTTAAAGTAATGTTAACCGGCGCAGAAACAGTTGACAGACCTTCATCATCAGTAGCTACAGCCGTAATGATCAAATTACCGCTTGTATTCGGCACCGTAAAAGGTACGCTATAAGGAGGAAAGGATGACTCACCAATTAGGGTTCCATTCTGATAATATTCTACTTTAGCAACGTTGCCTCCTGCATCAGCCGCATACGATTGAAGTTTTATGGCCTGATTCGTATTCAAGGTCATACCATCACCAATCGATGTGATATTCACAATGGGGGCCTGATTTGGCTGATCAGGATTACTACCGGCCAGGTAGTTTTCCCAAATCCCACGACCATAAGTGCTCACTCTTAATACGCTATTTTCTTTATTAATCGGATCATAGTAAATATCCATAGCTGATTTGAAAATGATCCCCGGCAAATTATCGGAATAAAAGGACCAATCAGACATGGTATTATCCTTATAATAAACTGCTTGTTTAGTATGAGCATATACTGCTTCTATATTTGCGCGGAGCGTATCAGCCACCAAGGTCAACACATTTTGAGAATTCATTTGCTGGGCAACAGGGCCTGCACCTACCGGGTCCCAGGTTTCTCCCTCGTTAGCCGATCGCCACACATAACCATCACTTGCCATATAAATGACACCATTTTTTAATACCGCCAATGCGCCGGTGGTCAAATTACCTGAAGCTGGCCTGGGGGCATTCGCTACCTGCTCAAATATCGGTGTTGCATCATTAATATATTTGCAACGGTGAAATGTCCTATCCTGGGAAAGCACATACAACTTATTGGGATCTACCGGCGATGTGGCTATAGCTGTTGTCAGCGATGTTTTGTCAAAAATTTTAGTCCAGGTTGGCTTCACATTGGTATTTTGAACGTCGTTTGACCGATAAATGGATTTTTGTCCAAGAAAAGCCTGATTGAGGTCAAAATAAGAAAATGCATAACGGTCAGTAGCTGCATAATTAGCAACATACATGTCAATCTTTGGACCGTTGCCCGACTTCTTTACATTGCGCTTCATTCCATAATCAGTATAATAGAAGTTATCAGTAAAATTATCGTGTGCATATTTGGTTCTTTCATCGCCACCGGTATTATTATACCAAACACCATCCTTATAATATAACTCTCCATTATCCTGCGTACCGCCACCAATTAAATACTTACTTATTGGGCTATTGCCCATGTTGTAAAACTCAGTGTTAATCATACCCCTTGTTTTAGGAGTCCAGGATAAACCATTATCCGTACTCACATACACGCCGCCATCATTAACACAGAATAACTGTGAAGTATTATATGGATTAAACCGAAGGGCGTGCATGTCGGTATGCATGGTTCTTTGCCAGCCTGTATTATAGGTTTGAGCCCATGAAACTCCGCCATCAGTACTTCCCCAGACAACATGCGCACATACATATACCTTATCAGCATTGTTCGGATCGACCGCTATATCAAAATTGTAGTCCCCTTGTCCGGCTTGTTCTGCACTATACCCGGCCAGGTTAGGACTTACATCCCCTTTTTGCATCGTAAATGATGCCCCGCGGTCAGTTGATCTGTAGATTACGCCTCCTTTTGAAGAATTGCTGCCTAAAAAAGCCACGTATACCACATTCGGATCGGCCTTACTTACCGCTACCCTTGCGCCATAACCACTTGTTATATTACCACTACTATTAATTAATTCTGTTGTAATAGTTGTTACGCCCCAGGTTTGGCCCATATCCGTGGATTTGTAAAAGTTTCCGTTTATCTGGGATACCGCGTAAATCGTAGAAGACCCCTCCTCGGGAGCGAACTGCATATCGGTAACCTTGTCTGCAGGAGTAACTAGCGTCCAATTGGCGCCGCCATCAGTTGTACGATAAATACCATCAAATGTCGCGGCCACAAGCGTATTTCTATCGGTAGGAGACATTAAAATCTCCTTGACAACACCAATCTTCCCATTCTTGAGGATCATACCCTTATTAGCTGGCTGAAAAGTGGCGCCGCCATCGGTCGATTTCCACACACCAGTTCCGGGCCCACTCAAACCCGACTCGCCACCACCTAAATAAAGTGTTTTGTTATCGGTATGATCGATACAAATGGAGGCCATTTGCGTAAGGTATGGCAAATTGTCTGTACCCAAAATTTTCCAATGCTCGGCATTGTCGTCACTTACCCAAGCCGAAAGATTAGATATAGCATAGATCCGGTTGTGATTTATTGGATCGAATTTGATCTGCATCACCTTTCCCTGTCCAGAAATAAGGGTAGGACTACCATCTACTGGCATAACATAAGGCCCTACGCTTCTCCATTGATGTTGTGCAAAGGTTTTCGCCGAGATCGCGTTGAATAGGGAGAGCAATAGAAGGTTGAAAAAGTATATTTTTTTCATTTTAAGCTTTTAGTATCAGGTAAACAGATTACTTTTTATTTTTGCTGTTAGCCGGTTTGTGCGGATCAGATTGCTGGTCCTTACGTACTTTCTCCTTTTTCTGAGTATCAGTTTGCTGGTCCTTAGGTACCTCTTTTCCATTTTTCTGAGGATCAGACTGACGATCTTTACCTGTCTCTTTTTCCTTTTGGCGAGGTTTAAACTCATAGGCCTTACGAAGCTCTTTCTCTTTTTCCCACTCACCCAAACGCTCGTCCATCGTCTTCAGCGTGCCATCCGGTTTTACAAAATCAGCTTCCATAAACTGCCAGTTTTTAAATCGCTTGTATTCACCTGCATAGATGATAGCCGGATCGCGTTTACTCAAACGCTTTTCACGTTTGCGTAATTCGCGTTCACGTTCTTCATCTCCCGCGCTCTCAAATAATTCATTTTCCTCAATAGGAGTTGTGCGCCCTTCCCAAAATCTCTCAAACTCGGCAACGGCTTGTTTATAATTCACCCCAGGCTCGTCCATCATCCTGATCCATGCAGGCACCTCTTTGTTTTTGTCCTTATTTTTTTGGGCAAATGAAATTTGAGCACTCCCTATGATGAAGATTATAAGAAGGGAGACCCTTCCTAAAAAGGACTCAATTGTAACTTTTTTCATGATTGAATTGATATAGGCTATTGATTTAATTTCTTATAGTACACAACCCTTCGGTTAATTTCAATGAATTCATTGTAAAACTTTAGGCTGAAATTTTTAAAACCAACCCATCCCGAAACACTTAAATTTGGGTTCTTAATGCTAACCTGGTTGCCTTGTTTTCTTTTCATATAAGGACAAGTCGCATGCAGTGCAAAAAAGGGTGACTGGATTTTGAAAAAAAACGAAATATTATTTTAGAGGCAGTCGCGAAAGAAAAATATTTAATAAGGCAAGCATTGTATTTGACGAAAACTCCTGACAAGGTAGCAAACGCAAAAAGCGGCTGTTTCTACTTGAAACAGCCGCTTTTGTATTTTTATGTTTCTGCAAAAATGCCTAATGATCATTATTCGTTAGTTGATCAATAAACTTTAGGCTGAAATTTTTATTACCTGCCCATCCCGCAAAACTTTAAATGAAAGCTTAGAGCCCGAAGGAATTGCTTGTAGTTCCAGAATCCTTGAAGGTTCTTTCTTTAAGGATTCAGCTTCAATATCATTGATGGATAAAACCACATCTCCTTGCTTGAATAGTTGTTCCGCTCCTATATCAGCAATCACATTCATGTTCCCATTTTCATTGAAACTGAACATTTTATCACCTAGCATAAAGTCCACCGGGGTATTAAATCGTTGGTTAGGCGTTAAATGAATGGTTTTTTCCGCAAGGTTAATCGTAAAATTGAAGCGACTGATGGTTTTTACGCCAAAAGAACCGTCTTCAGTTTTTGCATACTCATCCCCCTCACGATATTTTTTCAACGTTCCCGGAATATTACGGAGGTCTATTGCGCCTACAGCCATTTTTTCAAAATTCCCGGTAAACGTAGGTGATGACACACCCATACTTACCGTTGTAGCGGCAAAATAAGGTTTGAACCCACTGCTTAAAAGTTCATTTCTTTTCACGAAACCGCCAAAACCAATCACATAATAACCGGCACCCGTATCAAATACAAAATCACCTGTTACTTCTTTTTCTCCTACTTTTAAATTAAGAGGAAGAACAAGAATTCCTTTTCCGTTCTTAATGTTCAAGGTAGTTCCGCTTTTATCTTCTTCTTTGTAATTCCCCATCTTGTAAAGCTGCATAACCATTTTATCGAAATCAACTTTTACAATATATTGGTAGGCCAAAGTAATCCCAATGATTCCAGCGGTACCTTCCCGCACGCTCTCAAAAATCGCCACACTTTGGTTATTCACAGCAAACTTGTCGAAATGAATGGTATTGCCGGTTGAAACCTGAATTTTCATGCTGCCACCTACTACCGAGGTATTTTGCTCACGAGCTACGATCAAGCCTAAACTATCAGCCGTAGATTTTCGCATAGCCATCCCATCGGCGCCTGTATCAAACAAAAAACGCAAAGGCTTCTTGCTATCGTTAATAGTAGCTATTAAGAAAATAGAGCCATCTTTGACCTCTATTGGAATGGTGGCTTGTAAGGTAGAAACCTGATAACGGTTTAAACCGTACAATTGATCGAACAGATCAACGTATAACAACTTATTGCCCTCATCTAACCAGGCCCTGGTAGTGATAGCCGGTTCTCCATGTGGATAGACAATAAGCAGCATTGAGTTTTTGCCGGAAACCTTTTCCGATGCTTTCAGTTTAATTGAATCAACTGCAAAACTGCTTACTATATTTTGCAACATCGATTTTGCAATGGGGCTGTTATAAACACCTACCGAAAAATCAGTACTAAGAACAGGCTCCAATAAGACTACACTTTTTGCTTTAAAAGCTTGTTGAAGCTTCACGAAAACCGAATCAGATTTCACAGGTTGTGCATGGAGAGGACCAATAAGGGCCCATACACCAAACAACAACAAATAGACTATTTTACGCATTTGAATATTTTCTTGTCAGAATAAGCATCTTTTAGAATAATTACCCGCTATTACAGGTCTATTTTTTAAGTTCCTCCAGGAGTAATTGCTTTAATTCAGGAGTAGAAGGACGCGGCGCATTCATTTGAACCATATTTCCTTTCTTATCAATGACCACAAAACGAGGAATTGTACTGATCATATAATCCTTTGCGAATTTGTCCTCATTTCCCGAAAAGAGCTGATTGCCGCCCGCCTGATTATCTTTAATAGCTGTTAACCATTTCTCCTTGTCTGTAGGCTTATCAATGGTAACACTCATGAATACCACATCCTTACCGTGCATCTCTTTTTCAAGTTCATTTAAATAAGGGATTTCCTTTTTACATGGCGCACACCATGAGGCCCAAATGTCCATTAAAACTACTTTCCCGGCAAAATCACTTAATGAAACCATTTTCCCGTTTAGATCAGGGAAAGTAAATCCCGGTGCTTTAAAGTTGGCTTTGGTAATAAGGAGTTTTCTATCAAGTTCCTCAACAATCCTTTTATGATTTGGGGTTTGTAAATACTTCCCATATTTAGCCCTCATGTCTTCCAACTGCTGATAGGTTTTCATATCCTTGTATTCGGCCAAAACCATATCTGCTTTTTGACGATTGGTTGTTAAATACTGAAGCCTTTCATCAAGTGTTGTTTGCTTATCTAAACCAATTGCAAAGCGTGGGTAGATTTTCAACAACGTTTTCCCGTTTCCGGTTAAATAGATATCGTCGTCGGAATATTTATCTTTTACAACCAGGTTCTTGTAGAAAGCAGAAAGTCCATCACCGCTGGGCTTTTCATTTTGGGCCGATAAATAATAAAGCGCATAGAGGTCCAGATCATAGGTGGTTAGCTTTTTCATTAACCCATTGAACGTTGCATTCTTGGTGTTAATGCCTTTTTTAAAGGTTTCGGCTTTATCAGCTACCTGGGCAAGGCATTTCGAAAAATCATTCATGTTGCTCTTGTAGCCCTCCTCATAAATCGATCTTGCTTTTAATTCTTCTGTCAATTTCGACCACGAGGCCAGCACCTGATTTTCAGGCGTATTCTTACCAGCTAATTCAACATGATTTTTATCATCAATTGTTACCTCTACATGATCTCCCTGCTTTAAATAAATAGGAAATTGACGACCCATATCTTTTGTCCGTATAGCATAGAAACCTTCATTTGATGGTTTTACTAAAAAGGCGAATGAGCCATCTGTATTTAATTCGGTAGTAGCAAAAACCTCATACTGGCCATCCTCCACTTTTACAAGGGTTATTCCTTTTGCCTTGTCTTTGTTATTTGAACTCACTACTCCCTGTATTTCACTTAGTTGAGCAAAGGCACAAACGTTTGAAAGTAATAATGAGCCTATTAAGAATTGTTTTTTCATTTTCTGTTACGTTTGGAACCTTAGTTTTTAAGTGCAGTCACAATTATATCCTTCAATCTCGGATCGGAAGGATTCGGGGCATCCTCTGATACGATGTTTCCCTTCTTGTCAATCACCAGGAAACGTGGTATTGAATTTATTTTATAATCCTGGCTGATTTTGGTACCCTGCCCGGCATGCAGTTGAACCCCGGTCATCTCCATTTCTTTAACCATTTTAAGCCATTTGTCCTTATCTTCCAATTTATCGGTTGAAACGCTCATAAAAACGATATCCTTGCCATGAAACTCTTTTTCCAACGTTTTCATATAAGGAATTTCCTTTTTACAAGGGCCGCACCAGGTTGCCCATATGTCAACCACTACCACTTTGCCAAGGCAATCGCTTAATGAAACCATTTTTCCATCCTTATCCGGATAAGTAAAATCATAAGCTTTAAATCCTTTTTTAGGTACTTGTAATTTCGGACGCAGTTCTTCAATACGCTTTTTTTGGCTGGCCGTCTGTAAATAATTACCATACTTACTCACCAGGTCATCCAGCTCATCGGTATATTTAAAAAAGGGAGCTTTTTCTCTTAAAAGAAACTCGCCCTTTTGCAGATCAGTGCTTAAGCATGCCAGCTTATCTTCCAAAGAAGCACTTGGCTTTATGCCACCTGTGGCGTATGCAACATATAGTTGCATTAAGGTTTTAACATAAGGCAATGAAAAAATATCGTTGTTGGGGAATTTATTCTTAACTACTATCCCCTTATAGTAAGCCAGCATCTCATCCTTGGTCGGATGCACAGTGCGGGGTGTGTAAATAAATCGAAGAGCATAACTATCCATATCGTAAGCGGTCAGCTCTTTCATTAAAGTATTAAAGGTGGAGTTTTTCGTATTGATGGTTTTTTTGAAAGCTTCAGCTTTAGGTAGTACTGTTTCAAAAGCAGGGAAGAAATCACGATAGGTTTTTCCCGAAAAAGAGGTCCAATATACGGACAAGTTTTTAACTTCTTCGGTTAATGAGGCCCATGAGGCCAACACCTGGTTTTCGGGCGTATTTTTTCCAACCAGATCAACATGGAATTTATTCATATTAATAGAAACCTCCGCATTATCACCAGGTTTCAAATACAAAAGAAACTGGCCTCTATCCCAATCCTTACCACCCTGCCCAATCGCATAAAATCCTTCATAAGTTGGCTTAAACTTAAAGGCAAAGCTGCCATCCTCATTCAGCTGAGTGGTAGCGACAACTTTAAATTCACCGTCCTCCAGCTTTAAAAGCGAAACATCATTAATGATATAAAAAGGGTTGTCTTTATCCGTAACCGGTGCATTTATTTTAAAGAATGACTTTTCGCCCTCTTTTGTTTCCGCCTTAAAGACACCTTTCACGATGCTCACCTGCGCAAATGCACCGAAGCTCGAAAGCAACAGAGCAACTGCTAAAATTTTTTTCTTCATTGTTGTTTAAAATTTGGCTTTTTTTAGGCAATAGCGATCCCCTTCTCCTAATTTTTAGCAGAGTGTGATTGCTATCCTATATTTTTTTGATTAATTAGGAGCCGGCAGCAGGAAAGCTGCCGGCTCCTAATTAAAAATCACTTGAATAAATAAACACCATTACCTAAGAAAATACACGTCTCCTACTGAACCCGTACCGTCCAGAGTGAATTCAGGAGCAGTGTTTAAGTTACCAGAAGATTTCTTAAACATGCGTACTTTATAATTCCCCCCTATCTTGGTGCCAATCATTACGTAATTGTAAGAGTACGGTGCATCTATCCCTGTTCCCGTAAATTTGCGATGTTTGATAAATGTGATCACCTCATCTGCAGGAACGATGAACTGCCTTATTTCTTGTTTGTTTGTCAAGTTACGAGACCAGACCTCGTTCCCATTCGCAAAGTAAATCATGTTTTCATCTCCTGGTTGCAAAAGGGCAAAATTGGTGGCATTAAAAATTTTATCCGTGGTTTTAACAGTATCGTTTACCATTTTAAATGCGGAAGCATTTAATGTTAAGCTGGATAAAATTTTCATGTTAGCATTTGTTTTATCCTGAAAATAGGCATATGATCCATCCATAAATAACAATCTTTTATTATTATTCTTGGCGCTCATTGCCGTTTGTGGCTTACCCTGCGACGGACCAATATCAACCATTGGTGTTAAAGTATTTGCCAAAGCTGTTCCCGAAAAAAACGAACTGCTCAGGTCATCAAAGAAAAACGCGGTAGAAGAAGGGCCGGTAGTAGAGTACTTTGACAATTTATAAGGAGTATTCGCCGCATCAGCTAATTTTCGGCCACCAAACAAACCTGTGTTAGCAACAATAGCCGAAAGACCATGAAGCTGACCATTATTTAGTAAAAAATAATCAGTATTAGAAGGAGAAGGATACATTAAAAAACCGGGAACCATTAGGCTTGGCTTGTCATAAAACATTCCGCCCAAGTTTCTAATCTCCTTAAAAGAATAAATACTAACCGCTGAAAGATCCTTATCAGTTCCTGCAAACAAGGTTTTGGTAGCAGCAAGAACCCCGGATTCGAATGATTTATAATCGACTATGTAATTCAAAAATGTAGCCTTTCCTTCCATTTTTTTCCCATTGTATAAGCTAAAGATATTTTCTTGCTTACTAGCAGGCATTATGGAAGTAGGGGTCTTAAATAAATCGATATCACTTTGGCTTCCGTCATCTTTTAAAACATACCATCCTCCTGCTGAAGGAGTAGTGACTTTTAAAGGAATACGCTTGTACTGCGCAAAACCGGTTTCCTTATTTTTTGCACAAAACACCAGCGTCCAGTCACTTGGTTTTTGAGTCACAAAGTAATCCAAGGTTTTGGTCTTAGAGAGAGTGTCAAGCTTTTGGATATTGAATCCTGTTACATTTGACTCATAAATTCCCCAAAAACAATCAAATTTTGAGCTCCCATATGTAGAGCTTAGGGTTGGATCAATCGTAATCTTTTCGCTTCCCGAAATTACGGTATAGGAGTTAGCAACCCCTTCAATGCTAATTACTTCTTTGGGATTAAAGTCATAGTTGCCTAAATCTTTGGAACAGCTGATTGCCAACAAGGCCATTGCCGCCCCTGCTATCGTATATATTTTTTTCATTGATAAAATCCTTTAATTATGGAAAAACAATTAGTACCCCGTTCTCGTCCTTTAATTTATTTAATGGATTAGCATTGTTATAATCAACCCAAGCTGTTTTGGCTACGGCAATCCAAGTCAATAATTGATTATAATCATTAGCAATTAAATCATTTATCCATGCCTCACTCCATGGCTGACCGGTATGGTCGATCATGAATTTGTGTTTTACATAGCTCCAAGTTCCCACATAATTTTTCATAGTCGTTTTACTCCAAACAGGGGTCACGCTTAGACGATCTGAAAAATTTACTTTACGCCACAAGTTGGCCGTTTCACCAAGTTTAAAGTTTTCATTCTCCTGCACCTCGAATTTTAAAACTACTTCCATGGTTTTTAAAGAAGGGTCACGCAACAATACGACAGGAACCATGGTATGCACCTGGCCTGCCTTTACGACATACTTCTTTTTCAACAACTCATTATCAAAGGCCCTGAAATGTTGATCGGCAACTGCGTTGTTTGCTCCGGCAACATCCACCTGTTTCAGCGTAAAGTTTCTGTCCTGAGCAGACACACCCCCAGTGGCATAGAGATCGAAATAAACCGTGTCACTCGTTTTATTTCCTGCATATATGAACGTATAGCTTTTTGTGGTATCGGCAAGCTTAGCATTACGGTCGTAAAACAGACTCTGAACTGGACCAAATTGCACTCTGGCTACATCGGTGAACTGAAATTGATCCTTTTGGCACGAAACTAAGGCGCTTGACACCAAAGTAACTGCTAGTAAACTTTTAATACTCTTAATCTTCATAGATTCTATTATCGGTCAAGGTTAACGGTTTCTGTTTTAGGCATAGGCAAAAGATAATTTACGGTTGCCGTAGCTGGCGCAAATGTTATCAGAGATTTAGCAGCGTTTACGCGTTTATATGCGAAAAAGGCCTGCCCTTCACCATAAAATTCTTTACGATATTCCTTTATAACTTGGTCTCGTATTTGTGCTGCGTCGGTTGGAAGTGTGAAGGCTCCAAGATTTCTCGCGGTACGAAACTTATCCCAAAATTGTTGAGCCTCTCCCGCAGGAGCCGTTTCAACAGCAATTAAATACATTTCACTGAGACGCAATAATGGAATTTGTTTCAAAGTGGACGTCTCTGTATTCATCTTATATTTATTCAGAGCGTATTTGGCAGTCACCGTTTTCCAAAGACCATTAACCTCACGTATATCCTTTCCGGTGCTACCATAAAGTTGCGTATTAATCGTTGTTGAGCTTGCTCCTTTTCTCAGAGTCGCCAGTATAGCATCATTCCTTTTGAAGAGTCCGTTATCAAACACACCGAAAATTTGTTCGCAGGTTAAAACGTAATCACTATTTGCAAAATCGGCGCTAGTTCCTAAACGGAATTTAAGAGAACCGTCATTGTTTTTAGCATCAATAACTACCCGTGCACACTCATAAGCTTTTTCATTATTGCCAAACCACAAATAGGCACGAGCCTGAAGCGCTTTAATGGCATAATAGTTCATACGCAGATAGCGATAGGCTAAATAGTTGTCTGAAGGATAAAATGCATTAGCCGGCCCTGGATTACTAAGCTGTGCAAGCGAAAAATTAAGAATAGGATCTACTTTTTGGGCCAATGCAGCTGCTTCATCTAAATCCTTTAATAAGGCTTGCTGGTAAATTGAAAAAGATACTCCCGCATTCGGTGTATGTGTTAAGCTAGTAACATATGGAAGCATATTGCCTTCGGTCGTGTTGCTAGGTATGGGACCAAATAAACGCAAAATATCTAAATGGCAATAAGCTCTTAAGGCCAAACATTCTGATTTAATGGTTTCATACATGCCTGGCTTAAACACGTCTTTCTTCTCATCAATATGATCAAGAATGGCATTAATGTTGGCAATAGCTTTATACTCAGCTCCAAAAATGCTTTCAAAAGTGTTTGCTACCCCTGCATCCGTATAATTAAAAAAATTCAGTTTCTCTGATGTTGTATTCACATCCACATCCCAACTAGAAACAAGATGTTCCATGGTGGTCATGGTCATTGCCTCCCCGTAAAGTTGAGAAGATTTCATTTGCAAATAAATACCGGTAAGAGCATCCTTAAACCCGGTTTCAGTTGTATATAGTTTTTGCTGGTCCACCATGGTTTGTGGATCCACGGTTAAATAGTCCTTGCAGGAAGAAACTGATAACACCCCCAACAATGCCAGCGTTATGTATTTAATTTTTTTCATCTCTAAGCTCTTCATGATTAGAATTGTGTATTAATGCTGAATGAAAATTGTCTCGAGAAAGGATAAGTTGTACCTCGCTCTTGGTTTACGGTCGAAACATAGAATGGATCAGCAACACTTGCTGAGAAAGACATTCTCTTGATTCCTAAATGCTGAATTAAGTAGTTCGACCTTAAATCATATGCCAAATTGATGTTCTGACAGTTAAACGTGGTCTCATCCTGAACAAAGCGGGATGTTTTGTAAGTTGGGTCTGTAACCATTAAACCTTTAAACTCGGAAATATCCCCCGGCTGTTGCCAACGGTTAGTATACACGCGAGCATCTACGTTATATTTAAAATCAGCGTTTTCTACTTTGTCAATTAAGGTTGAGTTATATAATTGGCCGCCGGTGCGGTATCCAAAGGAAATATTGATCGATAAATTTTTGTATCTAAGCATTGAACTTAAATTTCCCTGAATTTTAGGGTCTACAGAGCCATAAGCTATCATGTCAGCTCCATTCCAGGTGGAAGTGGCGCCTCCATCAGCACTTCTGTACATTTCCATTCCTGTACTTGGATCAATCCCTAATGATGGAACCACGTAAATGGTAGAAGTTGAACTTCCTACTCTGTATAAAGTACTTGGACTACTGCTCTTAGCTAGTACCAACGCATTTTGTGCGTTTTTTAAAGCTTCTGAGATTTTCGTAATCTTATTGGTATTATGCATAGCAGATGCCGTTACACTCCAGGAAAACTGACGGCGAGTGTCACGTATTAAGGTCCCTGTAGCCCTTACCTCATAACCTTTATTCTCCATATCTCCCATATTTTCAATATAGCTGGTATAGCCATTCGAAGCAGGAAGGTTTACGGATGAAACCAGATCTTTGGTTTCTTTCAGATAAACGTCGGCGGTAAGTCTTAAACGGCTATTTAGGAATTCGGCATCCATACCAAGGTCTGACTGCAGTGATTGTTGCCATTTTAAATTGTCGTTGCCCAAAGAAATCAGGTTAGCACCGGTCCAATTGTAATAACGGTCATTCATTTCATATTGGTAAGCAGCCATGGCCTGATAACCTGAAAAATTTTGAGAGCCGGTAACACCTACTGAACCACGTAATTTTAATCGGTTAACGATCGACTGGTTTTTCATAAAGGCTTCTTTATCTACATTCCAACCTGCACCAACTGACCAAAAAGGAGCAAACTGTTTCTTAGCTCCAAATTGAGAAGATCCGTCCAAGCGATAAGAGGCGTCAACCATATAGCGACTGTCATAGATGTAATTCAGGTTACCCACCAAACCAATTGACCTGGTTGTCATTTCAGCTCCGGTAGGCTTACTGCTTCCCGGGTATTGCAATGCCATTGACATGAAGCTAAAATTTGGATTGCTGAAACCTTCGGCTAAAAATCCGTAACTCGAGCCTTGATTTTCATTTATGCTATAATTTAAACCGGCAAAAATGGTATGCTTTGAAGCAAAGGTTTTGGTGTAAGCTAAATTGGCATTCGCATCATAGCTAAAGTTCTTACTTGTTCCAAACTGATAATCACCCTTTCTAAACACATTCTCAGCAGTGTAAATATCGAAAGCAGTATGATCAGCAGGACGGTATTTATCACTTTGGCTCATACCTTTGTTAACACCCAAACTACCCCTCATAACCAACTCATCAAGAATTTGCCATTCAAGGGTTGTATTGTTTGTAAGACCTGTGTTTTCAGTTTTATCAAAGGTGTTTAGAGTTGCATTATACAAAGGATTCAAAGGCAATAAACCCCAACGACCTGTGTAACTACCATCCCCAGGATCTCCCAAGTACTTTAATGCCTTCCCATTTTCATCAAAAGCACTCCAATATGGGTTTTGCTTCGCGTAATCACTGAAGGCTCCATAAGGAGATTCTTGCTGATTACCTTGAGTAAACATTGCATTATTAATGAATCTTAATTTTTTAAAGGAGTAACTAAGGTTGATGGATGCGGCATAGGTTTTACGGCTCGACCCTTTCATTGCCCCCTGAACATCATTCATAGATACATTAGCCGAATAACGAAACGACTGGTCACCACCTCCCAAATTAAGGCTATGGCGCTGCCCCACTGCATTACGAATAGGCTGCGACAACCAATAGGTGTTCACCCCACTGTTTACCTGATTTAGTAAATAATTATAATAGGTTTTTCTGGTGATTTCATCTTCTGGCTTAACACCATTGTAAAGCCCTGCTTTATACTCCAGATCCAGCTTTTGTCTGGCATCCAAAAGGTTGTAGGCGCTTAAGTCAGCCGCTTCCACACTTATGTTATTGCGAAAACTTACTTCAAGCTTCCCGGCTTTAGGCGCTTTACGTGTAATGGATATTACACCATTCGACGCGCGGGAACCATAAATGGCGGTTGCTGCAGCATCCTTTAAAATCGTAATGGTTTCCACTTCATCCACGTTCAGATCCAAAAGTCTTTGCATGGTTGAGGGAAAACCATCCAGGATAACCAATGGAACGTTTAAGGCGCGCACTTGATCATCATATGCCACTTGATTTACATTTGGCAGGCTGGAGTTTCCACGGATTTGAACATCCGGTATCTTATTCGGATTAGAACCGGCTTGGTTATTAACCAGGATGTTAAACGAAGGATCAATATTACGGATGGCTGCAATAAGATTACGGTTACTAGCCGTTTCCAGTTCTTTAGCGGTAATGGTTGTAGCAGCACCCGTATAACTTTGGTCAGCCTTTTTGAAGATACCGGTGGCTACCACCACTTCTTTAAGGCCATTGCTACTCACCTTCATTATGATTTTGAAGCTGGTTTTTCCCGCTACCTGAACTTTTTGTGGAGCCATGCCCAGAGAACTAACCGTTATGCTGCCATTTTCTTCCACATTCAATTGAAACTGGCCCTTTTCATTGGTCATCGTGCCATTATTGATTCCTGTTTCAACCACACTCGCCCCCGGCAATGGTTCGTTAGTATCATCAGTTACGATACCGCTAATTGCTATTTTCTTACGGGACTGCTTATTTTCTTTCGTATTTTTTAGTCTGATAGTAACAGACTCCCCTTGTATCGAATATTCTAAATCCGAGCCTGCCAATACCTGCTCCAACACCTTTTCAAGAGGCTGGTCCTTTATATTCAGGGTTACTTTAGGTAAGGCATTTACTTCTTCATGATTATAAACGAAGTAAACCTTTGTCTGCTTTTTTAGCGTCTCAAAAACGGTTGAAACCTGAGCGTTTTTAACATTCAAGCTCACTTTTGGCACCGATTGGGCCATAACATTCATAGAAAAGGACAAAAGCATAAAGGCTGTTAGTCCCTTTTTCCTGAAACCCTTCAGGTATTTAATTGGTAAAATTCTTTTGTAATTATTTTTCATTAGATTGGATTAGGTTAAAAAGTAGAATTTAAATCCTTGCAACTTGTCCAGAAGCGATTGATTTATAAAAACTTACCTGTTCGGGTGATGCAGCAACATCGCCCGTTTTTTTTTAATTTTTTATCGATTTCTCTACAATAATGGTCCTTTCTTTAATCGTGAACTTAAGTTTGGATATACTTTGAATAATATTTAAAACATCTTCTACAGATGAGGATTTTTTGGCTATGCCTGAATAATGCCACTGCTTGATTTCTTCATCCTTAATCTGAATATCATAATCATACAAACGGCTGATTTTTTCCATCAATTCGGTCATGGTTTGGTTTTCAAAAATGATCACCCCATCCTTCCATGAAACAAATGGATAAACATCCACCTCCTCCTTTTGCAATGTACCGGTGGCACTTATAAAGTTTGCCTGTTGTCCCGGACTTAAAATCAGGAATTTGTCTGAACCTGCGCTTACCTTCACTTTGCCTTCAACTAATGTGGCCTGAATGGTTTTGGTATAGGAATTCACATTAAACGATGTGCCCACTACTTGCACATCCATCTGCCCATTGTGAACAATAAATGGCTTTTCAGGATTCTTGGTCACCTTAAAATAAGCTTCCCCGTTTTCTAAATAAACCTGACGCGTATTGGTTTTGCTCAAGTTCACTTGGTATTTGATTCGTGTATCTGCATTCACCCATACTTCGGTTCCATCTTCAAGCACCAACTTATAGTCTGATCCGCGCGGAACCACTAAGGTGTTAAATACAGGTGCATTGGTAATATTTTCTGTTTTGGAATAATCAAGGGTACTATTTTTATTAACAAGGCCTGAGAAGCCCTTTACATTTTTTGCCTGCTCCAGATCGACATTTGAACCATCCTGAAGAATCAAGGTCACCTTTTTCTTCTGGTAAGTATTCTGAGCTATTGCAACCTCCGGTATTGTATGATTGGATTTAAAAAAGAAAGCCGCCCCGATTAAAAGAGGGAAAGCTAAAATGGCCGCGTATTTCAGGAATGACTTTAACGTAATGATGCGAGGAGTCCTGAACCTTGCCTGTATTTGTTGCCAGTCAGCAGTCTTATCAATTTCATCAGTAAACTGAGCCTGCAAGCGAGCATCATTAAACCATTTCTTTTCCTTATTCAAAATCTCTGAATCACTGGTAGGAAATAAATGCTCTTCTGATGACCGATCTTCTAAGACATCATGAATCCATTTTTTACTGTTAAAATCGCCTTGTTTTCTTTTCATACAAGGACAAGTCGCACGAAGTGCAAAAAAGGGTGATTGGATTTTTATAAAAAATGAAAAAAAATTTTACTAATCCTTCTTTAGGAAGAATAATATTAGGCTAACAAGGGCGTTTTCAGAAAGTTCAGCCCGAAGTGTGGAGTACGCTTTTTTAATTTGAGTTTTTACAGTATTAATTGAAATTCCGTTTTTTTCTGCTATTTCAGCATAACTGAGCCCTTCAACATTACTCATTAAAAATATTTTGCGTCTTTCAGTCGGTAAATTATTTAATGAAGCATTCAACTTGGCGTACATTTCTGAACGTTCGTTTTCATCTTCAATTAATCCATAGGGGTCAAATGCCGTTTCGGGTAAATCATCAACCATAGAAACTGTATTCTGGCGCTTTTGTCTTCGATGATAGGTAATGCAGAGGTATTTAACGGAGCGGACAGCGTATGCGTCAAAAGCGGTTTTCAACTTAATTTGCTCATGCTTGTTCAACAAATACACAAAAAACTCTTGCACAATATCTTTCGCCAGATCAATATCATGCACATAACGAACTGCCACCATGCATAAATTTTTATAGTTTGCATGGAACAATTCCTCTATTTGATCCTTTGTAATAATTTGAACTTCAGACACAATCACAGTCACCTATATAGCAAAGGGTCTAATTTGATTTTTCCGCCACTCACAAACAATGGACTATCTCATGTTTTTGCTAGACAATTTACCACCAATATAAAGCCTGAAAGCCGATTGAGTGAATATCAAATAAATATATCAGTTGACAAATCAACAATTCCAGATTTTGAATCGTTTGTTCGAATCCATTCGCTTGATGTACTCAACCATTCGTTAAAAGACATTTTTGATGTACGAGTCGCTAGCACTCCTCTTATATTTTCATATAAAGGGCTCATAGATTTAGTTGTTAAAGGAGCGTAAACTTAGAGCATTCTAAATCCCTTTCTCTTAGTTATCCAGCTCTTTCTTAAGCATCTGATCAAGATCATCTGTTGCACTTGCACTTATTCTCATTAAAAACTTACCGTTTTTGTCCAATAAAATCTTGGTAGGAAATGCTTTAATAGCATAAGTCTTAACTAGATCCAATTTTTGCTTTTCTTCATTATTGAGGACATGGACCCAGTTTATGTCATCTTGTTTTATGGCTTCTAGCCATTTATTTCTAGCTTCATCACCTGGTGCACGCTCCTGCGCAATGGCAATGATTTCGAAGCCTTTGTCTTTATATTTTGAATAAAGTTCCTTTAGGTGCGGATGACTTGCCCGACAAGGCCCACACCAACTCCCCCAGAAATCAAGTAATACCAATTTCCCTTTAAAGTTTTCGAGATTTATTTCCTTCCCATCTTTATCCTTTTTAATAAAGTTCATGGCTTGCTTACCTGCAGCGGTTGGCTGCAAATCTCGTATGCGCTTTGCAATTTCTATTGCAGGGGCTGTTGTTTTATACCTACTCGTAAGTGAATTATAGGCTTTCTCATAGTCTCCCGCCGTAAACTTCCTTTCCATTCTATAAAGCAAAAACATACTTGCATAAGAATCAGGATACTTTTTTAAGTACTCCTTTTCTTTTTGCATCTCAGCTTTAAAAACGATTTTACTCTCTTCCAATGCTCTTTTGGATACCTCCTTATCAGGATTTTGATAAAGTTCTCTTAAGCTGGTCTGCTTCTTTATAATTTCACTAAATGATTTACGATATACGGTTAGCTCATTGTTTTCTTTATCTCCGGTAATAGAAGCTAAATAATAATCCTCCTTTGTTCCTTCGACGGTCAAGTCAGACTGCCCAATAACAAAATTTAATGGCTGCCTATTAAGCATCCCTCCATT
Organism: Solitalea lacus; assembly: GCF_022014595.1. NCBI lineage: Bacteria > Pseudomonadati > Bacteroidota > Sphingobacteriia > Sphingobacteriales > Sphingobacteriaceae > Solitalea > Solitalea lacus. The sequence goes on along the minus strand of NZ_CP091740.1, from coordinate 1,221,301 downwards.
TCCGCCTGTATTTATGTTGAACACAGCGTCAGTGGGAAATAGTTGCTTTTTTACCTTAAGAAGGAAGGTATCATTATTAGCTGAGGCTTTGTAATTGCTTCCTTTAAACCCAACAAACACATTGTCGTTACCAAGGCCTTTTATTACTCCTTTAATAGTCAAACTATCCTGAGCAAATGCAGTCAGGTTGATAAATAATATGGTTAATACTAGAATTGTCTTTTTCATAAAAATGACATGTGACGTTATGATTTCGGTTTATGACTTAATTATTTCAAAACCTTGTACAAAAAATAAGGCAGTGCCTCACACGCCCCCTTTATTATTTGGTTTTTATAATATTATTATGGCTGTCCCGTTTTCAGGTTTTCTTTAACAGGTTCTGGAAAAGATTTTTCCAGCACATACCTGTAAAAGAAACGTTTACCTCTTTCGTTAAAACTGTTCAGTTTAGGACTGAATAAGCTATGTTTGTTTTCCGGGTAAAGTGCCATTTCAAAGTCTTTGTTTAAGAGCTGGAGTTTATCAACCAATTGAAAGGTATTTTGGACATGCACGTTATCATCACTCATTCCTGCTTGCAGCAATAATTTTCCTTTTAGCTTATCGGCCCAGGTCAATACAGAACTATTTTTATACCCTTCGGGGTTTTCTGTCGGACTATCCATATAGCGTTCAGTATAGTGAGTATCATACAAACGCCAGTCAACAACGCTGCCTCCTGCTACGCCATGGGTAAAATATTCGGCACCGCGGGTTAAAGCATAGCAAGTCATATAGCCTCCATAACTATAACCACCTATGTAGATCTTTTTAGGATCAGCCGGTGTATTTGCTATTAGCCATTTCACGCATGAGATCCAATCAGTTAGTTCCCAATAACCCAAATTTCGATGAAGGTAATTTTGTCCTTCCTTACCGAATTCAGTACTACCCCTATGATCCATATATACCAAAATCCTATCCTCTCTATCTACATCCAAATTTCCATTATAATTAGAATACACCCAGTTATCACGTACATTGGTTGAATTAGGTCCACCGTAATTAGCAATAGAAACCGGATAGCTCTTGCCTGCCTTCATATTCATTGGATAGGTTATCCGCATAGGGATATCGAATTTCCCATCTTCACTTTTCACAAAAACAACTTCTGATTTAGGGAGGTTTTCCATTTTAAGATCCGAACCCTTACTATCACCCAATACCTTAATCAGTTTTCCCTTTTTATCTACAAGTGCTAATTGAGTTGGAGTACCTGTGTTGGAATATTTAGTTGTAAAAAAAGATGCATCAGGAGAAAGGGCTACTTCATGCGTATAAGGACCAAAAGTTAAACGCTTCAATCCCTTACCATTAAAATTTACCCTATAAAGATCAGAACGTACTTTGTTATCATTATTACACATGAAGTAAATAATCTGGTTCTTTTCATCAATGTATTTGATTTCACTTACCACAAATTTTCCATTAGTAATAGGATTGATCATTTTACCATTCATATCATGTAAATACATCTGCCTCCAGCCCGATTTATCACTCAGTAAAATAAAGCCGTTGCTATTTTTCAGAAAGGTAATCCGATCTGATTCATCCAGGCTAATCCAGGTTTTCTGAACCTCATTGTAAATTTCTCTTTTGCTACCGTTCATTAACGAGACTTCATAAATCTTTAAATTATCTTGACCACGGTTCATCCATTGCACCCAAAGTGATTTACTATCTGGTCGCCAGTAAGGTGTTCCGAAATACTGATCATCTTTTGAATTAAAATCGGCCCAAATTACAGCCCCACCACTTGGAGACACAATGCCAACTTTTATCTCTGGATTAGGATCTCCTGCTTTAGGATAGCGTTGCATGGTAATGGTGCCATGTATACCCTTTGATTCGGCAATGGTAAATAAAGGCACCTTACTCTCATCGGTACGAAAAAAAGCTATTGATTTACTGTCTGGACTCCACCAAAAAGCGGCACCTTTGGTCTCTCGACCTAAAATTTCCTCCATATAGACCCATGAAGCAACACCATTTAATATTACATCACTACCGTCAGTTGTTAATTGATATACTTTTCCTGTAGCAACCTCAATTGAAAGCAAGTTATGATCACGTATAAAGGCAACATATTTACCATCAGGAGAAAGCTTGGGATTACTTTCTGTTCCTTCGGTTTTGGTCAACTGTTTTGCATCCTTACCTGTCTTCAGGTAGATGTCATTTTTAATTATTACTACTCCTTCTTCACTTTTTTGCTTTCTTGATGCGACATTTTGCGTCAGGATCTCTTTTTCAGCTCCATTACGTGCATCAATCAAAATGTTTTTAGAAGCAAAACCCAGATTTTCCTTTTGCACAATGAGGTGATATGAGTCTGTCCACTCAATTATACTAGGCAGTTTTACTGTGACAATTGGTTTTTCTATGCTAGTACTTTTACTTTCGATATGCTGTGCCTTAACTGAGCTGAGACCTAAACAGGTCATCAGTAGAATTGTAGCAACAGTGTAGTTGATATACCTCATTTAATTCTTAATTATTGAATTCCTTGAATAAGATGAAATAAGGCTGCGCCTCACACACAGCCTTTATTATGGGAACTAGGTTAAATAGGTCAATTATTTAGAGCGAATAGCAACTGATTCCTCAGCCTTTTTATAATTGGATAGATCCTTTTTGATGTCTTCTTTTATATAAAGCCAATAAAAACAATGACATCAAAAGTATAAACAGAATCGTCCTCAGGCCTGCTTTTGAATCAGTGAAGGATTGGGGTTTGGTCCACGTTAAAAATGCATGAAAAAGGTAAAAAAACACACCCATTCTTAAACTTAGAATGATTGCATGAAACCGCAACTTTGAAATCCATTCAGTTTCAATTTTATCTTTTGAGAATACTAAGAAAAACAAACCCAATACAAGACTGAAATTTATAACAAAAGTTAAAAGTGTAGGGTTAATACCTTTTAAATTTATATTTAGCTGAGATATTGTATATAGTAATAATGCAAATGCGAACAGAATCAGGCCTGCTTTTTTGCAAAAAAACGGGAAGAAATAGTTTTTTTTTCATACTTAATATATTTGAGTTAAGCTTCAACTGTAGACCCTATTAAACCTACTCTCACTATGGTCGCTTCCTAATCGTTCATCCTTCTTAAATTGTCTTACTCAACCATTCATTCAAGGCTTCTTTCAACTTCGGATCACTTGGACGAGGAGCATCCACATTGATAACATTACCGTTTCTATCAAACAACATGAAACGAGGAATACCTTTTATACCATAAGCCTGAGCAATTTGTGACCAGCCACTAGCAAACAGCTGTACACCTGCCAATTGCTCATCAGCGATGAACTTTTTCCACTTTTCTTTATCCTTATCCTCATCTACCGAAACACTTAAAAACACTACATCTTTATCATGAAACTCTTTCTCTAATTCTTTTAAAGAAGGAATTTCCTTTTTGCAGGGACCACACCAGGTTGCCCAAACATCTACTAAAACAATTTTACCTTTGAAATCGGTCAGTGAAACTTGCTTACCTGCTGCATCGGGGTAAGTGAAGTTGATGGCTTTTTCGCCTGGTTTGAATGTGGCCAAACCGGCAGCGATTTTCTGAGCACGAGCCTTCTGATCTTCGGTTGTAAAATATTTACTGTATTTGTCGGACATTTCAAGGTAAATGGTGTAGGATTTTGCAGATGCTGCATTCGATAACACATATTCACCTTTTAATTTATCATTAGCAATAGTCATCACGTTCTTGTCGAAATCATATTTTTCCGGACTTTGATCTTTCATCCTAACCAAGTTGCCCAAAATTCTTGTTCCATAAGGAAACTTCAACAAATCCTCAGTTTGCAAAAACTTGTCTGCAATAAAGTTTTTCAGGTATGCGGTATAATCCTCTTTTTTAGGATGGGCAGATCGTGGGGTACTTAATAATGTTAAAGCGAAATAGGCCAGATCATAATCTACGGTTAGTTTCATTAACTTATCAAACTCCACATTACCGGTAGTTTTACCGTTAGTCCAGGTTTTCGACTGAGCAGCCACTGCTTCTAAATCAGGAAAGAAATCAACATAAGTACTTCTGGTTTTATTAAAATAAACCGATTTACGCTCAATCTTGTAGGTAAACTTCTGCCATTGTGATAGTACCTGGTTCTCTTTTGTATTTTCACCAGTAAGAACATAGGTCGAATCATTCAATTCCAGGTTGATCTTATCACCTCCCTTTACGTACAGTTTAAATTTGTCTTGGGTGCCTTGTATTGGGTTGCCGATGCCAACCATATAAAAACCTTTGTAATCAGGTTGAAAACTAAATCCAAAAGCTCCGTTAGCTGAAGGCGTGGTCGTGGCAATTTCTTCCATGCGACCGTAGACAACTTTGTAAAGCTTAACTTCAGATGGTTTCGATTTTTTGGAAACCCCTTTAATTTCAGTAAAGTTTTGGGCTTGAGCTTTAATTGCACCAAGCACCAGTAATGCCAATAGAATACTGTATTTCTTCATGATTATGATTTGTTTAGCAATTCATTTAAGTAAATATTCAACAATGGATTAGAAGGACGCTTACAGCTATTGTAATCCACCATTTTGCCTTCTTTATCAATGATGACAAAGCGAGGAATACCTGATTTTTGAATTTTCTCAAAAAACGGATCCTTAAATCCGCTACCCATTAACAATTGTGGAGTTCCCAGTAGATTACGCTTCTCCAAAAATTTTTTCCATACATCAGCCTCTGTATCGCAAGAGATTGAAACAAAAACAATGTCTTTGCCTTGCAGTTCGTGCTCCATTTTCTTTATGTAAGGAATTTCAGCGATGCAAGGATGGCAGCCTGTGTTCCAGATATCGATGAAGATGAATTTTCCTTTGTAATCGCTGAGGGCTACCTGTTTGCCATTCACATCATGGAAAGTGAAAGCACTCATATCAGTACCCGGCATTACATCTTTGTAGCGACTCAAGCCTGCTGCAATTTTTGGTTGCAAAGCGTTGATTTTAACAACATTCTTAGGGTTCTTAATTAACGGCAACGCTTCTTTAATCACCGCATTGATAGAAGTGAAATCACCCAACAAAACCGCATATTCAATAGAAGCCACCATGAAATCCTCTCTTAACTTTTGATTCTCAATAGCACCACCAAAATCGGCCACCCAAGTGTTCATGTTACGAATCTTTAACTGGCCTGCTTTCATTTTGCTGTACATGAGCTCCTGGATCGTTTGTCTCCAGTTCTCATAAACCTCAATTTCAGGCAATAAGGGGATGTTCAAATCAGTAAAATTCACCACTTTAACATCATCCGTTGCACCAAACACCTTTTCGTTGATTAACGATCCATAAACTCGATTCAGATATTCTCCTTGCGCATTACCCTGCAATAATGCTTTGTTACGAACAACTTCTTCGTTGGTAGATTGATTAATGGCATTTACACGACTCTTATAAACTCCTGTCACATCACTATTGGAGATATACGGAAAGTTTTTATCTAAATCATACAACAATTGATTAATCTCACTGCCCTTACCACTCATCACAAACCTTCCATTTTCTACCTTCATAGTTAGGTTATCACCAGGATTCAGGTATACAAAGAAGCCCGGCAATTCCCTTGTACCAGTACCTACCATAAAAAATGCAGGTTCCTTCAAATTCAAAGCCAGTTGAAACTGTCCATTTTCAACACTATCAGATAAACTTACACGGACCATTTGCTCACGCTTATGCAGGTATATCTTTTTTACAGCAACTCCGGATACTGAGCCTTGAACTACAGTTTTAATGCCTTCATCTGCAAAAGCTTGGGCAGTAATCATCCACCCACAAGCGACAAAGGCCGCTTGCCTTAATAATTTCTTCATATATTATGAGGTTAAATTGCGCTTTTTAATGGTGGCAGACTAGCTGCCACCATTGGTTTATGGTTAAAATGTATTGGTATAAGTTGATTCACTAATTGACGGTGAAATATAAATTACATCACCAACCGAGCCTGTTCCATCCAAGGTAAACACCGGATTTGCCGATAGATTGCCGGATGTTTTGGTAAACATGCGCACTTTGTAATTGGCCCCTATTTTCGTCCCGACCATTACGTAATTGTATGAGTATGGAGCTTCAGCACCCGATCCGGTATATTTTCGGTGGCGGATAAAAGTTATTTCTTCTCCTGCAGGCACAGTGTATTGCAACTGCTCAAACTTGTTCGACAAATTGCGCGACCATACCTGATTGCCAACGGTAAAGTAAAGCATATTTTCATCGCCTTGTAAAAGCGTATAGTTGGTGGCATTATAGAGCTTATCGGCAACCTTTAGCGTATCGTTTATAATAGTTAGATTAGGCAAAGCGGGCGTAATCGAAGATAGGATCTTCAAATTCGGATCGGTTTTATCCTGAAATACTGCATAGCCCGAAAAAGGAGCAGTGTTTTTATTACCCATGAACAATAACTTCTTATTGTTATTATTCGCCTTCATCTTTGTTGCAGCAGCATCTGAAACAGCGTTCACCATATTACCGGTTGCTCCAGAAGATATAAAAGAGCTGCTGGTTTCATCAAAGAAAATCGGATCGCTAAAACCATAAGTCATAAAGTACTTGGATACTTTATAAGGAGTATTTAAGTTATCCCTCATCTTTCTCACTCCAAATTGTCCTGTATTGGCACTCATGGTATAAATCGCGTAAACCTGCCCGTCGTTCACAAAGTAGTTGGCCTGAGAAGCGAAAGTAACAAAGTTGGGAGCTTTGTTTGATGGTGACTCATAAAACAAACTATTAAAACCTCTGATTTCTTTAAAGGTGTTGATATCAACCACTGTTGCATCATTATCACTCACTACAAATAGAGCCCGTGTATTTCCAAGCACACCGGTAACACTTGATTTGTAAGCTGTAAGAAAACTGAAAAGAGATGCCTTTCCATTTAGCTTTTTACCATTTACCAAACTAAACACGTTCTCCACCTTCGTTTCCGGAATAATGTTCGTAGGGTTTTTAAACAAATCCACATCTGTTTGAGTTCCGTCGTCTTTCACCACGTACCAACCACGAGTATATTGTGTTACAACGTTTACTGAGGAGGTTACATATTGAAAATATCCTGTCTTTTTATTTTTAGCCCGAAAAACCAACACCCAACCTTTAGCAGGCTGCTTAATTAAATAGTCTAAGGCTTTAGTTTTAGCGATAGTGTCAATTTTCGGAGCATAACCCTGAACATTGGTCTCATAGATACCCCAGAAATATTCAAAATCGGCATCATTAGCTGTTGTTGAAACTTCAGGATCTAAAGTGATTCTTTCCACCCCTGAAAGTTTCGTGTATGAATTATCGATACCCTTAATAGTAATTACTTCTACAGGTGAATATTCATAATTACCAATATCTTCAGAACAACTTGCAATGATGAAGATCATTGCAAGACTAAATACTGTATATAATTTCTTCATGAGATAACATCTTTAGAGTTATGGAAATACAACCAGGTCACCCATTTCATCTCTGAGCATATTTCCCGGATGAGCATTATTGTAATTAACCAAAGCATTTTTAAGTGTGCCCGTATAATACTGAAGCAAAGCATAATCATTAGGAAGCGTCGCCATGAATTCCTGATCCCATTTTTGATTGGTACTTTGGATCATGAATTGATGTTTAACAGTACTATACTTACCATAATAAAATTGAGTTGCGGATGCATTCCAGGCTGCCGGCTGACTTAGTCGATCTGTTAAATCAATTTTTCGCCATAGATTCTTAGCTTCTCCAAGCTGAAAATTCTCATTAACAACAACATTAAACTTCAATGTTACATTTGCGCTTTTTAAAGAAGGATCACGCAATATAATTACCGGAACCAAACTGTGAATCTGACCTGCTTTAATCACATAGTTTTTACTAACCGCAGGATTGGCAAAAGCCAGATAATGCGTTCCGGCAACAGCGTTATTAACACCACTTTCCTGTACTTGTTCAAGTGTAAAGCTGCGATCTTTTGATGACGTTCCACCGATAGCATATATATCAAAAAACACCGTATCCTGCTTTACATCCGGATTTTCGTAATAGAAAGTATAGGGCTTTAAGGTATCTGCCAGGTTAAAGCTGGGTTGATAAATTCTTGTTATATCCGGACCAAACTGCAACCTTGCCACATCATTAAAGAGGTAATAATCATCTTCCTTACAAGAAGCCAGGCCTAATAAAGCCAGAGCCACCACGAAATATTTTATTTTTTTCATTCGTTAGATTAATTAAGGTTAATGGTTTCCGTTTTAGGCAATGGAATTAAGTAGTTAACGGTAGCTGCAGCTGGAACAAACAACATGTTTGCCTTTGGTGCGTTTACACGTTTATAGGCAAAAAATGCCTGACCCTCTCCATAAAACTCTTTTCGGTACTCCTTCAACAATTCATATTTTAATGCAGTTGGGTCGGCAGGTAAATTAGTAACTGCAATATTTCTGGATGTGCGGAACGTATTCCATAATGCTTGTGCATCAGCAGAGGCTCCCGCTTCAATGGCAATCATGTACATTTCACTGATACGCAATAACGGAATCTGCTTAAAATCACTTGCCAAATTGGTAGGCTTCTCCACCATTTGATATTTCTTCAACACATAGCACTTAGATTGATTGGCTAAAGTAATGAGCTCCCACATATTGGCCTCACGAATGTCAGTTCCAGTATTGCCAAATAGCTGAGTGTTAATGGAGGTAGCTGTCGAACCTTTTTTCAATAAACCATTTGCAAAGTTTCCAACATATTTTGTATACAGATTGAAATCATACAAACCGCAAATGTGTTCACAAGTGAGCACATAATCCTTGTTAGTCATATCGACCGCTGTACCTAAACGAAACTTTGCAGAACCATCATTATTTTTGGCATCAATAACCAATTTAGCGCATTCATATGCCTTCTCTTTATTATTGAACCACAAATAAGCACGAGCTTGTAACGCCTTTACGGCATAGTAGTTCATGCGGTAATAACGATAAGCTAAATAAGTATCGGCAGGATTGAACGCAGCTGTCGCACGAGGATCTCGTAGTTGAACCAATGAGTATTGAGTAATCGGATCGATATCTTTCAGTAGAGCTTCTGCTTCGGTCAAGTCTTTTAATAATAATTCCTGATATTGGGAAAAAGGAATTAACTGATTAGGATTCTTAGAAAGTACTGTAACATACGCCAACATGTTTCCAGTGCTTGGATCTGTAGGAATAGGTCCAAATAAGCGCAAAAGGTCTAAGTGACAATAAGCACGTAATGCCAAGCATTCTGCCTTAATGGTTTCGTACATACCAGGTGTGTTAAAAACATCCTTTCTTTCATCAACATGATTCAAAATCGCGTTAATGCTAGCTATAATTTTATATTCTGCAGCATAAATAGTGGCTAGTGATCCTTCAACACCAGCATCCGTATAATTAAAAAGACCTAATTTCTGTGGCGTGCTATTGGCCGTCACATCCCAACTTGAGATGATCTGCTCAATTGTACCCATGGTCATCGCCATACCATAAGCATCAGAGCCCTTCATCTGAATGTAAACGCCGCTTAAAGCATCTTTAAATCCTGCTTCTGTTGAAAAAAGCACATCCTGGGTCATCTCTGTTTTAGGATTTACCGTTAAAAAATCCTTACAGGAAGTGCTTATCAAGGCTAGCACGGCAACGATAATATATTTTAGATTTTTCATCCTATCCTAGATTAAAATGTTGTACTAATTCTTAATGAGAACTGTCTGGAGAATGGATACTGGGTACCACGTTCCTGCCTAACGGTAGAGATATAAAATGCATCAGCTACACTTGCAGAAACCGAAAGAATATCCAAACCAAGATGTTTGTTCAAATACTTCGACCTTAAGTCATACATTAAATTGATATTCTGACAATTAATAGTCCCCTCATCCTGAACAAAACGCGAAGTCCTGCTGGTTGCCGCAGTAACTAATAATCCTTTAAATGCAGCGTTATCACCAGGGTTTTTCCACCGATTGTCATACACGCGAGAATCAACATTATAGTTATAATTGGCATTTTCAACCTTATCAATCAATGTCTGATTGTATAACTGTCCTCCTGTGCGGTAACCAAATGCGGCATTCAGTGATAAGTTCTTATACCGAACCATAGTACTGAAATTACCTCGGATAACAGGCTCAGTTGATCCAACAGCTTCAAGATTAGCTGGACTCCAGGTATAAGTTGGCAATCCATCTTTTCCTAAATAAAGCTCTTTCCCTGTACTTGGATCAATACCCAACGAAGGAACAACCCAAATAGCATTAGTTGAAAAGCCTTCTCTATATAAAGTACTTGGCGCTGCACCGGTTGAATTTTCAATTGCCTTTTGTGCATCTTTTAATGCCTGAGAAATTTGAACTATCTTATTTTTATTATGAATCATGGCCATTGTAACGCTCCAGGTGAAGGCACGGTCCATATTACGGATTAGAAAAGCTGTGGCCTTTAATTCTAAACCTCTGTTCTCCATTTTACCAATGTTTTCGATATAACTGGTAAATCCATTAGATGCAGGAAGATTAACAGAAGAAACTAAGTCATTGGTTTTTTCAATGTAGTAATCAGCAGTTAATTTTAGTCTTCTATCCAAAAACTCACCATCAATACCAATGTCATAATTCATTGTTTGTTGCCACTTCAAATCTTCGTTTCCAAGCCCCATTAAATAAGAGCCATTCCAATTGAAGTAGCGATCATCAGTATAATAGCGATAAGAAGAAAGTGCCTGATATGAACTAAAGTTCTGCGAACCGGTTAAACCAAATGAACCGCGAATCTTTAATCGGTTGATCACTTTAGAGTTTTTCAAAAAGTTCTCATTATGCATATTCCATCCCAAACCCGCAGACCAGAATGGCGCAAATCTTTTCTTAGACCCAAATTGTGAAGATCCGTCAATACGCATTGATCCGTCAACAAAGTATCGGTTATCGTATATATAGTTTATGTTTCCTGTTATGCCAACTGCTCTCGAAAGACCTTCAGAACCGGTAGGCTTTCCGTCCTTAGCATATTGCTGAGCCATTGAAATAAAGTCGAGGTTTGCATTTGTAAAACCTTCCGCCAAAAAACTATAGCCCGACGCCTGACTTTGACGAACGTTATAGTCAAGGCCGCCAAATAATGTATTGTTATTCTCAAAAGTTTTTGAATAACTTAAGTTCACCGATGCATCATATGACAAACTGTTTGCAACACTATAGCTATAATCTCCTTTTCTGAAAATGTCGATATCGGTATAATTTGCAAATGCCGTATGCTCGGCAGGCCTGAATTTGTCTGTTTGACTTTGCCCTTTTGTTATCCCTACACGTCCTCTTACAATTAAATCTTGAAGAATTGGTAATTCTATTGAAGTATTGTTAGTTAGTTCAGCGTTTTTGGTTTTATCAAAAACGTTGAGCGTTGCGTTATATAATGGATTTGTTGGCAATGTTGACCAGCGATTTGAATAATCTTGGTTTCCGGGATTACCTAAAAACTTGATCACATTACCATTTTCATCATAAGCTCGCCAGTATGGGTTCATACGAACGTATTCGCTAAAATCACCATAAGGAGAATTGGCCGAATTTCCGTCCACAATCATTAAATTATTACTAAATCTTACCTTCTTATAAGTATAAGACAAGTTAATGGTACCATTATATGTTTTACGCCCCGACTCTTTCATTACTCCCTTAATATCATTCAGTTGCATAGACGCCGAATAACGAAAAGTTTGGTCTCCTCCTTCTAAGCGAATGTTATGGCGTTGACCTACTCCAGTTGTTAAGGGTTTGGACAACCAGTAAGTATTAACACCACTATTAACTTCATTTAAAAGGAATCCATAGTAACGTTTTAATGGAACATCATTTTCAGCCCTAGCATTGTTATATAACCCTACAGCTTCTTCCAAAGCCAGTTTATCTCTAGCATCCAAAACACTATAAGCACTTAAATCTGGAGCCTCAACATTAACATCTCCACGATAATTTATTCTAAGTTTACCTGCAGCAGGAGCCTTGGTTGTAATCACAACCACACCGTTAGCTCCTCTTGATCCATAGATAGCCGTAGCTGAAGCATCCTTTAAAATGGTTATCGATTCCACCTCATTTTCGTTGATATCCAACATTTTTTGAAGCGTAGATTGAAAGCCATCCAAAATAATTAGTGGGGTATTTAATCCAACTCGCGTTTGGTCTTGTAAGTCGTTCACATTAGGCAAACTTGAATTACCTCTAATCTGAATCTCTGGTAAACGGTTTGGATTGGAGCCAAAAACATTGCTTTCAACAATATTAAATGAAGGATCTATATTTCGAAGTGCGGTAATAATATTTCGGTTACCAAATTGTTGTAATTCTTTAGCGGTAACGGTGGTTGAAGCTCCTGTAAAGCTCTGATCTGTCTTTTTAAAAATACCAGTAGATACAACTACTTCCTTTATCCCCACACTATTTAACTTCATTACTATATTATTGAAGTTAGTTTTACCTGCTACCGAAACTTTTAAAGGAATCATTCCTAAATAAGTAATACTGAGAACGGCATTCTCCGATACGCTCAATTCAAAATGTCCATTTGCGTCAGTAAAAGTCCCATTAGTTGAACCTATCTCACCAATACTCGCATAATACAGAGGCCTTTTATCCTCATCAACAACCACCCCAGATATGGCTAACTTTTTGCGTACAACAGAGGCCTTATCATCCCTCAACTGTTTCGGACCAATGATAACTGTATTTGATTGTACTGTATATTCTAAATTAGAACCAGTAAGTATTTGCTCCAACACCTTTTCAAGCGGTTGGTCCTTTACTTTCATTGTTACCTTAGGCAGGACATTTACTTCTTCGTGATTATAAACAATATGAAATTTAACTTGCTTCTTAAGAGCAGCAATAACTTTCGATACTTGAGCACCTTTAACATTAAGGCTTACTTTGGGAAGTGATTGAGCCATCATGTTAGCAGAAAAGGCAAAAAGCAATAAAACCAAAAAACTGGCTTTTTTGAAACTGTCTTTTAATGTGTTTGAAATTGGAATAGTTTTTTCGTAAACTTTTTTCATTAGATTTGGACTGGTTGAGTTAAACACAATAAATCCTTGTTGCTCGGTCAAAGCAAATGATTTATGAAAACTTACCTAGTCGGGCGATGAGGCAACATTGCCCGACTTTATTATTTTCTCTTCATTTTTTCTATTATAATGCTCCTTTCTTTTATGGTGAACTGAAGATTTGAAGTTCTTTGAATGATATTTAATACATCTCGTACAGACTCTGACTTATCAGCGCTGCCCGAATAATGCAATTTCTTTAAGCTTTCGTCTTTAAATTGAATATCGTAGTCATATAAACGGCCTATTTGCTCCATTAAGCCCTCCATTGTAACATTATCAAAGGCAATAATGTCATCCTTCCAGGCAACAAACGAATACACATCCACATCCTGTTTCTCAAGGCTTCCTGTTAACTCATCAAAACTTGCCTGTTGTCCTGGTGTTAAATCCAAATTCTGACTATTATTAACACTTATCTTTACCTTGCCTTCAACTAGAGTAGTTTGAATGCTTTTAGAATAGGCATTTACATTAAATGACGTACCCAACACTCGGATGTCCATATTTCTATTGTGAACAATGAAAGGTTTATCCGGATTTTTGGCCACTTTAAAATAAGCCTCGCCACTTTCAAGAAACACTTCTCTGGTTTTGGTCACATCAAAATTCACCTGATACTTTAAACGGGAATCAGCATTTACCCAAATCTCCGTTCCATCCTCCAGCATTAATTTGTATGATCCGCCTTTAGGAATTATAAGTGTATTATAACTAGCCTTGTCACCAACATTTTGCTCCGACTCATAAACTAAAGCATTTGAAGAATCAGACCGAATTCTTGCGCCGTCGGAGTTTGTGATAACCTGATTAGCGGTTAACTCCACTTTTTTCCCATCACCAAGAATTAATGTTGCTTTTCCGCGATCTCCGGCTTCCTTTTGGGCAACAGTAGAGCTTTGTGCTATCTTATCATTATTCTTTAATCCAAAATATAATGCACCCAAAATGGTTAATGGCAATATTAACACTGCAGCATAATGCAACAACCAGTTCTTTAATTGGAATACTCTCCCAGATGCATTCAATCTATCAACTTGAGTTTTAACAGCCAGCCAATCTTTTTGTAAATCAATTTCATGTAGCTGAGATACCGCCTTAGTTAATTGTCTTTTATCCACCAGTTCTGCAATAAATCCTCTTTCTTCATCACTCAATTGATTAAGCCGATCAGGATTTATTTCATCTCCTTGCGCTAAAGCACAAAGAACTTGCTCCCACTCCGGGTTACCGGTATTGTTTGGTTTATTCATCATCTGAAAATAAGTCGAGAAATAGAGAATGGAGGGTGACAAAACTTTTAAGAAAAAAAGAAATTATTTCTAAAGCTTTGATAACCAGAAATATATAATCAACAAATTAATTGATTGTTCAGCTAAATCAGTGCGTAAAAAGGCATATGCCCTTTTCATTTGAGTTTTAACTGTATTAATAGAAATATTATTACGCTCAGCAATTTGAGCATAGCTCAATCCTTCAAGATTGTGCAGCAGAAATATATTTCTGCATTCTTTGGGTAACTTATCAATGGAAGCATTGATCTTAGTATCAAGGCTCTCTTTATTAAACAAATTCTCAGTATCTGCCTGAGGATCGAAACAATCAATAGTTTCCAGAAAGTTTCTTTTAGCTTCCAGGGATTCCTGTTTACGTATATAAGAAACAGCTAAATTTTTTACAGCCCGAACTGCATAGGCTTGAAAAGTGCTTGACAATTGAATTGTATCCCGGCGTCTCCAAAAATCTATATAAAATTCTTGAACAAGATCTTTGGAGACATCAAGATCTCCCACAATTTGTGCACTTACAAGACATAAAAATTTATAATGTTTATGGAAAAACTCTTCAAAATGAGTAATCGTTATGTTTGCTTCTAACATTTGCTCCATAACATTGGTTAAAAATTATCCTGGATAAAACTATAAAATCACAGCCGGCAATATGACTCAATTTTACAAACTAAACAATAACGCCTGCGATTTTTTTAAAAAAAATCAATAAAATTGAAAATAAATAACAATTTGTTAAAAAATCAATATCTCACTAAAAACCAAAAGAAGTATACAAAACCAATAATTAAAACTTTTGCACTTAAATTAACTTAGCCAAGGAGAAAACGGCAGCAATGCTGCCGTTAAGAGAATCACTCTTCCTTTGGTTTTGATTATATGAAGAATTTTTAACCATTTTTTGAATAACGAAGTTCCTTCTTTTTAATAGTCACAATAAATAACCAATAGGGTGACAAGAATTTAACATTAATTTTCAAACTCCTCCTGCTGCTAACTAAAAACTGATAACCTTTCCGGCAAAAAGAATTTCAGAAGTAGAAATTCAACTACTGCTTTTTTAATATTTTCGCAACCTATGAGATTACTGTTAACTGCATTACTTTTTTTAGTTCCGTTTAAGAACTTGCTGGCTCAAGCCGACATTACAGAAGATGAAATCAAGCAGCACATTGAGTTTTTAGCAGCCAAAGAAAACAAAGGCCGTTATCCGGGAACGGCAGAGAATCGCAAAGTGGTAAACTATCTGATTGAAGATTTCCGAAAATCTGGTATCTCCAAAATAAACAGCACTTATCGTCAGCCTTTTAAAGCGAAACTGAAAGTAAAAAAAGGCGTACTTGATACTCCGGTTGTTAAAACATGGAATGTAATTGGAGTAATTGAGGGATCAGACCCTCAATTGAAGAGAGAGTACATTGTACTGGGAGCTCATTGCGATCATATTGGTATGGGTGGGCCTTCGTCAAAAAAGAAAGATACCGTAGCTATTCACCCAGGAGCTGATGATAACGCCAGTGGCACAGCTGCACTGCTGGAGATAGGCGAAAAATTAAGTGCTAACCGCAATCAGCTGAAACGAAGTATTATAATCATAGCTTTTGGTGCCGAAGAACAAGGTTTGTTAGGCTCAAAATATTTCACCTCACACCCAACTGTGCCGTTGGAAAGCATTAAGTTAATGATGAATATGGATATGGTAGGCCGCTTAAATGAAAAAAGAGAGATCTATATGGGCGGTGCCGGAACCTTTAATAGCGGCATGGAACTGATGAAAGGACTAGGTGCCGAATGTAATTTAAATCCTATTGTGCATGCTGGTGAAGTTGGAGGTTCCGATCATGTTTCCTTTTATAAAAAGAACATCTCAGTATTAGGCCTGCATACCGGAGGGCACCCTCAGTACCATACTCCCGAAGATGTAATCTCGTTGATTAATATTAAAGGTGAAAAGCAGGTTTGTGAGTACATTTACAAAGCTATTGTGCATATGGCCAATGTGTCTAATCCTATCTCATTTATTAATCAGAATTAGGTTTCGTATAGAACAAAAAGCTTTTTTTTACCTGCATATTGACCATACAAAGCTCAGAACGCTATATTGATATAATGGAACATCTAATCTTTCAATTATGCGAGCTTTCACCGTCAGCAACTTCAGAATTCTAACAGAATTCATTTGTAGCTTCAATACAATCACTAAATGCAATCAAAACAACAATAACTCCAAATTTTACTAGCCAATTGTGAAAACAGGTAATAAGCAGATTAATTTATGAACAAACATCCGCTTAAAGCATTATTTATATACTCAACATTTATAATCCATTAGTATAAACCAATGAAAAATTACTTAAGGGATTATTTTGCATTACTTTTTGTTTTCACAACAGTTATGTTGTTAACTAATGGGCTATGGGGGGTGCTAGAAACCAGTGAAGCCCGTTATGCAGAAATTGCCAGAGAAATGTTTCATTCAAAAAACTGGGTGGAACCAACCTTATTGGACATTCATCACTTCCATAAACCACCGCTAACTTATTGGATAACCACATTAAGCTTTCAACTATTTGGAGTGAGTTCTTTTGCTGCCCGATTTTTTTTAGTTGTGGCTTACGCTGTGCAAGTATATTTGATATTTATAATCTCATTGTCATTATTTTCTCAACCTAAGATTGCCAAATATGCAGCTTTAATATATGCCACCTTGCCTATTGTTTTGATTTCTGTCCGCACCTTAACTACTGATGCATACCTCAATACATTTATATTATTGACAATATTTGGATGGATTCGTTTTTCCCAAACTCAACAAACTAAATACTTGTGGATAACCGCTGTAGCAGCAGCTTTAGGATTTTTAACTAAAGGCCATGCCGTTTTTGTAGTCCCTTTTTTTGCAATGATTGGAATGATGAAGATATTACCTAAGCCACCATTATTTAAATTTCAGTACCTCATAGCAATTGCTGCTTTCACAATCATTTCATTTTCATGGTTTTATTTAGTGACCAGGAGCAACAATGGCTTAGGTCAATACTTTATACTCAAACACATGTTTGATCGCTATTTTCATGCTGAGGTTTTCTCAAGAAGCCAACCCTTTTATTATTATCTCCTTGTATTTCCAATGGTTACCTTGCCTTGGTTTCCATTTTTCATTAAAAATATTTTTAAAAGAACGCAACAATCATTTTCCGACCAAAAGACAGTCTATAACATCCTTGTTTGGTGGCTATTAATTCCGTTCATTGTTTACTCCATTTCAAGTTCCAAGTTAACACTATACATTCTTCCCTTGTCTTCTGGATTTAGCTTGGTTACAGCTTACTATTTTGACCAGGCATTAAATGCCATTTGGAAGTGGGTAATTTTCATAATCCACTGCTTAATTTTCCTAGCAATCAGCCTTCTTAACTTTTTTAACACCAATTTTACTGTACCAGAATGGCTGTATTTTGTACCTGCAATAGCTTTCTTAGTAGGCTTACTAACTTGTGTACTAGTAAAGCAGGAACAAAAAGCAATAGGTCTACTTAATATCTCCTTTGCATTAACACTTCTTTTGTATTCCTCTTTTTTTTTACATTATAATAGTTTCAAAGCTAATTCTATTAGGCCAATTGCTAGTTTTATTAAGGCTAATTCTTTAAATCGATCCAACATATTGGTTTATGACAAGTTTTTGCCCTCATTAGCATTTGAACTTAACACTGACATTATTTCAATTTACAATACTGAAAATTCGCTAAAAAGGGAAACTCAATTCGAAAGAACCAACGCTTGGAAAAAACACTTGATCAACTTGCATGAACAAGGGGATATATCATATCTAAAAAAACTTATGGAGAAAAAAAATGTAATCGTCACCCAAAGTGAATTACCTCCAGAAATTAAACTATTGATGAATGGGCAATGGAATCGGAAGTCTTTAGACAAATGGGTGATTTATTACAATTAATCAAAATACATCTACTCAAAACACTTTTTCCCATAATTTATTCAGTATTTTGGTTAAAAATATAGGTTTTGAAAATTTTAATCATAGAGGACGAGCCCTACCTCAACGAAAGCATGGTTGAGTACCTTTCAGCCGATGACTTTGTTTGTGAATCGGTATATACCTTCGACGATGCTTATAATAAAATTGGAGTACATGATTATGATTGCATAGTTTTAGACATTATGCTTCCAGACGGTTCCGGCCTTGACCTGTTAAAGCTTTTAAAAAAGAAGGGGAAAACAGAAGGTGTTATTATTATTTCGGCTAAAGATGCATTAGATGATAAACTTGAAGGACTTCAATTAGGAGCTGATGATTACCTTACCAAACCTTTTCACCTTTCGGAACTAAGTATTAGGATTGCAGCTATTATTCGCAGACGAAATTTTAATGGGCAATCGAGCATACAAGCAGGAGACATGCGTATTGATTTGTTGGGCAAATCTGTAACAGTTTTGGACCAGGAACTGGAGTTAACCAACAAAGAGTTTCAATTATTATTATTCCTGGTGATTAATAAAAACAAGGTATTATCAAAAAATGCTATCGCACAGCATTTATGGGGAGACATCAGGGACTTTGCTGATAATCATGACTTCATTTATACACATATTAAAAATATTAGAAAAAAGATTTTAGCTGCCGGTGGAGAAGATTGCATTAAATCCATGTATGGAATGGGATATAAAATGCTTATTTAATGAAGTTATTTACAAAATACAACCTGATAAATAGCTGGGTCACTATTATAATTTTTGGAATAGGCAGTATAGCCTTTTATTTTCTATTGCATTATATTCTTCATAGCCAATTAGATGAAACCCTTAGAGCCGAACAACTGGAAATAGAAGGATATGCCTCTTTATACCATAAGCTACCTATGATTCCGAACACAAGGCATCAATGGGTTACCTATCAAAAAGTAACAGAACCACTCTCAACAAAAAGAAAACAAACTATTTCTGTTTACAACAAAGCTGAAGATGAATTCGAACCCATCAGACAACTGATTTTCCCTATAAATGTTGACGGAATAAACTATGCTGTAACGGTAAATAAATCTGAAGTTGAATTTGAAGATCTCATGAAGCTTATCATTCCTGTTATTGTAAGCATGATTGGACTGGTTTTATTAGCAAACTTCATAATAAACCGTAGGGTGGTTAATCGGTTATTACAACCCTTCTATAATACAATTGATCGAATTGGAAGTTATCATCTCAATCAACAAACACCCTTAAAGTTGCCTTCAGAACCAATTGATGAAATTAATTTATTGAATGAGAGGCTCAATAAAATGACTTCACGGATTTATGCCGATTATCATTCCTTGAAAACATTTACTGAAAATGCGGCTCACGAAATGCAAACTCCATTAGCTGTAATACGTTCAAAAATTGAAATCCTAATTCAATCAGCTGATTTAAATGATAGCGAAATGCAGCAATTGTTGATCATTGACAATTCTGCCCATAAATTAAGTAAACTGCATCAATCACTATTGCTTTTAACCAAACTTGAAAACCGTCAATTTCTATTAAAAGAAAAAGTCGATTTAAAAGCTATAATTATTCAAAAAGTTCAGGAAACAGAGGAGTTTATATTAATTAAGAAGTTAGTTTTAGAAACTGATTTAGCGGAAGTACAAATTCCCTTTCATCCTCAGTTGGCAGAAATCATGATTAGCAACCTGATAAATAATGCTATAAGATATACGGATAATGAAGGCACTATAAGAATAAAGTTAAGTAAAACATGCCTAGTTATTAGTAATAACTCCAACCGTGGACCATTAAATGAACATCATATTTTTCAACGTTTTTATAAAGAAAATGCTCACGGAGGCACAGGATTAGGGCTTGCAATTGTTAAGGAAATCTGCTTAATAGCAGGTTTTAAATTAAGCTATAAATACAGTGACAACCAAGAACATATTTTTACTATTAACCTTATTTAAAGCTAATTGACATTATAACTTCAAAATTCCTTCAGAATTTCTTCAATATTTCTTCATTTTTAACATGCATTTTTGCGGCCTAACAATTTGTTAACAAACAATGTTGAAGCTATTTAAAAGATTTACCCCCGTTCTGATTCTTGTTTTATTAATTATTTCAATTTCCATAGTTACAAGAACTGTCCTCATATTTCATCCATCAACAGATCTCGCTCTTTCAACAAGGACAGTATTGGGCATATATGGTCTGGGACTACTGTATGACCTTAGCATGGCCTCATTCGCATCCATCCCCTTTGTACTGTACATATGGGTTTACAATGAAAAAGTTTATTCAAAACCATATATCTACGTATTGTTTGGTGCGCTTATAACATTGCTTGGAACTTTACTATTTACAAATCTATTTCCAGCTGATTATAACAAACTGCTATACAAAGCAATAGTAATCTATATCGCTTTAAGACTATGTTTTTATTTATTTCTTTGGAAAAAGGGTGAAAATTTTAGAATTAAATGGAGAAGATCAATTTTAGCAATCGACTTCTTTATTATTTGCTGGTTATTAATCTTTAACGGTGTTAGCGAATGGTTCTTTTGGAATGAATTTAGTACCCGTTATAATTTTATAGCGGTAGATTACCTTATTTATACTAATGAAGTAATAGGAAACATTAAGGAATCATATCCTCTACCTACTCTTATTTTAGGTGTGACAGTTGTCGCTACCGCAGTTTTTCTGCTGATTAGAAAGCCTGTTATAAACAGTGTCTCAAGCTCATCACAACCTGCACTACAACGCCATCTAATTGCAGTCGCCCTACTGATATGGCCCGTTGCTTCCTTCTATTTAGTAAAAAGTGACTGGAGACAGTTTAGTTCAAACGCATTTGCAAATGAGCTTGCAGGCAATGGCTTATATCAATTTGGTGTTGCATTTAATAACAATGAACTTGACTATAATAAATTTTACAAACAACTCCCAGCCAAGGAAGCATTTACTATCCTCCGAAAAGAATTAAGTGCGCCTAATGCAAAATTTATAAGCAATGATGTTTTCAATATTGAAAGAGATATTACCTCTGACAAACCAGAAAACAAAAAGAATATTGTTTTGATTAGTGTAGAAAGCTTAAGTGCGGATTTTATGAAGGCATTCGGGAACACTCAAAATATTACCCCTAACCTTGATTCTTTAGCAAATCATAGCTTGTTCTTTACTAATTTATATGCCAGTGGTACCCGGACCGTTCGAGGTTTAGAGGCACTCTCATTAGGCATTACTCCAACACCTGGCCAAAGTGTTGTAAAACGACCAAATAATGGCAATTTATTTACTATTGGCTCAGTACTTCGAAGTAAGGGATATATCACCCAATACGTTTATGGGGGATATAGTTATTTCGACAACATGAAAGAGTTTTTTGGAACAAACGGATACGAAGTGATTGATAGAAGTGCTATCCCTCTAGAAAAGATTCATTATGAAAATGTATGGGGCGTTGCTGACGAAGATTTATTTTCGCTAGCCTTGAACGTTCTGGATAAAAATTCGGCCCAGAAAAAACCGTTTTTCACTCATATTATGACGGTAAGTAACCATCGGCCATTTACTTATCCTGATGGAAGAATTGACATTCCGTCTAGCTCTCAAAGCCGAGAAGGAGGTGTAAAATATACTGACTATGCTATTGGAACATTTATAAAACAAGCTCAAAAACATGCTTGGTTCAAGAACACCATCTTCGTTATTGTAGCTGATCATTGTGCTTCCAGTGCAGGAAAAACAGACCTCCCTGTAAATAAATATCACATTCCTTGTTTAGTTTATTCTCCAGAATACATCCAACCAAGGAATGAAAATACGCTGATGGCTCAAATTGATATAATCCCTACCATTTTAGGTTTCTTAAATTTAGATTACAGAAGCAAATTTTTCGGCAAGGATATTTTTCAACCTGGTGCAAATCATAATTGTGCTTTTGTAAGCACTTACCAAAGCTTAGGATTTATAGAAAACGATACTCTATCAATTCTAAAACCTGTTCGTCATTCTGAACAATATATTCAAAACTTTACAGATGGTAGCATCAAGAAGAGTGTTGTGCATAAAGAAGCATTAAAAAAGACCATTGCATATTATCAATGCGCTTCTTGGTTGTTAAGTAATAAGAAATACAATGCAATGTAAAATTTAGATATTTACACATAAACCAGGCGAAACCTAATAATAGAAATTGATTTCGATTGGGACTTACAAGAAAAGCACAAGAGGGCGCCTTAATAATTATAAGGCGCCCTCTTGTGCTTCTCCATATAACCAACAAAAGATCAATGGAATATAAACCATGAAAATTCGTTAACTAAGGGGTATTAGCTTTTATAAATGTTAACAAAAACGATATTATTGCAATCACCAATAAAACATGAATAATATTGCCTGCATTCCAAACTGTCAGTCCCAATAACCACCCTATTACCAGGAGAACCGCTATTATATACAATAATGATCTCATAATAATTGATTTTAAGTTCAGTTTCAAAAGCTAACTTATATACCTCAAAGTTCAGGCCACAAAACTGATACAAAAAACAGGATTTATACTATTTGCCAATTGAGATTTTTTGTTTCCTATAATGACCAAAGTCTATTTTAAACTAAAAATCAAATCCTTTGTTAATGGTTACAAATCCCACATCATTTGTGAATCACAGATAAGCTAACACGAGATAAAACTTGCCCACTTAGGGGATATTTTACACTCATTACTCTATGCCTAAAATCTGAAAAAACTTCATTCAGATCACCCCAAAGGATAAGCAGTATCACTCTTGGCTTCGGATAAAACAAAAAAACTTTGAACAGTATTAATATTAGGCAACATTGCTAGCTTATTTCGATAAAAGTCGTGATAGGTATCCATATCATAGGTGGCAACACGAAGAATAAAATCAAACGACCCACTCATCTGCAAGCACTCCATTACCTCTGGAAACTTTATCACCTCCTGTTCGAACTGATTTAATGTATTAACTGTATGATCGTTTAGAAGTACGTGAGCAAATGCAATTAGTTTTCTGTTGATCTTTTTTCGATCTAAAATAGCTACTACTCGCTTAATTACTCCATTTTCATGTAGTTTTCTAACTCTGTCATGAATAGTAGCAATGGACTTACGTATCTCAAAAGCGATCTCTTTATTCGTCAAAGAAGCATCCTTTTGAAGTAGTCTTAAAATTTCAATATCAAGTGGATCTAACTGGTTCATCTATATTGCAAAATTGACTGCCGAAAAAAAAAGCAATATAGAAGGTTAAATTCATTAAAAACAGAAAAAATTGAATAAAAATCGAATTATTCCGAAAAATTTCCGATAATAACTAAAACTATTGTTATTAAAAACAAATAATAACACTTTTGACTTAACAAATTTTGACAGATTAAAGAGTATTGCTTACAAGAAATTTATCATAGCTCTTTAAATAGTCTTAACAGCCATAAGCAATAAATCATTTTTGACTGATTAAGCTTATAGCATCAAAGCTAGTTGCTGTAGTTGTGTAAAGGAGGCGCATACTGGGAATGCGCCCTCCCTGCACTTTTCAAATACAAGAGTGTATTTAGCACTCTAAAGAATCTTTCTTCATAAAACCAATCAGTAATTGCGCCAGAGTAATCTGGCGCATTATTGTTTAACGACTCAAATAATCAGGGATTAATTGAAAGATTTTTCAAAAATCAAGCTATATCAAAGCGGTCAAGGTTCATAACTTTGTTCCATGCTGCCACAAAGTCCTTTACAAACTTTTCCTGAGCATCGGAACTTCCATAAACTTCAGCTAGTGCTCTAAGCTCTGAGTTTGAGCCAAAAATAAGATCTGCACGTGTGGCAGTCCATTTTAGCTTACCGGTTTTACGATCCCGCCCTTCAAATTCTTCATTAACTTCAGAAGTAGGCTTCCAGATTGTATTCATGTCCAGTAGAGTCATAAAGAAATCGTTGGAAAGTGCTTCCGGACGATTTGTAAACATACCATGTTTAGAATGGTTATAATTGACATTCAACACCCGCATCCCTCCTAAAAGAACTGTCATTTCAGGAGCTGTAAGTGTCAATAATTGCGCTTTATCAACTAACAACTCTTCTGTAGATATGGCAAATTTTGTTTTTAGATAGTTCCTGAAACCATCAGCGACCGGCTCTAACAAAGCAAAAGAATCAACATCGGTTTGTTCCTGTGAGGCATCCATGCGACCGGGAGCAAAAGGCACTATTATATCATAACCTGCATTTTTCGCGGCCTTTTTAATGCCAACACAACCTGCCAATACAATAAGATCAGCAAGGGATACCTTTTTACCCCTCGATTGAGCTGCGTTAAATTCTTTTTGGATACCTTCCAAATTTTTTAACACTTTACCTAATTGATCTGGATTGTTTACCTCCCAGTTATTTTGAGGTGCTAACCGAATCCGAGCCCCATTTGCACCTCCGCGTTTATCCGAACCGCGAAAAGTTGAAGCCGAAGCCCAGGCAGTTGATACCATTTGAGATATGGTTAATCCCGAATTCAATATTTTATCCTTTAATACAGAAATATCATGTGAATCAATTAATGGATGATCAACAGCAGGGATTGGATCTTGCCAAATTAATTCTTCTTCTGGCACTTCTGGGCCTAGGTAACGAGCACGAGGTCCCATATCCCGATGTGTTAATTTGAACCATGCACGCGCAAAGACATCCGCCAATTGTTCAGGATTTTCGTAGAAACGTCTTGAAATCTTTTCATACACAGGATCAAACCTTAAAGAAAGGTCCGTAGTAAGCATGGTTGGCGCATGTTTTTTTGAAGGATCATGTGCATCAGGAATTGTGCCTGCTCCAGCCCCATTTTTTGCTACCCATTGATTCGCACCTGCAGGGCTTTTGGTAAGTTCCCATTCATGATTAAATAGGTTTTCGAAGTAGCTATTACTCCATTTTGTTGGTGTCTGACTCCAGGTAACTTCTGGCCCTCCAGTAAAAGTATCCCCCCCTTTCCCTGTACCAAATTTATTTATCCAGCCTAAACCTTGCTCTTCAATTGGTGCTGCTTCAGGCTCAGGCCCTACATAAGCCTGACTCCCCGCACCGTGGGCTTTACCAAAGGCGTGACCTCCAGCAATAAGTGCCACGGTTTCCTCATCATTCATGGCCATACGTCTAAAAGTTTCGCGAATATCTGTTGCTGCTGCAATGGGATCAGGATTACCATTGGGTCCTTCAGGGTTCACATAAATCAGTCCCATTTGCACGGCAGCCAGCGGATTTTCGAGATCTCGAACTCCCGAGTAACGTTTATCTTCCAGCCAGGTAGTTTCGCCCCCCCAGTAAACATCTTCTGCGGGCTCCCAAACATCTTCACGACCACCTCCAAAACCAAAGGTTTTGAATCCCATAGATTCAAGGGCAACATTACCGGTAAGAATCATAAGATCTGCCCATGAAATTTTTCGACCATATTTTTGTTTAATCGGCCAAAGCAACCTACGGGCCTTATCAAGGTTAGCATTATCCGGCCAACTGTTGAGAGGGGCAAAACGCTGTAATCCTGCACCTGCGCCGCCACGACCATCTCCTATACGGTAAGTACCTGCACTATGCCAAGCCATACGAATGAATAAAGGTCCATAATGTCCAAAATCAGCCGGCCACCAGTCTTGCGAGTCCGTCATTAGGCGGTTAAGATCACTTTTTACAGCCTTCAGATCCAGGCTTTTGAACTCTTCTGCATAGTTAAAATCTTTACCCATAGGATTTGATAAAGAAGAATGCTGACGAAGAATATTCAACTTTAATTGATTTGGCCACCAATCGCGATTACTTGGTCCTTTTTGATTTGATCCGGAAAACGGACAATTATTGGTATTGTTCGAATTATTTTCCATCGTTTTTAAAAGTTTTGTTGAATCATTTAAGCCTATTCTAAATATAACTTAAAAAAACAACACCTTTAAAAATTTAATGCGATTGTCCCAATGGAAGAAATTGAATGTCAGTAGATTTACAGAGTACAAACACTAACATTGATAATATATTAAACTAAGGGCAAGTACTATTGTTTCTTGCCCTTGAATAATGCATAAATCGCCATTGCGTGTCCATGGCCAAGGTCAAAATCGTCTTTTAACCATTGAACAATTTGCCCTGCTTTTACGGTTGGATTCAATTCTCCTGCCTGAAAAAATCCTTTTTTACTGGCAAGTTTTTTAAAATCGTCAGGACTTTTGCCTGTCTTTGCCTGAATATTGTCAAGATAAGCTTGAAACGACATATATTATTTTTCTAAGGTTGTTTTAATATTATTTAAACTTTCACCCAAATCCTTTCCAACTAGTTTTTCCATGTCTAAAAATAAAAGCATGAAATTCATTGGCCAGTTCATACCGCTGTTATATACCCATTTTACATTAGTTTGATTTGAGGATACGGTTTGCAGTTCAAAATAGCCATTAGCTGTAAATACAAATGGTGCCAAAAATCTAAGTTCAAAATCTACTCTGCTTCCATCAACCACCTTCTTTATTTCCCATTCACCTTTTCCAGTTTTCTGATCTCTACTTTCAAAGCATAAGATTGAACCGGGAGTTCCATCATGCGCTCCTTTAAACTCAATTTTCGTAGCGGGATCAAAGTTTAACCATTTACTGTATTTTTTTTGATTTTTATTAAGCTTAATGAAATCAAAAACTTCCTGCCTCGGCCGGTTGACGACAGTTTCCCTTTTAAGTGTATAGTTCTTCCTTGAGAACATGGCAATTACTAAAGCAACTGAAATTATTGCAATTAGTACCACTAAAATTTTGATAGCAATCATTTTCATTGAGGTTTGATTTTCTGAAACATTAGTTTATTGGATAATCAAAATTGATCATCCAATGAACACCATATTTATCCTGACACATTCCAAAATAAGCTCCCCAAAAGGTCTTGTTCATGGGCATTTCCACTTTTCCTCCTTTTGAAAGTTTAACAAACAGGTCCTCTGCTTCTGTTTCTGTTTCAGCCTGAATACACAAATGAATGTTATTACTGAAATGGTTATGCTCCTCCATGGATGCCAATGAATCGGTTGCCATTATGGTTGTTCCATTTGAGATTGCTAGCGACATGTGAATGATTTTGTGCTGAACATCCGCAGGCATTTTTTCACTGCCAGGCAGATCTTTGTATCGCTGAAGCCTACTGAACGTTCCGCCAAAAACAGATTGGTAAAAATTCATGGCTTCTTCCGTGTTACCCATGAAATTAAGATATGCGTTTACTGTGTACATAGTGATGCGTTAATGCACCATAAAGATAGGATGTACAACCAATTATTACATTGGGTAAATACGACATTATTAGGTGGGTGTTTACGACATATTGTTTAATTATATTTGCTGTATGAAATATATTTCCCTACTGGCCCTGAAAAATGCCGTGCTATCTTCAATAACTGACTGCCAATATGTTTTTACAATGGTAAACCGGTTTTTGAAAGAGCAGGGAAAGCCTGCAATGTTTCATGTACAAATAGTTGGACTTACCAAAGAAGTAAAATACAATGATGGCTTGTTTGTGATAAAAACTGATAAATTGCTGAACGAGGTCATGGAAAATGACTTGATAATCATACCTGCATTGTCAGGCGATATGATAAGCGCTACCCATTTAAACAGAGAATACGGTCATTGGATTGCACTGCAATATAAGGAAGGTGCAGAGGTGGCGAGTTTTTGTTCAGGGGCATTTATACTTGCCTTCACCGGCTTACTTAAAGGCAAGCAGTGTACAACACATTGGCAATATGCAAACGAATTCAAACACTTTTACCCTTCAGTAGAATTGGTGGACGAAAAAGTAATGACCGACCAAAACGGATTATATTCAAGTGGCGGAAGTACAGCTTACTGGAATTTGCTTTTGCATTTAATAGAAAAATATACGGACAGGGAAACTGCAGTATATGCAGCAAAATATTTTGTCATTGATATTGACAGAAATTTTCAGTCTCCATTTATTGTTTTTCATGGCCAGAAAGACCACTCGGATGAGGCTGTAAAAAACATACAAGAGTACATTGAACAGCATTACAAAGATAAATTAACAGTAGAGCAACTGGCCGATAAGTTTAATATCAGTAGAAGGACTTTTGAAAGAAGGTTTCGGAAAGCCACAAGGAATACGGTTGCTGAATACATCCAGAAAGTAAAAATTGAAGGAGCAAAAAAACTCCTAGAAATAGGCCGAAAAAGTATTAGTGAAGTGATGTATGACATTGGTTATTCAGACACCCAAACTTTTCGTGAAATTTTTAAACGTATAACAGGAATGACCCCTGTGGAATATAAAAACAAGTATTCTAAGAAGTAAATCATTAATGCGAGTTGGCTGCCATACTAAGGACTGGCCAACTCAGAAAAACTCCTAACCTCACTCAATGCCGTTCCCAACCAACCAGAAAGCATCCATTTTTTTGCAAACTCTCGCGATCGGCCTAATATTTCAAGTTCATCAAGGATGATATTTAGTCTCTGTTTTGTTAAGAAAATTTTCAATTAAAGGAACAATAAAATCTGATTGTTTATAATCAGGTTTTAACGTGGTTATTTCTCCAATATATTCGCCATGTCCACCAGGAATAATTGCCAACGTGCAATCAGGGATTAGTCTTGACATTGCCACAATGTGTTCTGGAGTAGCAACATCTGCATCACCATTAATGAGTAGCACTGGGGATTTTATGGATTTTATTTGCGTGTCTGGAATATCTTTGAAATTAATCATTCGGTTAGCACACTTTTGATACATACTTAACAGTTTAGTGCTGTCAGGGGTGACTTTTATAAATGCGTCTTTGTATTGCTGAGGCATTTGTACAAAGCTTCCATTCTTCATAAACTCCCAAAACTGAGGGAGTGCCCCATTGCGTTTGAGCAAAACCGAGCCTGCAATTATTTTATTGCACTGCTCAGGATGTCTTATTCCAATTTGCAACGCTGTAATTCCACCATTACTAAAGCCGAAAATATCAGCTTTCTGGATGTTTAATTTTTTTAGCAATACAGCAACATCATCTGCGTCTTGTTCAAATGAAAGCTCAGTGTTTCTATCACTCGTTCTGCCGTGGGCTTGTAACTCTATACAGATTAATTGTCGGCTAGAGGCAAGCTGGGGAATTATTCTGCCAAAAGAGGTTTGAATAGTAGAACCACCGCCGTGAAGTAGAACAAGAGGTTTTCCTTGTCCATAAATCTCGTAATACATTTTAATCCCATTGACATCAGAATAACCATTTTTCATAACCAAATTATCATTAGCTGTCTTTAGTTTTTTGTCGGCTCCTCCTGACTGGTTTCTGTTAATACACGACTGTAATGTCAGAAGTGTTAGAGCAGGATATATAATAGTCCTTTTCATTTCCTTATAATAAATACTGTTAGTTCAAACTGACCAAAACCCTCATCTTGTTTAGCATTTGTAACCAGCTTGGGTATGCCCCAGTCTTTTTTGCTAACTCTTGTAAAACAGTTTGTCTTAACTGTAATTTGGTTTTCCCATTTTCTTCTATAAACGTTACAGTAACAAGAGTTTCGCCTGGCCACTCAGGATCCATACCAATAGAGACAGGATTTATTTGATTTCCGTTTTCGTCTGCATTGATTAATGTAAAAACAATCTTTTTGTTCTGCACAATTTCTATGTATTCTCCGATACACCAACAATCTCCAAATTGAGGATTAGAAATGCATGAATGAAATTTACCTCCTGTTTCAATTTCAATTCTTTTAAAATGAATTGAGCAGCCATCTGGCGCATACCATTTCATCAATAATTCAGGATCTATCCATGCCTTAAATACTCTTTCAGAACTTGCATTAAAAGTTTCTTCTATAAAAACTTCGTTATTATTTACCTGATTTTCCATATGGTTACTTTTTTTTAATGTTCTTAGGTTTTTCCCTGTTGGTATTTAGAGTTGGTAATTCTTCCTGTTCAATAAAGTTTTTGAGAGCCTTAAATCTTGCAGACCATAATTTGTGGTATTGCTCTACCCATTCATGCACTTCATTTAATTTTTCGAGTTTTGCTTCACAAAAGCGCTCTCTGCCAAGTTGTTTTATATTTAATAAACCGCATTCAGCAAGAATCTTAAGATGTAGGGAAATCGCCTGACGGCTAACATCAAATTGCTCTGCAATTGTATTGACATTTACGGGTCGCTGAGCAATCATTCCTATTATTGCTCTTCTTGTTGGGTCGGCTATGGCCTGAAAAACATCTCTGCGCGCTTCCATTTTTTATGCAAGTATTTACTTGCAAATATATATGCAAGCATTTACTTGCGCAATTTTTTTTAATTGTTTTTTCTTTGGTTAAATGTCAATGCCTTCAAGCCAAGCCAATATAAAGCAAGGAACTTATCTCCTCATTTACAGCAACAAAGTACACACAGATCTTAAACTTACTGACCAAGCAGTATTCCATTAGCTCAATACTAAAACACCCTTCCAACTCCAGACGATATAACCATAAGAATTTACCAACAAAAAATTTAAAGTTGGCACAGTACTTTCACTATATAATAAAGATATCTGGGTAAACAGGATAACTAACAATGATTATAAAACCTATTGTAATGAAAAATAAATGTTTTGTTTTGGTTGCTGTAGCAGCAAGCATAACTTTATTATCATGTAACCAAAAAAGTGATAAAAAGGCAACAACAGTAGATTCAGCAGGCTATACCACCAACAATGATACAAACATTATTGAACATGATGGCGGTACGATGCCTGAAGCCGGCACTAAAGACATGAAAGATGATGATAAGTTTTTAATAGAAACCTATCAAGCCGGATTATTTGAAATAGAGGCATCTAAACTTGCTCAAAAAAATGCGGCATCCGCTGAAGTAAAAGTATTGGCAAAGAAAATTGAGAATGATCACAATAAAGCAAATAATCAGATTTCTGCTTTGGCAAAAAAGAATAATGTATCCTTAAGCAATGTCTTAACAGATAAAAATCAATCAAAATACAATGATCTGACTGCTTTAACAGGCAAAGATTTTGATAAAAAATATGTTAATGAAATGGTAGACAGTCATAAAATTGCAATTGATGAATTTGAAAAGAAATCAAAAAATGCAAACAGCCCTGAGATTCAAGAATTTGCTGTAAAAACACTACCAACATTAACAGCTCACAAAGCGGAAGCTGATGTTTTGAAAGAAAAAATATAGGTAGTAAAAGCCGGCAAAGTCCGGCTTTTTTCTTATATTACATGGTAATAGTAATCTAACCAGCATAGCATTTCCTTTTCATATCTCAGCCTCAAATCTCATATAAGAAAATTTATTTGCTCCTTATCAAACCAAATTTATTTTAAATTGAGAATAGCGCAAGTAGCCCCACTTTACGAAGCTACCCCCCCTAAAAAATATGGAGGTACAGAAAGGGTGGTTTCTTACCTGACCGAAGAGCTTGTGAAGAAAGGTCATGAAGTAACATTATTTGCAACAGAAGACTCCGTAACCAACGCTACACTTGTATCATGTAGTAAAACGGGTTTAAGGTTTGGCACTCCCCTTACTGACCCCTTAGCTACGCATTTTGCTATGATGCATGAAGTGGCACATCGCTCTAATCAATTTGACATCATTCATTTTCATGTTGATTATCTTCATTTTCCTTTTTCTTCGAGCAATTCATATCACCACATTACCACCTTACATGGCAGGCTAGATTTACCTGATCTCATCCCATTATATAAAAAGTATATAGATATACCTTTAGTTTCTATTTCACACAATCAGCGCAAACCGTTACCATTTGTAAATTGGCTGCAAACGGTTTATCATGGGCTACCCAATGATTTATATCAATTAAATGCTAATGCAGGTCAGTACTTAGCTTTTATAGGCAGAATCTCTCCCGAAAAAAGAGTGGATCATGCAATAGAAATAGCAAAAGCTGTAGGCATGAAAATTCGGATCGCCGCCAAAGTTGATAAAGTTGATGAAGAATACTTTAAAACAAACATTTGTCATTTATTGGATCATCCGTTAGTTGAATTTTTAGGTGAAATTGACGAAATTGAAAAGAAAAATTTTCTCAGTAATGCTGCGGCTTTATTATTTCCAATAGATTGGCCAGAGCCTTTTGGGATGGTGATGATAGAAGCAATGGCTAGCGGAACCCCAACCATCGCCTTTAACAGGGGGGCTGTTCCGGAAATAATTGAAAATGGGTTAACAGGTTTTATAGTTAATGATATCCCAAGCGCTATTAAGGCTGTTAATAACATTCCTTTAATTTGCAGAAAGAGCTGCCGTCAAATTTTTGAAGATCGGTTTACGGTTGAACATATGACCAACAATTATTTAGATGTCTATTCAAGAATTACCGCTAAAAAGAGAACAATTGCAACTTTAAACAACCAAAACACCATATCATAAATACCTCATTTAAAAAGACTTGATAAACGAATATTGAATTAAAGAATCTATTAATATTACTTTCAATAAATCAATCTAAAGATGAGTCCAAATTCAATTATCCAACTGGAAAACAAGTTCTATATTTCTGCAAATTCATCCTATGCTGATGATAGAACAAAAATTCTAAATCATACCGATACTTTCGGAATATTTGACCGCTGGGGAGATATTAAACAACTAGGAGATGAAGTAGAAGGCCTTTATCATCAAGGCACAAGATTTATAAGCAACTTAGAATTTAAACTCAACAATATGAGACCCGTATTGTTGAGCTCATCAATAAAAGAAGAAAATGAACTCCTTTCTGTTGACTTAACCAATCCTGCCATAATATTCACTGAAAAACAGGAGAAAACATCCATTCCAAAAGGGGAAATCTATATAGGAAGAAGCAAGTTCGTACGAAACGGAGAATGTTATGAGTCTATAAACATTACCAATTACGGGTCAGAAATTTACGAAGTACAAGCATCATTAAAATTTCAGGCTGATTTTAAGGACATTTTTGAAGTAAGAGGGTTCAATAGAGAAAAAAGGGGAGAAATATTTGAAATAAAACACAATAACAAACAGGAAATTATAATAAAATACAAAGGCCTGGATAAAATTATCAGAACAACATCTATTGTCTTAAATGAAAGCCCTAATGATTGGGAAGATCAGTCTAAAGCCATCTATCATTTAGTTCTTAATCCTCACCAGAGTGTCATTATTCAATATGCTATTAGGTGCACAATTGGCAATGATGTACATAAGAAGCTTATTAGTTATACCAAAGCTCAAAAGCAATTACTGGACGATTTAGATAAAAGCAAAAATATATTTGCACATATCTTAACTTCTAATGAACAGTTTACACACTGGACCAATCGGTCCTTAATGGATTTAAAATCGTTGCTGGCAGAAACAAATCACGGATACTACCCTTATGCAGGTGTTCCATGGTACAATACTGCCTTTGGCCGAGACGGAATCATCACAGCCTTAGAAACTTTATGGATAGCTCCGCAAATCGCCCAAGATACCTTATTATTTTTAGCTCATAACCAATCGGTTAAAGAAAACGCCCAACAAGATGCAGAGCCGGGGAAAATTTTACACGAAACCAGAGATGGGGAGTTAGTTGAATGTGGCGAAATCCCTTTTAAACAATATTATGGATCAGTTGATTCTACACCTTTATTTATAGTTTTATGTGGTTCATATTATAGAAGAACAGGTGACATTGAATTTATAAAAACTATATGGCCACATATTGAGACCGCACTTGAATGGATTGACAAATATGGAGATAATGATAACGACTCTTTTATTGAGTATAGTCATAAAAGTGTTAATGGATTATTTAACCAGGGATGGAAAGATTCACACGATTCAATTTCGCATTCTTCAGGTCAACTGGCCTTTCCCCCTATAGCACTATGTGAAGTGCAGGGATATGTATATGACGCTAAAATTAAAGCTGCCGAATTAGCAAAAGCCTTAGGTAAAACCGAAAAATCAATCCAATTAACCAATGAAGCTAAAAAACTGAAATTATTATTTAATAAAAGGTTTTGGAACGAAAAAAGTGGCTGGTATGCTTTAGCGTTGGATGGAAAGAAGAATCCGTGCCAGGTTAAATCATCTAATGCCGGCCATACCCTTTATTCTGAAATTGCAGATGCAAATAAGGCTAAAAGACTTGCTGAAAATTTATTGGAAGAAGATATGTTTTCAGGCTGGGGTATAAGAACACTGGCAACAGGAGAGAAAAGGTATAATCCTATGTCCTATCACAATGGCTCAGTTTGGCCACATGATGTTGCAATAATTGCAAGTGGATTTTCGAAATATGGATTTCATGAAAAAACAATGAAATTACTAGGAGCCATGTTCGACGCTTCTATTTTCCTTGAATCCCAACGGCTTCCTGAACTGTTCTGTGGCTTTTCACGAAGAACAGGTGAAGGTCCTACATCATACCCTGTAGCCTGTTCTCCTCAGGCTTGGGCAGTTGGAGCAGTTTTCATGTTGATTGAAGCCTGTTTAGGCATGGAAATAAATGCATTGGAGAAAAAAATCATTTTTAAACACCCTAACCTCCCCTCTTTTCTTAAACATATAACCATTGAAAATATTAAAATCGGAAACAACAGTGCATCTATTGAGTTTACTAGGCACAAAAACAATGTTAAAATTACAGTTATACATAAACCAGAAGGTTGGAAAATTTGCAAATCCAAATAAATAATGATTATGGATGTTATTTAGAGTTAATTCATATACATTACAAATGGGGCGTCTAATATTTTATAAGGCGCCCCATTTATGCGCTTACTATCTGGTCGAAGCGGGCCTAAAACCAACTTTAATTGATGGACGAACAGTTGCCCTCGGAAGCACCTGTGCCAGTACCTCATTGCTGCAATATGAAATTGATACTCCTCTTACCTTATTATCAGCTTTAATTGGCGAAAAGAATGCAGCCAGAAGTTACCTGCTATGCTTAAACGCCCTTGAAAAATTAAGCAAACTGGTTCTTAAAATCGGATTTAATGATTTCACTGAGAAACATAGCTTCCAATTTGCATCATATCAAAAAGATAAAGACTTGTTGAATAAGGAGTACGCAATTAGAAAACGTTGGAATATTGATATTGAACTACTGAACGAAAAAGATATTCTAAATACATTCAAATTTAAAGCTCCGGCAGGTTTGTTATCAAAAAACGGAGCACAAACAGATGCTTATTTATTAACGCACAAAATCTTGCAATATTTAATTAAGAAAGGTATTCAGGTTTATGACCGAACCCCAATAATTGAGTTTCATCATTCAAAAAACGGAGTCAGGCTGGTAACAGCCAATAATTTTAACATAAAAGCCAAAAAAGTTATTTACGCTACAGGTTATGAGTCTGTTAATCTAATAAATAAAAATATTTTAAAGCTTAAATCAACCTATGTAATTGCTAGTGAGCAATTTTCACATGCAAACTTTTGGGCATATCATAATTGCATGATTTGGGAAACAGCCCATCCTTATTTATACCTTCGAACAACTAACGATACTCGAATTATTATAGGAGGTAAAGACGTTGATTTCTACAATGCAACCCGAAGAGACAATTTGCTTAAATCAAAAAAAGCTGTATTAGAACGTTCGTTTAATCAATTATTCCCTGAAATACAATTTAAAACTGAGTTTTCCTGGTGCGGAACGTTCAGCAAAACAAAAGATGGTTTACCTTATATCGGTAACTACAGCAATATGCAAAATAGTTATATTGCTTTAGGTTTTGGAGGAAACGGAATTACATTTAGTGTTATTTCCGCTGAGATTATTAGAGACATCCTTTTAGGTAAAAAAAATAGCGATGCAGCACTCTTCAAATTTAACCGATAATGCACCAAACGAGCTGATAGGGTAACTAGAAGTGAGCTAAAATAAAATGATTATTTGGAGCCACTGGCCGGTCAAAAGGGTATTCCATTTCTTACGAGGTCTTCCATGTCGCCCTTCATACGCCCTTCCTATAGCTAATAAACTTCTTAACAAAAATTGGAATATTTTAAATTTTCGGGAACAATATGTTCAGGGTAAGCCTGGTAAAATTTTAAAACTTGGCAGTCAGATTACTTTGCATTGACGGTTTTATTGAATTAAAGCCCGATAAACGAATTATTACATTCATAAAAGAACTCTATATAAATCTAAATTATCTGATCAGCACTGAGGTTGAAACAGTTAGTGCATAACATTTTTCATTACTCTTATCCTTACACCACACCAACTATCCTAATTTCAAATTACAAGCCCCACATTTGCGAGGCTTATAAAATTTATAATGACCGTAACCACTTTATTGTTTCATCCCTTGTTTTACCAGTTTTTTGTTGGAGCCGGCCTAATAATTCATCTTCTTTACCTTCCTGATAAAGCAGTTCATCATCGGTAAAATCTGCATACTGCTGCTTAATTTTACCTTTAATCTCATTCCATTTTCCTTTTAATTCTAACTTATCCATGATCTTAATTTTAAAGTTATTCCCACTAATTAGACTAGCAGCAAAACAGCAGCCAAATCAAACACAAACAAAACCATATAAAATTAATTATCAATATATTAACTAATGAAATATTGCTGATTTATCACCCCAATGGTTACTTTATTTACACAGTTAGAGACTACAATTAACAGTTCATTAAATCGTTGATCATGGAAATAGAAATGAAAATTAATCTCGGCGCATTATGATTTAGTGAAGATTAACCTATTTTTTTATGGTCGAATTTCAATAGTTGTTCCAATTGGGGTATGCGAATAAAGCTCTTCCATTTCCTCATTGGTTACAGCAACACATCCCATTGTCCAATCAACCCAACGTTGAAATTTATGGATAAAGCCCATTCCGTTTTTAAGTCCATGAATTTTCACTTCTCCCCCTGGGGATTTTCCTAGCTTTTTTGCTTCAACAATATCCTGTTGATTAGGATAGGAAATGCCCAAATTTTTATAGTAGCCGCTGTTCGAATTTTTATCATTTATTGTATAAAGTCCCTCTGGAGTTTTCTTATCCCCCTCAACTTGTTTATCGCCGACCGGAATAAAAATAATAGACAAGAAGTCCTAAAAACAAAATTAATGGAGTCACTCTCAATAGTTTCCAAAGTTTCATAAGCATGTACAAGATGTAGTATTTTATTTATCTGTGAGTTCCAACTCATCCAAAGATCCTTTTACGGTTTTCAGTTCTTTCAGTTCCTCCTTTTTATTTTTAACTTCCGCTTCAATTTATTCGATTTTTGATTTTGGCATTTCAACTATTTCCCCTTTTAAAACTAAACTCAACACACTAACTTTTAACTCCAAATCATAATCTGAAAGATTGGGATTTTCAACAGGATACTTTTTCAAATCCCACAATTTAGGATTACCGTCTTTAGTTTGGCTCAATATAATATGTTCAGTTACTGATTCTCCTGATTCCATTATACTTTCAGCATTTCCTATAATAACAGTTTCAGATTTAATTCTTGGTGAGTCGATTTTTGCTTTACTTCAAATAAGATTGTTTTCGGTCCTTTTAGTTTGCTTTTACCTGTATATTGATAATCAACTTCTAGTTCAGGAACCATGTCGTCGAAAAAATCCGTTTTATTTACTTAATGTAAGTTATCTTAAATAGATTAAGTTTCTTCTGATTAGCTATTTTTTCGTCTTTCAATAAACTTAGAGAATCTATCTCTTTGGTAATCTTATCTATTTCTTTTTTGTTTCTCTTTTAAGATATCCTCTGCCAAATCAACAACAGACGAATAAGATAATCCATCTATCATCTTTAATGAAATATCATTGAATGACTTTCTTTCATATTTTTCAGGCTGTTCCCACTTAAGTCTCATTGCATCAAGCGCTATAACCCTCATTGCTTTTTCTAAGTTCGTTTTTTCGTCGTCATCCAGTTTTTTTCTACTTTTTCTCTCGAAACTTTGAAACTTCTTTGTCTTTTCCGTCAAACTTTTCTTGGCAAGAAAACATAATGGGTAAAATTATTAATATTAAAAATTTCTTCATGTTTTTCATTTTAGTAAGCTTGCTGTCGAAGATGTAGCTCACAAGGAAATTAAATTCTATATTGCTTGTTAGATGATTGTTTTGAGTGGAATATTTTTAAGTCTGCAAATCAATAGATGTTGGGATTGAGTGCAAACCCAAGTATGTATAATAAAGGCTGCTTTGAGTGTATAAAGCAGCCTTCCTAAGCTTTTAAACTTTATTATTCTTCTATAACAGTAGCCGCCGGTGCGTTTTTCTTTACTGACTCAATACCGTTATCACGTCCGGCTTCACTTTCATAAAGCTCGCTCTTTCCAATTACTTGTCCATTACTAGCCTTTAAAGTAAAGTAAGGCTTACCATTACTTGATGTACTGCGTTCAAAACGCCCATCATTGGAAGCATTTGTCCTTACCGACTCAATACCATTATCTCTGGCATTAGTAGTTGTATAACCTTCACTGCTAAGAATAACCTGACCGTTGTCGGCCTTAAGATTAAAGTAAAACTGACCGTCTTTACCTTTTTTTGTCACGAATTTTCCCATATGTTTTTATTAGATATATCTGCAATATACTACTAAAAAACTCTTTTCCTCTATCTTATCCATTTCAAAAGAAATATGAAAAAAACTATCTTATAGAGTATTGACCTTAGGGAAGCAAGAAAATGGAGTTTCACAATCGCAAGATCTGCACATTTTATAATTCAAATCAGAGCTACCTTTGGCTAATGAAATAAAACAAAAATGGTAAAGGAATTACTCACATATATTAGTTATCACCTGGAAGAAAAGATCTCCCTGGAGCAGCTTGCAAAAATTAGTGGCTATTCACCTTTTCATTTGCATAAAGTACTTAAACTGGAGTTACAGGATAGTATTGGTAATTACATTAAGCAGCAGAAGATGAAAAAAGCAGCTTACCTTATTGGGCTCACTAATACTCCAATCAATAAGGTAAAATTCCTTGTGGGTTATGATAATGACTCATCTTTTGCCAGAGCATTTAAAGACGTATATAACATCAGCCCTTCTGCCTTTAGAGAAAACAATGATTTAAAAAGGAAAATTGTTCATCTGGATGAAGACTACGTTTCCCTTAATTGCAAAGCCGTAAAGTTTAAGGAGCAGCAAGCTTTTGTCTTCCCTAGTTATGGCAATTATTTTTCAAAGACCATTTATCAAATTTGGAAAGATGTGGCTCTTTATTTACAAGCCAACAAACTGGACCAGGAGCAGTTCGAATATTATGCTATCCTCCATAACTGTCAGCACCTGGATATGGAAACGCCTTTACGATATGATGCAGCACTTGTCCCTAAGAATGAAGCTTTACTGCGCATTAACCCTTTCCTAAAGTTTACTATGCCATCAGAAAGATTTGCCATATATCGCTTCTGCTCAAAGGTATCTGATTATCAACAAAACTCACTCGTCATCACTCGTCATTTGATGGAGTCTTCTGGTTTTGAACACAGAGAAGGAGTAGCTTATTTTCGGTTCCATCAATTCCCCGATTGGACAGATCCTGATAATCTTTTATTGGACTGGTATATGCCCATTAAATAAATTTTAAACTATAAACTTATGAACAAAAGAGTAATTACAGGACTCACCATTATTGGTGGGGCAGGACTTCTATTTGCCTTTGGAGACCTATTAATCCCTCAGGAAAATGTAATTTTTGACGCTGTCAATCGGCCAAAAGAATTTGCCTTTTTGGTCACATCTAACCCCTATCAATGGTGGGCGGCCAGAGGATTTGTTGGGGTGTTGATGGAAATGATCGGCACAGTAACCTTATATCAATTGTTAGCAAAAACTAAAGCTGAAAGATGGGCCTTTGCAGGACTGCTACTTTCCCTTACTCATCAAATACTGGGCTGCGGAGTCTTTGCTGTTATCCAGTTCCTATTCCCTGTCATTGGCCAAGAAGTATTAAATGGTAATGATGAAATAATAAAGTATGCTTCCATGAGTGGAGGGCTGGCTATTCTATTTGGGATTTCATTAATAAGCACCTTATCGGGGCTTGGCCTAATGGCGATTGCAATATTTAAGAGCGCCGTATTACCAAAGTGGTCGGGGTGGATAGTTTTTCTCGGGTTTGCATTAATTCCCTTTCCTGGAGTGGCGCTGCAGTTTATTGCCAATACCCTTTGGGGAGGAGCCTATTTTTGGATGGCAGTTCATACCTACCGACAGTATAATAATGATTTATACTTAGAAGGTTACCCTACTACTACCAATCTCTAACTATCTAAGAGCCGTTGATAAAGCGGCTCACATCTTTGTTTTTTACAGTTTCTTATCGGCAACCTCACCCCATCCATTTCAAGTTCAGTACTACTACGTAATTTATCATATCACATTTTCTACTGATGCAGAAGCTTTTTTTACGTCCGAACTTTGTGCCAAGACAAAAGCAGGATATACCACAAATCCAGCATCACAAATTATTCAAAATCATCACAACAAATTCAACAACTAAAATGAAAGCATTGCAATTTCTTTCAACAATCCTTACTCTACTTTACAGTATAAGCAGTAATGCGCAACAACCCGTCAAATATGAAATAGCAAAAATTGCTGAAACATTAATTCTTCCATCACTTACCCCAAAAGAGGCTTATATCAAGTGTATGATAAATGGGGAGATAGATGGCATGATTATGTTCAGTCCATTTTACAACAGAATTAACAAAGTTCTTATGAAAATTAACAGCAAAACAAAAAAGCAACTTCCTACAACTACAACAATAGATAATGAAGCACTAGGAATACATGTATATGAAGATGACTTTATATCAATGAATTCATCAGAAAATGACAATCTTCAAAATTCTACAAAAGCAAGCAATTCAAGGTTTGTATTGGCAGCAAAAATGGAAGACCCCACATCTAAAAAAACACCTTATCAAAATGCAGTTTTAATACAAGAAATATCCACACAAAAAGGCATTACTGCAACTGTTGAAGCGGCTATGATGCTCAATCTATTCACGGAAGAGTTTATCAAAAAGGCATACTCTACATTTGAGACCGAAAGTGAAAGAAAGATGAAAGAATTGGATAAAAAAGAACTTAAGACACTTGCTCCAATTATGGTTGAAAAATCAAAGCTTATAAACATGGTTGGCGAGAATGCACCTGAATGGATAAACAAAAGACTCAAAGAAATCGATTTTCACGAGTTTAATATTAGAAGTGCTACGTATGAAACCAAATTACAGTTTTATCGCGATGGACTTCTTGACCTTATAGCTGCTTACAAACGCTCGGTGGCCCCTTATGATAGCTTCTTAGCTAAAGGCAATTACGGAGCTCCGTCTCAATCGTCAAAACAATCTAAAGAACTGGCACAATTGGCTAATTATCAAATTACATTGCTTAAAACCATTGTTGACATGCAAAACATTGCCAAGGATATTACAATGCAATCTGCAGGGTTTTATAAGAAAATGCTACAAATGGAAAACACTTATAATGAGCAAGCTCAATAAATGAAGCAAGCAACCTTGTCCCAAAGGGCTTTTAAATTATTTAAAAGCCTTTTCTTATTGCTTCATAATATTCTAAGTACAAAGTTTAAAGAGGTTTCCTTAAAGCATTATCCATGTATAAATGGCCAAGTACACCTCACATTTCCTCTGGTTTCAGTTTGATAGACATTAGTAAATCTGCCAATTCTTTAACTTTCTCCGGATATTTTGCCGCAAGGTTATTTTTCTCGCCTAAATCCTCCTTAAGATTATACAGCTGAGGACCCCTATCGTTGCCTGTTTCTATTCCTACCATTTTATCATATGCTGCCCCTTTACTTGGAGTAATGTATTTCCAGCCATCTTTTATGATTGACAATGCCCCACCCTGTCCAATCAATACTGAGCGACCTTTTAAGGATTTGCCAAGCAAAGCGTCAAGCTGGTTTTCACTATCTGGTGCATCCCCTTTAGGAATGAATTGATTAATCAGTTTAGAGAACGAGGCCATCATATCGATCTGACAGATTAGAGCTGAGGATACATAGGGTCATTAGCATCCAAACCAATTACTTTATGGTTTTCCAAAAACACAGTCGGCACCCTATCTGCAGTAGCTGGAAAAATAAAGGAATAATCAAAACCAACTTCATTCGGCCCAGGTTTAATATCCCCATTCCAATCTTTAGCAACAGCTTCACCTAAGCCCAAATGCCATTTACCTACAATACCTGTTTTGTAACCAGCTTTCTTAAAGAGATTAGGTAACGTTGTTTTGTTAGTTGGAATAATTAAGGCTGCATCACCCGGTAAAATACCGGTACCTTGTTTACGCCACGGATATTCTCCTGTCATAAGTGCGTAACGAGATGGAGTACATGTTGCGGAAGTAGAATGTCCATCTGAAAAACGAATTCCGGTAGCAGCCAACTGATCTAAATTTGGCGTTCTAATTTTCGAGGCCCCATAACAGCTCAAATCACCATACCCCAAATCATCGGCACAAATAAAAATAACATTAGGCCTGCTATTGGCCACTTTTGTATTTTGTCCTGAAACTGAAAGTACAACGAAAACAAGAAAAACCAGAGATAAGATTTTTTTCATGATGTAAAGAGGATGCAAAATAAGTCAGAAATCTATCGAAGTTTAAACTAATCCCCTTTTAATAGCTTCCTTAACTAACCCGGCCGTATTTTTAATATTTAGTTTTTGTGAAAGGTTTAAACGATGCGTTTCAACTGTTCGTAAACTAATGAAAAGCATGTCAGCTATATCCTGATTGCTCTTCTCTTCTGCTACCAGTTTCAAAATTTCCTTTTCACGTTTGGTTAAAGGAACCTCATAGGATGATACCTTCTTCCCTGAAAGACTTTCTTCAAGTAATACTTTCTGAATATGTCGGTCGATGAATTGCTCACCTTCATAAACCGTTTCAATGGCTTTAATTAATGTTTCCCGATCTGTGTTTTTTAAAAGATAGCCGGCAACACCATTTCTAATCATTTGCTTCACATAATGAGACGCTTCAAAATTGGTAAGAGTAATGATTTTCACTTCCGGATAAGTTTTAGCAATAATCGGACTAAGCTCCAATCCGGTCATACCAGGCATTTGAATATCTAGCAATAAGACATCAGGCTGCTGAATGGCCAATGAGTC
This sequence comes from Solitalea lacus, assembly GCF_022014595.1. Lineage (NCBI taxonomy): Bacteria > Pseudomonadati > Bacteroidota > Sphingobacteriia > Sphingobacteriales > Sphingobacteriaceae > Solitalea > Solitalea lacus. Next base: position 1,177,662 of record NZ_CP091740.1, on the reverse strand, counting down.
CAACAGTTCTGTCCCATTTATATTGGTTGAAATAATGCTGATGTTTGGTTGATTCTCCAGCATCATTTTCAATCCATTTAATACGACTATATGGTCATCTGCAATAGTTACTTTAATTGGCATTTTTGTTTCTATTTCTTATACTAATTCACTTCCGGCAAGTACCTTTAATTTGGCTATGTCGAATTCGAGATAAATGGTTGTTCCTCTTTTTTCTTCTGAATCAATTTTCATACTACCATTAAACGATTCTACTCTCGAATGAAGACTTGACAAGCCAATTCCGTTTTTACCGGCTCCATTATGATTAAACCCCTTTCCATCGTCTTCAACGGTGATCGCCAATAAATCGTCATGGCAACTGATCTGTACAATGGCCTCCTTCGCTTCGGAGTGTTTAATAACGTTATTCATCAATTCCTGAACAATGCGATACACTGAAAGTTCAAAGCTTTGCTTAAAACGCGGCACCCCTCCAATAGAAACAAATTCAACTGTGGTTATAGGGGTCGATATCCGTTGACAGAAAAAAGAAAGGGCATCTTTTAGCCCATGGGTGATGAGCAACTCAGGCATCAGGTTATGAGCCGTTTTACGCACTTCATTAGCCGATTCATCAAGCAACCCTAGAGCCTTGTCGAAACCGCTAAGGTTGACCATTTGAGGATTATCAGTTTTAAACACACTGAAATGCATTTTAGCAGCTGAAAGCATTCCTCCAACGCCATCATGTAAATCTTTAGCAATTCGGGTCCGTTCCTTCTCTTCTCCATTTATCATGGCCTCAAGCACCTGTACTTCTTTTTCTTTTGCCAAAGCAATCAATTTTTGCTGATGCAATTTTTGCTTGTTTATGTAAGTCTGGTAAATGATCAAAACAATAGTTAACAACAACCCTATGGCCGATACGGTAATAATTATCCATGAGTTTTTACGCTGAATTTGCAGATCTTTTTGTGCAAGCTGCAAGTTATTATTGGCTAACTGCTTGTCTTTTTGAGAGGTATGATATCTAACTTCCAGCTCATGAATGGCTTTAACCTGGGTTTCATTAAATATCTTGTCATTTAATTGTTTGGCAAGAGATTGATATTTATAAGCCTGTTTATAATCGCCTTTAGCTTCATAAAGCTCTTGTAAAATGGAATAAGCATCGAGCGTAATATCAGAGGCATCAATTTTTTTTGATTGTTTAAGCGATTCCAATAAAATGGATTTTGCTTTTGCATAATCTCCATTTAAAAAATAAAACCTAGCCAATATGGGTTTAATTCGTTCGGTTTCATATGGAATTCCCAGTTTTAATGAATACTCCAAACTTTTTTCACCATATTGAATAGCTGATTTATAATCTTTCTTTAAACAGAAATACTCCCCAATATTAAAAGAAGTAAGCTTCATTAAATAATTATTATTAGAAAGCTCTCCAAGTTTAAGCGCCTGTAATTGCTTTTTATAAAACTCCTCTTTTTTACCCAAATCATCCAGAATCGTTCCCTGATTAATTAAGGCAATTCCCATGTTTAAGGAGTCTTTACTTTTTTGGGCCAGCTGAAACGCTTTGGAATAATAATCATAAGCTTTTTGGGATTGTTTAAGCTTACGGAATACCATTCCCATGTTATTGTATCCGCGTCCGGCAGATTCTGTAAGCCCATACTGTTGCGAAACATCAATAGCCTTCTGATAATAAATTAAGGCGCTGTCAAATTTATCCTGAAGCTGGTAACAGTTGCCAATATTACTATAGCACGAGCTCATACCCTTACCATTCCTTATGGTTCTGTACCGTGAAATTGCACTATTGAAGAAACGCCGGGCGGCCTCATATTGCGCTAAATCATATTGCACTAAACCTGAATTGTGCAATGACTTGGCTTCCCCCAAAGCATAATTAATCTTTTTACTTACTGTAATGGCAGTTTGGTAACAGTTTAAGGCAGTTTGTTTATTACTACTTTCAAGCGCCAAGGCCGAATCTAGTAAATTCTTGACTGTATTGCTGTCTTGTTTTGCTTGTCCATACACAGCTGTTGCACTCCCCACAGATAAACAACCAACTGCATAAAAACAGAATAGTTTTTTGAATAACATTTCTCTCAACAGGGCTTTTATAGGTAAAAATAGCCAGGTAATTCATTATCTGCAGAACTCTGTATTATCCTAAGTACTACTACTTATACTGGCAATTCAGTATTTCCACAGAAAAATCGCTGCTCATTAGCCGCTAATTTTGCTTCAGTAAACTTAATAAGTTATTGTTTACTAATACACATTGAAATAATAATAATACAAAAGTGACAACGAAAAACATCCGGGTTTTCACCAAATAAATTTGGTATTACTTTAAATTTTAACGCTGAAGCATCTACCTGTCACGTTGCTTGTCCACTAATTCTTTGCTCTCGAATGAGGGAAAGGCTAACGCAAAACAAATTAATTAAAAATAAAAAAACACGAATATGAAAACGAACAAAATGATTACTCTGCTATTGACAGGTATTTTATTAATCAGCGGATTCTCTGCTTGCAATAGTGACAATGATGATGATACCACACTATCCCCATCTAATGGCACTAAGACTCAATTAGTAGGAAAAAAATGGAAAATTACTGCAATGGCCATTGCTCCGGGATTTGACCTTGACGGTGATGGGGATTTAGAAACAGATTTGTATAACTATACTCCAACCTGTACCAAAGACGATTACGTAATTTTTAAGGACAATGGCAAGTCCGAAGCCTATTCTGGTCCTAATTTATGCATCGGAGAAGACGGGGCTGTTGAAAACGGAACCTGGGCTTTAGAGTCGAATAATACTAAAATGAAAGTGGTAGACAGTGAAGGGGAAACTTTCATCTGGAATATTGTTTCTCTCAATAACAACACATTTAAAGTTAGCTACACTGAAACATTTGAAGATGAAGAAGGACAGCAGCACACTCAAACTGTTTCAGCTACGCTTCAGACATTTTAAATTGTTGTTGGATCAAGCTTTGAACCCGATATCAAAATGTTAAAAGCCGCAGATAACGCGGCTTTTTTTTGCGTTTGTTTGTTAGCTCAAATTATTTAGTACTTATAGGGCAGCTTGTTTAAAAAGGCCTTAACTTTGACCATTCAACACTAACTATCTAAAAACCACATCCTTAAAGCCAAACTTAAAAAAGGAGGTATTATGAAATGTAAACATTCAGTGATTATGGTTTTCATAACTGCAATCATGCTTACAGGCTGTGGGAAGGATGAGCCTATAACTAATCAACAAGATGCTGAATTAACTGAGAATAGTGAGTTAAGTAAGGCAGTTGAGTGCGTAATGAATGGAATACCTTCCTTCCCTGGTGCATCTAAGTTTGTAGACAACATTACTAACCCTTATTTCCCACTTATTCCAAAGACCATTTATAAATATAAATCTGTAACCGACGAAGGCACCGAAATAGATATTGTTGAAGTCACCACTAAAACAAAACCCATATTGGGTGTAACTGCAAGAGTTATCCATGATCGGGCCTTTCTTGATGGAGAACTTATTGAGGACACTTTCGATTATTATGCTCAAGACAAGCAGGGAAATGTCTGGTATTTTGGAGAAGACACCAAAGAACTCGAAAATGGGCAAGTAGTGAGTACGGAAGGCACCTGGCGCGCCGGTATTAACGGAGCTACGCCTGGTATAATCATGTTGGCTGAGCCTAAAATTGGTTTAAAATATCAACAGGAGTTTGCCGAAGATGTTGCCGAAGACAGAGCCAAGGTACTAAGCCTTTCTGAAACAGTTGAAGTCCCTTTCGGCAATTTTAATAATTGTTTAAAAACCCTTGATACCACCCCTCTTGATCCTAGCATCCGTGAATTCAAGTTCTATGCTCCAGGAGTAGGTTCGGTGCTGGAAGTACAGGGTAAAGAAAGACTTGAATTAATTTCTTTAACAATCAAAAAATAATTGGCATGCAAATTTGACAAGCGATCTCAATTACAATTGGGATCGTTTGTTTATTTCAATTCTACTCATTTTTATTCATAAATATTAGCTAATTACGTACTACTACTTAGTATAAATCAGGTATTACTACTATTGCCATAACCCACTGATGCTTATAGCTTTGCATCGCAGTCAAAGGATCTTCCACACCTGCAATCTACCACTCTCTAACGCACTCACGAAATGAAATAATTGATACCATGTTTTCTCTGGTATACTTACTAGTGAATCGGAGAAATTGTGCATCAAGCTTACTTTAGTAATGAAAAACAAAATACATCTAACTTTTTTAACTAAAAATTCAACTTATGTCATTATCAAATGAATTTCTACCTGCGGGTCCGCTCTATTGCTCGGACACAATTGTTGTAAAGGCTGAGGAAGCTGGCATCAACTACTCTTTAATTGTTTTTCCTGATTTTAACAATGAGGCAATGAAAACAGGGCCACAAAAAAAGATGCACTTTTATTACATGCCTGATAAGGTGCGCTTGGCCAGAACTGATAATAACGATTATCAGTTCAGTTTTTTAAGATTTAAAGGTGTGCTTAATAAGGACTATAATATGGGCATTGAGCAAGGACAGCTTGAACCCGGGGGTGGCATTGTAAATTTTGGAGTTACCCTTAAAGTTCCGGAAGCAGTGATGCAAATAGCCAAGCAAAAAATACGCACCGACAAGGGAATAAGTAGCGATATTGCAATTGAACTAGGACAAGTGCCAATTATTGAAAGCGAAATGGAGGTAAACCTTGATGAAATTGCCACCTCATTGCCTGAAATAGTAAAAGATGATACCGGCACAAGCACTGCACTTAAAGTTTGGGGCAAGGGAAAAAACAATTGCGATGCGAACGGAGTATCGGCAATGTCGGCAACAATGGGTGTCATTCCCGCAAGCATTATTGAAGAGGGCTTTAAAGGAGCGACTGGCAATATTTCAGTAAGAAACCTTGTTAAAGCTAAGTTTAAAGTTGAACCGTATAAAGCAACACTCGAAGGGGATTACACTGCGATTTATAAGCATTTCTCGGCGGCATTAGGCGGGCATTATATGTTTGCCTCTGCCGATCTGAAAGGTGCATATAACAGTGCTGTTGAAAAAGGAGTTATCAAAAGAAGTGTTACTATGGATCCTCAGTTTCTAAAAGAAGCGGATAAAGCTGTCTATTTAGCACGACTTGATATGGTATATGACAAGTTCATGAAATGGATAGAAACTACAATGATGGATAAAAAACCAGAACCGCCTAAAGCTGCCGAAACAAAAAGTGGTGGCATAGGAAAACTATGGGGAGTTGGTTTTTCTTTTAAAGCTGAAGTTAATACAAAACAAATTAATCTGTCTTATAATGAGGAAATCCGTGAAGCCTATATTCAAGAAAATATAATTGGCGGTACACTGGAAGGTTTATTTAATGAAATAAAAGCAAACGTCGACGCCAAGGATAAGTATTTCAGAGAAGTATTTCTTGGTGAGGCTTATCAAAAAGTACACATTCAGGCTACTTCACGTGCATTCTGGCCTGAAGAAGGTGTGCTGGGAGATCCGATTGATAAAATAATGATCGAAGTCGGCTACCCTGATTCTAAAGGCAAAATGGTTATAAAAAACTCTGCTTTATATATGCCGGATAGCACAGGAGAAATTACAACTAATTCAACTGGAAAATACGTTACAAAACCTGCTGTATGGACCAAAGATAATCCAAACGCCATTTTCCTTTTTGATTTCCCTAAAATTAGCGGTCCTAATGCAGATAAAATTTTGGTAAAAAAACACATTTATTACAAAGCCAATCCTAAAGTATTAATTACCAGCAAGAAAATCGATATTGAAGAACTTACTGATCAGCATTCGATAGAAGTGTTTGCCGATACATTGGGAACACTTAGAGTAGGCCCTATAACAATTGACACCACCTTGGTTGACAATATCGATGTACTAATCATCTTTAAACAGGGTAAACGCAAAGAAATCATGAAGTTCAACACTACCAATCTAGAAGAGGAAAGGTATTTTGAAGTATTTATGAAGAGTGACACTGAAGATATTCCATGGAGTTATCAGGTTGAGGTTGTTGTGAAGAACAAACCATTAAAGCCTGCAATCAGATGGAAGGGTGAAGAAATTAAATCGGTGGGCAACGGACCTCTTGTTGCAGTTGTACCTCCTGTTCCTAAAAAATATGCCGCAGCTGTTGATGAACTGTTGGCGGAAATGGAAGAAGCATAGCCCAAGTTTTTTATAAATCAAGAAGTAGTCTTAGAGTTATTAAAGAGCCCTTTGAGGCTACTTCTTACTATTATCATTATCTATTTATCTACCTTATTTTTTAAGACTTCTATTTTATGAAAGTAATTTTAATTGGCTCTCAGGGCCAGGATGTAATCAATTGGCAATATTTCTTAATTGGCCAGCAGCTGTATGAAGGTTTAGTAACCGGCAAGTTTGATCTTGCAACAAAATCGGCAACAATTATGTTTCAACGCTTGAATGGTTTACAACCCGACGGTATTGTAGGAAACAAAACTGTTGGAACGGCTATGTTATTAGGCTTCGGAACAGTAACCGATAACCGTGAAACAAAAACCGGCGAGGCGTGGCCAGCAAAACCCGGATTTAATCCTGTAATAACAAATGAAGAGCGTGAAAAGCTGTTTGGGAAATTTAATTATGTTTCAGCTCCCTTACCTAAGGATCCTGAAAACATAAAAATCACAGATGATTGGGTAGTCAAAAACATTGAGACGGTGGATATACCTCAACTAAAAAGCATCAGAGGTTCATCAAAAATACAATTTCACAAAAAGGCTACTCCCCAACTTAAAAAATTATGGCAAGATTGGGAAAAAGCCAATTTACTTCACAACGTATTGACCTGGGAAGGCTCATATGTACCTCGTTTTGTAAGAGGAAGTCTTACCACGCTTAGCAATCACTCTTTCGGATCTGCTTTTGATATCAATTATGCATGGAACAAATTGGGAGCCGTACCTGCATTGGTGGGACAAAAAGGCTGTGTGCGTGAGTTGGTACAAATTGCTAATGAGAACGGATTTTACTGGGGTGGACATTTCTCTCGCCAAGATGGAATGCATTTCGAAATCGCTGTACTAAAGTAAGCCTTATTACATCTACCTAACTAAAGCATCTACACTTAACACAATCATACTGTTATGAGAAAAAGAAACGAAGATGAGGGCGGCGAGCCCATCATCAGAAGACCCATAAGGCAAGTAGAACCAATGGAACCTGAAAGCATTCCAGTGGTGATACCTCCACCGGTAGTTGTTGCGCCGCCAGTTGTAATTGAACAACCACCCGTTATTGTTACCCCAGTTGTGAGTACGCCCCCTCCTGTTGTACAAGTTCCCCTTCCGGTTACGGCAGAGCCGCCACCGGTTATCACTTCACCTCCATTTGTACCTCAAAGACCAGTGGTCTTTATCCAGGAACTAACCTGTCCTAAAGTGGAGGACATTACCGATTTTAGTAATTACGATGCATTAGGAAAAATGTTTGCCGATGCATCTGTTGCTAATGCCTATTGGTATTTACCATTCTATTCCATTAAAAGCCCTGAACAAGGAGGATTTAAATTCACTATTAAGAATACAGGGAATAAAACCGTAGGAGGCGAACAAATTTACAGTGCAGAAACAAAGATAGTACTGAGTAAATCGAAACATCCGGCAGTTCAGCAATTCATGGATAGTAATCCGCAGTATCAATACCAGGAAGTGAATCTGAATAAATTCGAAGGCAAACTGCAAGTTCGTTACTATAACGATAAAGGAGTTGAACAGACTGAAACCATTGATATTAAAAAGTACACTATTCTATCGAATCAAGATTTAGAGTTGATAATTGAATCTTTGTTTGATGGTACTAAACTATTGTATCATTCCTTTGCTAACGCTGAAACATATAAATCTATTGATATTTCATTTTCTTTTGATGGTTTAAAAACCTGGACCGAAAAGAGGGTGGAATCCATTGTAATTAGACGCAGACCACGGGTAAATTTACCTCTTTATAAGCTCGACCAACTCGATCAGGCTGAAGTTGCTGAGCAGGAAATCGATGAAGTACAAACAAAAGAGGTTTTCGTTCCTAAAAAAGAAGCGAGGATATGCAGAGCAGGCAACCACTTCAACTTAAATGTTTCAGTAAATGAATACCCTTATTTGTTTGAAAACCAAAACCCTGCAACAGGTGAAAATAAGCAAATAGGCGCTATTCCACCATGGAAGAATACGGAACTTCAGCTAAATTCTTATGAATTTCATGAAGAGCTAACCCAACTATTGGACAGCTACGGTGTTTCAGCCGTTTATCGTTCATTGAAATTGCAGAACACATTTTTGGTCGTACCAAAGCTCTACAAAATCATGATGGTAAAGGCTTCACGCGAGAACAATTCAGAGCATTACATCCCTTGTGCAAGAATCTCCATGAATATGGATGCAATAAATGCAGAAAACTGTTTTGCCCAGTTTCATTTCAATGTTGCACCTGCCTTAACTGATTGGAATATTTTTCAGATTGAAAGAAGGATTGCCTCAACGAAAGGGACTATTAATCCGGCCAATCCGAAGATTAATCTTGAATTTCCGACTTCGATTATTAAAGAGAAATCGGGATTAATAGCCAATCCTGAAACAAAAGTTGTTTTTGAAACTGGCAAAGGTAAATATGAATTGGGTTGGGGAGAATGTTACGGCTTTAATCTTTTGAATATTGATTTATTGCAGGCAAACTTCTTTACCGATGCTATGACCGCTCGAATAGCACCTTTATCAGCAAATGTTTGCTTCAATATTGACAAGAATTTAGAAAAGCAAACCACATTCTCCTTGAGCTTTAACAGCTTTGCCGGACCAGCGCTAAGACAAGCTGATGACAAACAATCATTAACAAACATTTCGCCTTTTCCTGTCTTTCTGAAAAAAATATTCTTAATTAATGGGGATAACACCTTTGAAGAAAAGAAAATTGAGAAACTAATTAATACAGACGGAGTTTTTGTTTTGGCTGAAAACAGCATTGTCTTAACCAACTCAACTGCCAGAATCATTTCTGATTATGAAATGAAACCAGATGCCAAAAATGTTTTAAACGTTGACGTTTCAGAAGCACAAACAATAACCGATGAGGTGTTGGTCACTTGTCCGTCAAATATTTTTAAAGACTACGGAATAAAGCAGATCGATGTGTTTGTTTGTGTATCTGATCTGCCTCAACAACAAGTGGCTTTAACTGATCGTAATAGTTTGGTACAAATTAAGTATGCACTAATGCTTAATAAATACCTTGTTGATAAAACAGCGAAATACTATGCAAAAGTAGTTTTAACAGATGGGAAAGAGGTAAGCTTGGACCCTCAGGCAATTAACTTGAACAGTGTCCAAATTATAGATATTGTTCCGGATGAGACCAAATTGAAGGAGTTCAAAAAGCAAAGCAAACCGAAAAAGAAGAAAACTACTTCAACAAAAACAACAAAGAAAAAGAAAAAAGAGGCATAAAACACATGAACCAAAGGCTTTTAGAGAAATCTAGAAGCCTTTTCCATACATAAAAGAATTGAAAATCAAGCAATATCTAAAAGGTGGACGAAATGATATTTTTTCACTAACTTACAGTATATCAATAAAATACATTATCGAATTACTTATACTCCACAAACCATTGCCGGATTGTATTTAACAGAAGCATCGGCAAATCCTGCATAATATCTTAAAACCTGCAAATTACAATGAAAGCGATTTGGAAAGGAAGTATAAGTTTTGGCTTGGTTAATATACCGATTAAGCTTTATAGTGCTACACAATCAAGCTCATTAGATCTTGACATGCTCGACAGGAAAGATCATGCACATATACGTTATAAACGCGTAAATGAAGAAAGTGGTAAAGAAGTCGCTTGGGAAAATATTGTAAAAGGATTTAAATACAAGGATGATTATGTGATTTTAGAGGATAGTGATTTCGAGGAGGCTGCTCCTGAAAAAAATAAAATCATACAAATAGAAAACTTCCTCGACCTCAACGAAGTGGACCCTATTTATTATGAAGCGCCTTATTATACGGAACCTGAAAAAGGCGGGATAAAGGCATATTCATTATTGTTTCAGGCACTTGAAAAAACTCATAAAGCGGGTTTGGCCCGATTTGTTTTAAGATCATCCGAAAATCTCTGTTTAATCCGGGCAATAGATAAGATGATTATAATTCAAAAAATCAGGTTTCCTGAAGAAATTAGAAACCATGATGAGTTGCACGTTGAAAATGAAACCATCTCCAAAAAAGAGCTAGAGATGGCTGTTGAACTTGTAAAACAATATTCAAGTCCTTTTAATATTACTAATTATCATGATTCATACACTGAATCATTAATGAACATTATTAAAGCGAAAGCAAATGGAAAAAGACCGTCAATTCGAAAGCTCAAAGTAGTACCAAAAAAATCAGAAGATCTTATGTCTCAGCTGATGGAAAGCTTATCGCAAAAGAAAAAAATATCCTAACATGGCTAAACTGGAGAAATATTATAAAAAAAGAGATTTCTCCCAGACTTCAGAACCCCTGGAAGGGAAAAGCAGCGGAAAAGAACTGGCTTTTGTTGTGCAGCGTCATCATGCATCTCGTCTGCACTATGATTTCCGTTTGGAATTGGAGGGGGTATTAAAAAGCTGGGCCGTCCCCAAAGGGCCCTCGCTAAACCCAACTGATAAACGCTTGGCTATCATGGTAGAAGATCATCCTTTAGATTATCAATATTTTGAAGGGGAAATACCCAAAGGAAATTACGGAGCCGGCAATGTAACTATTTGGGACAAAGGTTATTATCAACCTTTAGAAAACACCAAAGACCCTCAAAAAGCAATTAAAACTGGCTTAAAAAAAGGTGATTTAAAAATTATTCTCAACGGCTCCAAGCTTAAAGGCGAATTTGTACTGGTGAAAATAAAAAGCGAGGATGAGAATACCTGGCTGCTTATAAAACACAATGATAAGCATTCGGTAAGTAAAGCCTATAATAGTGAGGATTATGTATCATCCGCAATAAAAAAAAAGAAGAATACAACTTCCAATACTCCAACTCCCTCCTCCCCCAAAAAAACAAGTAAACCAATCAGAAATACCCTGAAATTTATTAAACCAATGTTAGCAACTCTATCATCGGCAACGGAGAAAGGAGAAAACTGGATATATGAACCCAAACTGGATGGTTACAGAATTATTTGTGTGGTTGAAAACGGTGTGGTTCAACTTTATAGCCGCAACGAGCAGAACTACACAGTAAAATATGAACAAATAGCTGACATATTCAAACACTTACCCCACGATGTGATATTAGACGGTGAAATTGTAAAACTAAATGAAAGAGGCGTAGTTGATTTCCTTGCTTTGCAAAACTTTAACAGCAACCCTTCAGGAAAGCTTTTCTATTATGTTTTTGACCTCATTTACCTCAATGGCTATTCATTAACAGATTTAACATTGCTGCAGCGGAAGGAAGTACTAAAAAAACTGATTGACCAAATTAACAACCCGCAAATAATATTCACCCCTTTTTACAACAATGTCAAAGAGCTGGCGAAAAATCTTAAGAAAATTAGTACAGAAGGTTTTATGGCCAAACACATTGAAAGTAAATACAATAGTGGTCAACGGAGTACCCAATGGTTAAAAATAAAAAAGGAAAGTGAGGATGAATTTCTAATCGCCGGTTATACTGATCCTGAAAATGAAAATGATTACCTAGGGGCACTACTTTTAGTAGAAAAAAAAGGAAATGAGTTTATATTCAGAGGAAAATGTGGCTCAGGCTGGAGCAATAAAACTGCAAAAGAAATGCGCAGCCTATTAACCTCACTTGAGATTTCTCAAAAACCTTTTGTAGAGCAATTTGTAAATAAAACCAAGGTCCATTATTTACATCCCTCAATAGTTTGTACTGTAAAATTTGCAGAGCGAACACAGGATGGAAAACTAAGGCACCCAGTATTAAAAGATGTAAGATTTGATAAAATGGAACCAGAAGATCTTCCTAATGAGCGAAAAGTAAAAATTGGAGGAATAACCCTAAAATTCACCAATCAAAATAAAATCTACTTTCCTGAATTAAAAATCAACAAAGGACAAGTAATCGATTACTACGATTCAGTCAGTAATTATATTCTTCCTTATTTAATGAACAGGGCCCAATCCTTAAATCGGCACCCGAATGGCATTCATGGTGAAAGTTTTTATCAAAAAGATATGCCTGAATCCTCTCCTTCCTGGTTAAAAACGGTGAGTATCTATTCAGAAAGCAATGATAAACACATCGATTATTTAATTTGCAATACTAAAGCAACACTACTCTACATGGCCAACTTAGGTTGCATTGAAATAAATCCCTGGCTTTCTCGTATCAGCAAACCCGAAAATCCCGATTACCTTGTTATTGACCTTGATCCTGAAGACATTGATTTTAATTATGTAATTGATACTGCACTTACAACTTATGATGTAATTAATGAACTGGGATTTACATCCTTTATCAAAACGTCAGGCTCTACGGGGCTGCATATTTACATGTATTTGGGAGCTAAGTACTCTTACGACTCCTCGAGAATATTTGCAGAATGGCTGGCAAACACGGTGCATAACCGCATACCAAAGTTTACCAGTGTAGAGAGAAGCCCTCAAAAAAGGCAAAAAAAAGTTTATATCGATTATTTGCAAAACAGAAAGGGTCAAACTATTGCAGCCCCTTTCAGTTTACGCCCCAAACCTAAAGCAACCGTTTCGTGGCCCCTGCATTGGAATCAGGTAAACAAGAGCCTTTCAATGAATGATTACACAATCTTCAACGTGCCTGATATGTTAAAAAGCTTTGACGACCCTTGGAAAGCACTAAATACATCGCCGATCAATTTAAGATCAATAAAAATTAAATAGAATTCATACCGTCAGTTTACTTTTTTTCAATTGGAGCCGGGAACCAATTACCACTCAAAACATCCGGCTTAGCAGCATACATGCGAAAGGTTAATGCAAAACCCTTTCCCATCGGCGTTGGCAACCAGTTAGCTTGAGGAATATTCTTGGGCATTGTAGGCGCCAGCACAATGCTTAATGATCCGTCGGCATTCATTTTCATGCCTGAAATATTGTTGCGACCATACCGCTTCAAAGAATTATCCACCACCCGGTAATCAGGGGTGCTATATAAGGTGACCGACCAGAATGCATTTACCATCGAATCGGGTAACTGCATTGCAGGGAATTTTATCTCATAGACATTGCTGCCATTCAACAGTTCTTTATTGCTATCGGTCAATCCTACAAAATAGATTGCCTCTTTTATCTCATTTGCCCATAAACCTCCGTAATTAATAATAGCTCTTGCCAATATATCATTACCAAAATGGCCTGCAGCGTACGACACCGACCACCCACCGTTTTGGGTACCAAAACCCTTCGCGTCTGCCAAAAATTCAGGAATGGCTTTGGCCTTTATCACCGAATCAATATACTGTCTGGCCGTGGTGCCTGAATTGGCATAAACCGTTACTTTTCTAACTATATCCTTCATTTGTGGCGCTTTAGGCATTAAATCCGGATAGGAAGCGATCACCATATCTGCCTTATCAAAAATTTCTCCGCCGATAGGTTTGCCAGGAGTAAAATCAGGAATGGCAAGGGGTGAATCGATTCGTATGCCTTCTGGTACGGTGAGTGTAAATTGTTTTTGAAGCTTCACAGCTTTTGCAGGGCTGTCTTTTAATTCAACACGGGCCAGCATTTTTATTTTACCCGCCGGCAGATTAATACATGCTGCATCAGAAGGAATGGATGGATTAGTTCCTTTGATGACCAAGGCAAATTTACCATAAGGATGTTTTGGATAATTATGTTCATTAATATTGGTAATCACTTCACCCCATCCATCCAGCAGTTGCGCTGTATAATAGCGGCCAGTTATCCGTGGAACATTCAGTATCACTGCATGCGATGAATCTGTGGCTATCCATGCCTCCAGGCAGGCAACATCAAGGTTGGGATTTACAAAAGCTGCCGAACCGATCGGGTTGTATTTTATCTTATTGTAACCCACTTTCTCCTTGTTGATGTCAATATTTTCCTGTTGAATCACCAGGTAGCGTCCGTACAGATAGGTCCATGCATCTATAATCTCCTGGTCAGTAGGGATAGTTGTAGTGGAGGTATCAATTACAGTTGAATTTCCGGCCCTGGTTTGGGTAGATTGATTGCAAGCGATACATGTTGATATGACCAGCAATGCTATGATTGTGTTTTTCATACTCTTCGTCTATGATTTGATACTGTTTTCCATTATGATGTTGATGCCATCAATAATTTTGTATCACTTCATCTTCACTACAACTGGCGGACTCCAACAATCATTAAGTATACACTCTTTAGGTAAAATAATAAATATTATTAACGTAGTTATTAATAGATGCGAATCTAAAACAGTTTTTAGCAAATATCCGTTCATCCCTTACGAATTTATATCAACTTAAATTCGCAAGGGATTTTTTTTGAGGTTTGAATCCAACAAAACAAAATTTATCAAAGAATGCCTTCTATCAACCTCATAATTTGCTCTTATCTGCTATGTATTTCTGTCAATATTCCATTTGATTATAAGCTGTTTAAACAATATAGTAAGCAGAGGATTGGCAATGCGAATATTAGCGCAAATATCAAATAAGAAAAAAATACTTGGAATAGATAATGGAAAAAAATAAAAACTAAATCAAAACAATCATCTCAAACCATGAAATCATTAATAAGTGCAGTTGTTTTATTGTTTTTAGTTTCTTGTCAAGTGGCAACGAAAAATTCAAAAAACAATGAATTGTTTGCCTACAGGGATTCACATAGCGGAAAAACTGGCTATAAAAACATTAAAAATGAAGTGATTGTAAAACCTCGGTTTTCATCAGGAACAACTTTTTCTAATAATGGCTATTATATTGTAACAAGGGGAAAGGTTTTAAGTCCGTACGAGAAATTTGCGATAATTGACGGCAATGGAAATTTTGTAATTAATTTTTCAAAAGGCTATCAACTTATTTCTTTCTGTAAAAACAAAGAACTTTTAAAAGTGATTAAGGCAGACAAATATGGCTACATCAATTTTAAAAATGAGGTAATCATCCCAATAAAATTTGAACAGCTTAGTGATGTTATTAATGGAAAAATTGCTGCAAAGGAAAACGAATCATCTGAAGAAATTTATTTTGATGTTAAAGGAAAAAGGATAAAGTAATTTTACAACAGGTATTCAAAACTAAAAATCTCACATTTAATTTGTAACGGCTTTTTAAAATTAACTAATTAGCTACTGGTGTCAACTGCGTTGTTCTACCAGACTTTTATTTGGTGATAACAAAAATAAAACAGCCAAACTTCCATCAACCGAAATATTGATGCTCAGCTATGATTCGAGAAAAAAATTGATAAAACAAATACCTGGCTTTGGAACAATGAGCCGCAAGCAAGTTGAACTTGCTTATAGTTCTTCAATCCAGCGTATTGAGACATTTGTCACAATGAAGTCAGCTGATCGCTATCGTCTATTGATTAAAAATAACCCAGAGATTATTAAGCATGTTCCTGCGAGAATCGTTGCAGACTACCTTGGAATTTCGCAAGAGAAACTTAGCAGGCTAAAGTCAAAAAACAACTTTATATAATACAACTGCAAAATCCACCTGGACCCATTTTGTATAGCCTACTTGCATCTGTAAGACCAGCGTAAATGTGATTTTGACTGTTTTTAGCATTAAGGCTTTATCCTGTATGCTTCTTCAATAATATATTTTACTGTTTCTTCATTATTTACATTTAAACCTTCCTGTTGATGCATCAATTCTCCATCTGCATTAAATACGCTTATGATGTTTGAATGTGAAAAATCCATCGGAGATATTCGTTTATAGTTGACAGCTAACACTGCCGCAAACTCCCTTGTATTTTCTTCGGTTGACTGGAGGAATACCCACTGATCTCCTTCCATTTTATTTACAACTGAAAACTCCTTTAAGCGCTTTGGCGTATCAGTTGCCGGGTCGATGCTTACTAAAATTAATTTTACTTTTCCTTTTATATCTTTGGGTAGTTGTGCCTCGATATTTCTCATGTCAGCTACCAATCGAGGACATGCAGCTTTACAGGAAGTATAAATCATTACCATTACTAACACTTTTCCCTTCAATTCTTTCAATTCGATTTCATTCCCATTTTGGTTTGTCCATTTTGATGGGAGATTATAAATTGATAAATCTGTAAAGTTTTGACTTTTATTTGGGCCTTCCTGCGATTGTGCTACGGCATATTGTAATGTTAAAAGGATTATTAAAAATCCTGAATAAATTGTTTTCATGTTTTGTTTTTTTTTAATGGCACATTAAATTCAACCCTGGCCTTTTTTACCGGAACTGCTTGTTCATTTTGCTTGAGAATTAACTGTTAACCTACCAGGAGATAGATTTTTTGCGCATCTGAATCCTAAGTTTCTTGTTGTAAAGTTTGCTTTCAAGCTACCTCTGAAAGCAAAACGCATAAAGGCCGCATAATCCATCAGATCACTTGCATTCACTGAACCACTACCACAGAATAAAAGTTTATCGGTGTCTTTATCCTTCCTTGATTCTCCCGAAAGAAAAATGCTATTAAAATCAAATGTCCATTCCCAAACAAGTCCGTGCATATCAAACACCCCCCATTTGTTTTTATAAGTAGATCCGACTTGATTTAAAAATGTTTGTGGTTTTTCATACCACGACAAGATGAATTTATTGAACTCCTCTTTTGTTCGTGCATCAACACTGTACTCATCCGCCATTGCTATATACTCCCATTCATCCATTGTTGGCAGCCGTTTTCCCTGGCATTCGCAATAACACTTTGCTGCAAACCAGGAAACATTTGTCACAGGAGCGTTGCCTTTTTGACTCCCGTAATCATAATTTCCCAACCAATAATACAGGTAGTTTTTTTCTGCATAAATTCCTTTTAATTCAGACTTGGAGTACTCCGGATGCTTTTTTACGAACTCTAGGAATTGCGCATTGGTTACTGGATACTTATCTATATAAAAACTTGAAACTGTTATCGGCGGTTTATCTGCATTTCCATAGAGCGGAATATAGCTTCCCTCTTTGATGTAAGCCATTGTGGAATCTTGTGCCCTTACATTTATAGTAGCTACTAGCAGTGTTAATAGCAAAAGATATTTTTTTTGGGCTACAAATAGATACGGATTCATATACAGGATAGTTTAATGTTTTAAGAAGTCATATTGCCTTGACCAATAATGTTCAGGCAATATGACACTTAGGGTATATTAATGCGCAGAGGCCACACTAACAGGTTTATTTTTTCTTTCATTTTTAACCATACTGGCGGTAATTACTTTTTTGCTGTTACCCCAACTGTGGTAAACGTATGTTAATACATTTGCAATTTCCTCGTCAGTTAAGTTTTGCGGTGTCATAACACTGTTGTATTTTTTGCCATTGACTGTAAGGTCTCCACTTAGTCCATGTATGACGGCATTAATTGCTTTTTTAGGGTTATTATTTAAAAAGTCAGATTTTGCTAATGGTGGGAAAGCATTTGGGATTCCTTGTCCCTCTGATTGGTGACATGCAAAACAAGTTTTGCTAAAAACGTTTTTTCCTGCAGCGATTTTTGCTTGTAAATTACTAGCAGTTTGTGTTTGTAAATGAGGGGCAGGTTTTAAAGGAGTAGATTCTGTTCGTAAATTTTGAGCAGAAGGTTTTGCAGGGGCAGATTTTGCAGTTTTTGCCGGAGCAGGTTTTGCAGGGGCAGTTTGTGTATTTTTTACGGAAGCAGGCTTGGTAGGAGCAGCTGTTTTTTCATCTTTTACTTTTTCCACATTTCTACTCTCTGGGTTGTAGGTTTCTTCCTTGATAACACCCGAGTAAATTGTTTTATTTTCCGGTCCTTCAACCTTTAACATGCCCAAAGCTCCTTTATTAAAAGCTCTGAATATTGAATGGTCAACTAAAATAAATGTGCCATTCACATCCACTTTGAATTCAGCAATTGCTGAACCGCCTGCAGGTATTAATGTAGTTTGAACATTTTCATTTATCTTTTCTCCCCCTTCTAAATATATTTTGTCAAATACCTCTCCGATCACATGGAAAGAGGAAACCAAATTAGGCCCGCCGTTACCTACAAAAAGACGAACTGTCTCTCCTACTTTTGCCGTAATGGCGTTTGCACCAGTTAAAGCCCCTACTTTGCCATTAAAAACAACATAATCCGGTTGTTCTTTAATTGCTTTATCCATATCAAATGGTTGACTTCCTTCTTCACCATAAGCTCCTTTGGTGTAAAAATCGCCTTGCATAATGTAATATTCTTTATCTACAGGAGGCAATCCACCCTCAGGCTCAACCAGAATTAATCCATACATTCCGTTTGCAATATGCATTCCTACCGGGGCTGTTGCACAGTGGTACACATATAAGCCGGGATTGATTACTTTGAAACTAAACGTTTTTTCATGTCCAGGTGCCACTAATGATGATGCGGCGCCACCTCCTTGTCCGGTTACGGCATGTAAATCGATATTATGAGGCAATTTGTTATCAGGATGGTTTTTCAGATGGAATTCTACCTCATCACCCACACGTGTCCTTATGAAGCTTCCAGGAACCGTACCTCCAAAAGTCCAGTAAGTATACTTCACGCCATCTGCCATTTCCCCTTCTTGTTCCTTAATTTCCATGTTTACAATTAATTTGGTGGCCGCCCGATTTCCAACAGGTTTCGGAACGAATGGTGGCGCAGTCAGTTCGGCTACAGATTGACCGACAACTGGAATTTTCGAATAATCTTTTATAGGATCGTCTTTGAAAGAGAGGAATCCAAACGTTAAAGCAGCTCCAGCAAGCACATAAGTGGTAGTTTTGAGTATTCTTTTCATGACAAAAATTGTTTTGGTTTTTTTTGTAAAAGTATCGGACAAAACTGTCCGAAATTATGTTCGCAATCATGTATAAACATTTATTTCAACCAGCCTTTTTAATGATGCCCATCATAGACCTCAAAGACGAATTAAAGGTCTTTGATTCGTACTAATTGGGTTTATATAAAGGACGTTTTTAGTGTAGTTTGCTATGCAGAATAGCTTTTTAGGAGTAAGTCTGTATTGTTTAGGGCTTTTGTCTACCAGAAAAACATGATCGATGTCATACAAAAACAGGATGATAATGCCGTGTTTTATATTGTTTTTCAAAGCACTAATTATGAGAAATCTGTACCAGCGAGTTTGCGTCCCTTCCTGCGATAAATGTGAAAGTAAATCTCAATCTTTTTTCTGCTCTTTAAGCAATGAGGATTTACAGAAGCTAAGTCTTAATAAAATAAATATTTTTTTTAAAAAAGGTCAGGAAATTTTTCACGAAGGAGGAAGACCCAATGGATTGTTTTGCATTTATTCTGGAAAAGTTAAAATTCAGAAGATTGGTGAGGATGGAAAAGATCAAATAGTTCGACTTGCAAAGAAGAGTGATATAATAGGTTACAGAGCTTTGCTCAGCAATGAGCCTTACGGGGCATCAGCCACAGCCATTGAAGACACTGTGGTTTGTCACCTTTCAAAAAGCGCATACTTTGATATATTAATGAATAATCCAGAACTCTCGATGAAAACAATTCAACAACTTTCCGCCGATCTTAAAACTGCTGAACGTTTAATAATGAGCATGGCGCAAAAACCTGTTCGCGAGCGCATGGCTGCAACATTATTGGCCCTTAAAGAATTTTATGGTACAGAAAAAGACTGCAAAACAATTAATGCAATCTTAACCAGAGAAGATATCGGTAATCTTGCGGGTACAACTACCGAATCGGCGATACGTACTCTATCAGACTTCAATAAGGAAAAAATGATAAAGCTGACTGGAAAAAAAATTACCATCATTGATATGACGCAATTGATAAAAATTGCTCGCATTGTCGATTAGACAATCCAATTCCAGGAGCATTTTTTTTCAAAAGGAGACTTCTTTTGACTTATCAAAATTGCTCTATTTCATAAATTGAAGTTGCTTTCCTAATGCTGAAATATAAAAGCAACTTCCTGCCTCCTTACAAATTCATCTCTATTTTCTATCCTAAATCATGCAGCATTACAGATAATTCTATGATGGCTGGCATAGTTTAAAATTTGTTGTCCCTATAATATTGCAAAGAACAAAGAAGAACTAAAAAGTAGGACAACCTTAATCAATTACAGATGATGAAAACTTTTACTAAAGGTACTATACTAATGACAGTTATAGTTTTAATAGCCATTACTTCAAATGCACAAATTACACTAACAGGAGAATTACGTCCTCGTTTTGAATACAGGCATGGATATAAAGCTTTGTCAGAAACGAATATGGACGCTGCGGCCTTCATTTCTCAACGTACCCGTCTGAATTTGGGATATGCAAACGATAAATTACAAACCAAATTGGCATTACAGGACGTGAGAGTTTGGGGAAACCAATCTCAACTAAATGCAAGTGACGCATTATTTTCTTTACATGAAGCATGGGGAGAATATGCGTTTACAAAAAGATTTTCTGCCAAATTGGGACGCCAGGAAATTGCTTATGATGACGAAAGAATAATGGGAGCGGTTAACTGGAGTCAGCAAGGCAGGTCGCATGATGCAGCTGTTTTAAAATATGTTGACAGCACACTGACCATGCATATTGGTTTTGCATTTAACCAGGACCAAGAGCAATTCAAAACAACAAAATATACTATTGCCAACAGTTATAAAGATATGCAGTATTTATGGCTGAATAAAAAATGGAGTAACCTTGCATTAAGTTACCTATTTCTTAATGTGGGACAGCAATCGCCTGAAATAAATAGTGATTCCCGACATAGCTTTACAACCGGAACACACCTAACATATAAGATCGGAAAATTAGCAGCTGTTGGAAAAGGATATTATTCGGGAGGCATTGATGTAAATAAGAAAGACATACAGGCCTTTCTAATTGGGGGGGATTTAACCTATGGTTCTTTACATAAATTTTCTGTAACTGCAGGTTATGAATTTCAATCCGGCCAAAGTCAGACTAATACGAGCACCAAATATAATAAGGTTAATCACTCGTTTAATCCGGTCTTTGGAACCAATCATCCATTCAACGGCTATATGGATTATTTTTATTCAGGAAATCATCTTAATAGTGTGGGGCTGCAAGATATTTTTCTGCGGTTAAAATATAAAACCGAAAAATGGTGGACTACCACTGACGTACATGGGTTTTCTTCTGCAGCTGGAGTGTTGGACAAAAAGGAATTTGCCGCAACAGGAGAATATAAGGCGATGAATTCCTATTTAGGAACGGAGATTGATTTAACCCTTAACTATGCAATTAATCCTACATTCGTTATCTCTGGTGGTTATTCACAAATGTTTGGAACGGAAAGTATGAAGGCCTTACGGGGCGGACAAACTGACGAAATAAGCAATTGGGCTTATATAATGATTGGGATTAAGCCTAATTTCTTAAAATAAACCTTCTATAATCATTTGGTACATCTGTGGCACACTGGAAAAAAGACAATAAAAGCTGAAGTAACTCAAAACCGCCCCAAACTAAAAAAGGCTTTCAGATTTCTCTAAAAGCCTTTTTTTCTTATCGGAGACGGTAGTTGAACCTGCGCTCTATCATTCGCCTTGTTTCACTTTCATAATATAAGCAGGCACTAAACCATGAGCTTCTTTATGAGTGTTTATGATTGCGGTTGAATTGGCAGCTTCAGACAAACAGAACACTACACCGTTTTTTTCGTCGACCCAATAGTTAATAAAGTTGACGCCGTATTTGCCTTCCACGGCCAAATCTTTAGCGTGTGCGCCGGCTACATCTTTTGCAGTTACTTTGCCTGGGCCTAGTTCATGAACATCAATGAATAACTGTTTTTTACCTGTCATCGCGGCTGCTTGCCCTTCGGTTACTTCGTAAATCGCGGAAGGCAGTAGACCATGTGCTTCTTTATGGGTACTTGTTATTGATTCTTCATCATTGGCTTTCGAGAGGCAATACACCTTGCCTTGTTGCTCGTCGACCCAAAAGTTAATAAAGCTTACATTGTATTTGCCTTGGGCGGCAAGGTCTTTTTTATGTGCGTCCTGTACATCGGCCAGGGAAACTTTGCCTGGCTCCAGATTATGTACATCAATGTAATAATGCGCTTTGTTAGAGTTAGAATCCTGAATACCCGCCAGATCCATGTCGGTTTCTACGTTTTTAGCATTAGCGCCGCAGGCAAGAAAAAACAATCCAAATACTGCGAAAAGCGAAATTAAAGATTTCATGGGTTTAAATTTTAAAGATGAATTAATGTGAATAACTGAAATTACTCGTTCCATGTTAATTTGTTTTAAGTTCAAACCTTGATTAACTGATATAAAATTAGGTGGAACTTTGCTGGAAGGCTTTCACATTTCATTCAAATGCTAGCAATTTTGGATCACCTCATCCCATTAGGGTAGAGACAGAGGTTACCTCTGAGCTTGAGTGGGTAATATCCCAAAACGGTTTTGGAAACTCTTTGTAAAATAGGACGGACTGCTAAATCCCACTTCAAAGGCGATTTCGGCTATGTTGCCTGATTTCTTCTTAATCAATTTCAAGGCTTTTTTCAGCCGTTGTTCCTGGATAAAATAGTTGGGGGAATGGCCTGTTAAAGAGGTCGTTTTTCGATAGAGTTGAGCTTTGCTCATGCCGACGCTTTTGCTTAGACTCTCCACACTAAATGTTGAATTGCCTTCCATTGACTCAACCGCTTCAATCAATGCGTTTACAAACTTTTCATCAACCGGAGTAATGATTCTTAATACGCCGTTTTCATTGTCAGTTGTGATGAGAGTGCCTTTAGTTAACTCCTTGACCTCTGTGGATACAATAATTTGATTGCTTTGCGCTATATCGCATAACTTATTTGCGAGTCGAATGCTGCTGCCAAAAAAATCAATCCCGTCGTTTACCGGTCCGCCCGCACTTATACCAATGCGCACTTCTACCCCATCTTTATTTGCAATTTCGAAATCAGTAAGGATTGTTTTTGCGCAATCAATTGCATGTGAACTGGAGTTAAAAACACACATTATCCGATCGCCTCCGTGGTTTGCTTCCCTGCCTTTAAATTTTTTAAATGCATTTTTAATTTGATCATAGAGATTTTGGCCATTAACCGGCGTGATAATATCAACCATTAAAATCACTCTAATCCCAGTATCCAATGTTCCATCGGGGTTTTCAACTAAATCAAATTCATTTTTAGTGCTTTCATTACCCATGTACGCGTTGTAATCGCCGCCTTGCAGTTCAATTATATTACACGCCATATTACCATGTGCTTCGTGATGTACGGCAGCACACGATTCCTTATCCGGACCTTCCATCAAACAAAAGAACAATCCTGCTTCAGTGTTAATCCAATATTGTATAAACCGAACTCCGTATTTAGCTTGTATTTTCAAGTCGGCCATATGACAACATTTTATCTCTTCAATGCTGGGCATTCCTTCCTCACCTTCGGAAGCTTTATGCAAATCCATAAAAAGTGCCATAATTGATATTATTTGAGTAATACTAAATTAATGAAAATAAGCAATTTTGGTTTTATATTAGACTTTTCGTATATGCTCATAACCTCTCCTTACAAACACATGGAGAGCTGTAATTACCCGACAGTTTATTATTTAAAGATGCATGTATCGTTTACTTTAAACTTCTTATGATTTTTTGTTTAGCTTCAGTTATTGGAGGCCAGCCTTTTTCTAAGGCTTTCTGAAATCCATATTTCAATTTGTTTAAAAGCTAAAACTTTTCCTTTTCATTCTTTCTTTTTTAGGAAAGCTGGATAAAGAAATTCGGTTTCCATGTATTTTCTTCGGAGCGCCATAGAAAATACTACTCAATGTAAGCGATGTTAGATGTAATTTTAATTTCTGGTTCTGTAAAAATTTGGCGAAGGCTCTTAGATAAACTCTAAAAGTCTTTTTTCTTTCGTAGCCCTGATGAGAAATTGTTTGAACACTTGAAGGGGATTTTAAACTAATAGATTCTATCAGAAGCTTTTCTCTTTAATGAATGAATGCATGCTATTACTCAAAGATAAATGCTGTTTATTATAAACAATAAAGTCATATTTGTTGAAAATAAACAACATTTATATGCGTTCCAAAAAGCAACCACTTCTTCCCAAATTTCAAAAAGTATTAGAGCAAATGGGAGAAAATATCAAGCTTGCCAGAAAAAGACGTACCCTAACAACCATACAAGTGGCCGAACGGGCAGGCATAGACCGTACAACTTTGTATCATATAGAAAAAGGCAATCCGAGTGTATCCCTAAGGGCTTACTTTAATGTGTTCAGAGTGCTGGGTTTGCAGGATGATTTTCTAAAGCTGGCTGCAGATGATGAGTTTGGACGGAAGTTGCAGGATTTAAAATTGATTGGGAAGTCGTAACCAACTGCTTTTTTAATCTGGCTGGTATGTTTTAAGCAGATACTTTCAAAGCCTAGATTTGGCTGTGGATCAAAATAGATCCGGAGCCAAATCTATATTAAAACAACAACTTTTGGCTGTGGATACAAATTGATCTACAGCCGAATAGTATATTTAACACGAATAGAATTAAGATAAAACAAGCAAAAGGTAAGGCGGGAACTTTGGTGGCTATTATGGAAGGGACAAAGTCCGATAATATCATCCCCTTGTTGCTAAAAATCCCCTCTATGTTCAAAAACTGACCAGCGAAGCTTTACAGGAGATCAGAATTAAATACCGGTGGGAGGCAATCGAGGTGGAAAATCAAGCATTAGAAGATGCTAAAACATTCAGTTAAAACAACTACATGCCAGAGGTTTCTACCTGCTGAGCAGGTAGTGAGAGCCAAACTCCTATTTGAAAAATAACCTGCCCTAAGAAAAACCTATGATTTAGTTCAGAAACTATCGTGGATATTTAGCGATACAAAGGATAAGTTATATGCCTTTGCAAGATTGGTGGAATGAGCAGGTAGAACAACCTGGATTCTAGACCTTCAATACCCTATCCAGAACGATGGATCATCAATCACCACAAGAACATACTCAATTATTTGACAACAAAAGCACCAATGCCTCTGCGGAATCTTTCAATGCAAAAATTAATGCCTTCAGGGTGCAATATGGGGGCGTAGGAAATGTTAATTTTTTTCCGTTTCAGGCTAACTAAACTTACTCCACAGTTTTTGATCCAGATCCGAACTTTCCATTTGTTTTCAGTTAGATTTGAATTAACGAACAAGGTGTGGAAATATGGAAAACTCATACGAGTTTACCACATTCCCACACCCAAATAATAATTACAACAAAGCCTCTTGACACAGTTTATTTTACCTACCCTGGTAAAAGTATTATATTAATTTAGAAAATGGCTCATTTTCAATGCAGTGGATGCATTAGTTTCTCTTATAAAGATAATTGCATCATACATTTTTATAAGTGCTTGATATGCTCCATCTCCACCTTTAGCTTGTTTATTTGCATGATAAACCCCTCCGATTAAACGAGAGTTTACTTTTTTATTAAGAAAATCAGCAATAATGGGATTAGTAGATGCCGTATTAAAATCTAAGATGAAATTAGGCTTATCACATTGTTTAAATACATAATCACTAGAGTTTTTAATTTGAACATCTGGAATTGAATAAGTAACACGAATCCATGTTCCGTCTTTTTGCTTGAACCCTCCTAATTTACCCGAATTAAATCCAAAGCCCATTACATAGTACTCTTGTGGAAATACTTTTGCTAAGTAATTCCCCATTGGTAGATTGTTGTTCATCGTAATATCCTTTGAAACATGGCCATTGTGCGCCCAGATAATTGCTTTTCCTTTTGATTCAAACTGATAAATCCATTTACAATTCTCTGCCATGTATTTATCTCTTACTTTATCCTGTTGAAACCAATCTTTAGCATGAATAAACTCTATGTTTTGCTCTAATACACGAATGTATTGTTTGAATAATTCCAATTGATTTGTATCAGCTTTAGCAGGAAAATATCTGTTTAACTCTGAAATGGTATTTTTCAATAAACTATTTTCAGCACCCGTGGATACATGGTAGCGCCAGTTAATGATCATGTCCAACCCTTTTTTGCTATCATCAGAAAGCAATTCTATTTTTGATCCTAAACCTTCTTTAATGGCTTGCGCTGCAAACAAACCCACCTGCATATCACAACCATAAAATTTCACCTTATCCTCCAATGCTTTTGTTGAATTATACTCCTTGATCCATTCCACCATCTCCAAAAATTCGGTCATCATCCAAACCCCTATTCCCATTTTTTTTAGACCGGTATAAGGGTCGCCTTTTCCATATAAGACATAATCGTTCATTACCTTTGAGCCTGCAAAATCAGCCTCAATAATAAATGTTTTAAACCCGAGTTCAGTTACCATAAATCGTAATAATCGATGTTTATAATCAAAGAACTCTTTGGTTGCGTGTGTAGCTTCCCCAAGACCAACAATTTTTTTGTCCTTAAATATATTCTTTAGCTGCTCAAGGTCAGAAAAATCATCACTGGGAGATAGCGTATTAACAGGAATTAGTTTATTGTTAATAGCAGTAACCAGTTCATCTTGAGCTAGTAATGAAAATGGCAACATGTAAGCCAAAGCAAAAAACAATGTTATTTTGATATACTTAGAAATAAAATTCATCATAGTTATTGAAATTCAGATGATAAAAAGGTAAATGATTTAGTTCTTAAAAACTTCTCTTGATAGCTGTTCCTCTTGAAACGATTTAAGTATTGTTTTATTATTGTTGATACAGTTTTTCGGGTGCCCAGTCAGGGTAAACAAATACGCTCTCTAATCACCTCTTCTTTCACCAGCCATAATTCTTTTACCCGATGGTTGATCCGCTGTTGCCGTTGTACTTAGGGGTTTTGCTTTTTAGAAGGTTCCAATTGGGTGTAAGGATTCCATCCTTTTTCTAAAGCTTTCTGAAACTCGAACTTTAATTTGATCAGGAGTTTTAACTGCTCCTTTCCGCTCTTGCCTTTGTTAGGAAAAATAGATAATTGCAGCTTGTTCGCGTTGTACTCCCTGTAACACTTGCCATCGTAATAGTACTCAATGTAAGCTCTTTCGTTACTAAATTTGACCTTAGGACCTGTAAACATTTTGGCGCATCTGTTGGCGAACAAGGCAAAAAAAGACCATAAAATGCTAGAAGTAGCTTAAGTTGTACAAAAACTAAAAAAGGCTTTTAGATTACCTCTAAAAGCCTTTTATCATTTGTAGCGGAGACGGGAGTTGAACCCGTGACCTCAGGGTTATGAATCCTGCGCTCTAACCATCTGAGCTACCCCGCCAATTATGGTTTTTATTTGTATCTTTACCGATACCCCTTTTCTTAAAAGGTTTGCAAATATAAGGGGAAATCACGTACTTTAAAAATATGTTCGAGTAAAAATTTAATTTTTTTGTGCTGGATGGGAGCTAAAAAGAAATACAACCTTGAGTATGAGATACATTCATCTCCAAAAATTTTATTCAATTTTATCAGTACACCTAATGGTTTAGCCCAATGGTTTGCTGATGACGTCACAGTTAGGGATGATATGTATACCTTCAAGTGGGATAATGAGCAACAAAGAGCTCGGCTATTAGGGCTTCGAGAAAACAAATCGGTGAAATTTAAGTGGGAAGACGATGAGCCTTACTGTTACTTTGAATTAGAGATATTACAAGACGAACTTACCGGAGATGTAGCACTGGCTGTCACTGATTTTACTACAGAAGCTGAAAAGGGTGAACGAAAATTAATTTGGGATAGTCAGGTCGATAGCCTGTTAAGTGTTATTGGTGCATAAAGGTATTTTGCATCTTATTTAATACCTTTGTGCCTCAAAAAGGTGGAATGAAGAAACTCCATAAACTTATTATATTATCCTATTTAAGGCCGTTTGCTGCAACTTTTTTTATTGTTTCATTCATTTTGTCAATGTTATTTTTATTTAAATACATTGATGAACTGGTGGGCAAAGGACTTGAGTGGTACACTATACTTCAATTACTTGGTTATAATTTTGCAGTAAATGTGCCATTGGCATTGCCGTTGGCTATTTTATTGGCTTCGATTATGGCTTTTGGCAACTTAGGAGAGCAGTATGAACTCGTTGCAATTAAAGCTTCTGGCATTTCCCTCTCACGTGCAATGCTCCCTTTGGTTGGAGTTATGATTCTTCTCAGTATAGCTGCTTTCTATTTTTCCAACATAGTAATGCCTCACTCATTTCTTAAAATGGGATCGTTGTTGTATGATGTTAAGCAAAAGAAGGCAGCATTTAACATTCCTGAAGGAGTTTTTTACAATGATCTTGACGGCTACTCTATAAGGGTTAACCGCAAAGACCATGATGAAAAAACCTTGCATGGCTTAATGATTTATGATCATACCCAGGGTAATGGCAATATGAATGTAGTGATGGCTAAAAAGGGTGAAATGTTTAAGTCAGATGATGGCAGATTTCTGGTACTAAACTTATACGACGGAGTTCGGTATTCTGAAAACCCGGGAGAAAAAGGTTATAATGAACGTCAGCGCCAAACACGTATCCGTTTTAAAGAATATGGCTTAAAGTTTGATCTCTCTGGCTTTAACCTTGAACGAACCAAAGAAGAACTCTTTAAAGATCATTATCAGATGCTTAATGTTAAGCAATTGATCTCAAAAGAAGACTCCTTACAAACCCTTCTTAAATCAAAACAAAAAAATCTGGATGCATATATCGAGCCAACCTTTCTAATTTTCAGGCGCAATGAAAACTATACTAAAATAAAAGCAGACACAGCCTTAAAATGGAAAAACTCGGATATCTTAAATAATATGCCGGCCACTGACCGTATGGTAGTAGCCGATGATGCTATAAACTCAATGCGGAATGTAAAAAGCTATCTGAGTACAGCAAAGGATGAAAACAAATCAACCAACGAATTATTACGTAAACATATGGTAGAGTTTCACCGTAAATTTACCCTATCATTTGCTTGTATTGTTTTGTTTTTCATAGGGGCTCCTATGGGTGCAATCGTGCGCAAAGGAGGCTTAGGATTACCGGTAATTATTTCAATTCTATTTTTCTTGGTTTTCCACGTATTATCAATGACAGGTGAAAAATTTGCAAAACAAGGTCAACTTGAAGCCTATCAGGGGATGTGGTTAGCCACAATAGTATTGGTTCCCATGGGTATATTTTTAACATATAAAGCTGCAACAGATTCGGCTATTTTCGACGTTGAAAAATACCAACGCTTTTTCAATAAGTTTTTCCCAAAAAAGAAAGATTAATAATTAATAATCCACTTGAACAGCTTGTAAAACTTTATTGCTTTTATCGTTGTTCAATCAATAAACTTTATAATAATGCTTAATACGATAGAGGAAGCAATTGAAGATATTAAGGCAGGAAAAATGCTGATTGTGGTTGATGATGAAGACCGCGAAAACGAAGGTGATTTTTTAATGGCTGCCGACATGGTAACTCCTGAGGCTATCAACTTCATGATTACTCATGGTAAAGGGTTGGTTTGCGCCCCCATTACTGCTCAGCGCTGTGATGAGTTAAAACTCGAAATGATGGTAGGTAGAAATACCGCTACTCACGAAACCAATTTCACTGTTTCAGTTGATTTATTAGGTCATGGTTGCACAACCGGCATTTCGGCTCAGGATAGAGCCAAAACGATCAAGGCAATGATCGATCCGAATATCCACCCTGATGAATTAGGTCGTCCGGGGCATATCTTCCCTTTAAGAGCTGTTGAAGGTGGTGTACTTCGTCGTGCCGGGCATACCGAAGCAGCTGTTGACTTGCCTCGTATGGCAGGCCTTTATCCGGCTGGTGTAATTTGTGAGATCATGAATGATGATGGCACAATGGCCAGGTTGCCTGATCTTCTGAAAATGGCTGAAAAATTCAACCTGAAAATCATTTCTATTGAAGACCTGATTTCACACAGGTTAAATACTGAATCACTTATTAAAAAAGAAGTTTCAGTAAAACTACCTACTGAATGGGGCAATTTTGAAATGGTTGCCTTTACTCAAATCGATACTGGAGAACACCATATAGCGTTAGCCAAAGGAACATGGGAACCAAATGAACCAATTTTGGTTCGAGTACATTCATCATGTATTACAGGCGACATTTTTGGATCTTGTCGTTGTGATTGTGGACCTCAATTACATAAAGCTATGGAAATGGTCGAAAAAGCAGGCAAGGGTCTTATAATCTACATGAACCAGGAAGGTCGTGGTATTGGCTTAATTAATAAACTTAAGGCTTACCATTTGCAAGAAAACGGCCTCGATACGGTTGAAGCCAATCTTCAATTAGGCTTTAAAATGGATGAACGTGATTACGGTGTGGGAGCTCAAATTATTCGTTCACTTGGCGTTACCAAAATGCGCTTAATGTCAAACAATCCTACTAAACGTGCCGGCTTAATTGGCTATGGTTTAGAAGTAGTTGAAACTGTGCCTATTGAGATTGAACATAATGAGCATAATGAAAATTACTTATTAACCAAGCGAGATAAAATGGGTCATGCTATAATGAAAAACGATCCTGAATAATCAGGATCGTTTTTTTATTCAAACTCAACAGGCTCACTGTCAGAATTATCATCAACTTGTTGTTTGTTTTTTTCTTCCTGTTCCTTTTTTTCTTTCTCCTGCTTCTCTTTTTCTTCCAGTTCTTTCTTTCGCTCTTCTGCTCGTTGTTGTCGCCTCAGCTCCCTTTGACGTTCCTTTTTGCGGGTATTTTCAAAAAACTCCCTCCAGGAGTCAAAATCTTTCCGGTAAAGTACTCCTATCCCTTGTTTATATTCTGAGTCATAAAAGAAATCACTGTTATTTGTGGTATTTGAGTGATTGTAGGCCTTCAAACGCAGGCTTCCATCAGGAAAGATCAAATATTCAATATCAATATCACTACTTAAGGCAGAACTGTTGTTAGTACTCATAGTAGTGCCTGTGGTGTTTTTATCTCTCGAGGTAAATGAACCGTTAATGATCAAGCGTTGATTCAACAAACGAACATTTCCACCTACCTCCGTTTCGCCTGTAGCTGATACGTTTGCGTTAATATCAAAATTCTGTGATCCGATAGCTTCATTTAACAAATTTGAAAGTTTAGAAGACACTAGGTCAACCATTGAACCTGCAATAGCTCCCCCCCCTATTCCTAGACCACTTTCTGTAGTAAACCCTCCAGTAGACAATAAGCCAAAAGCTTGTTTTTGAACATTACCTTCTCCACTAAAGTAAGAGGCAAAAGTATTTTGATATAATGATTCGTTTTGCGGAAACTCAATCTTAAAATCATAAGCCATATCTGTTAAGCTTCCGGTTACATTAATAATGGTATTAACAATAATCTTCTGATTCATTTTTTCCGTAGATTCCTGAATACGCGCTTCAGTATACAGATTGGTTAAACTTGCACGGGTAGGAAAATAAGCACTTACATTCATACGGGCTTCATAAGGATCACCATTAAACCTAACAGTACTACCATTATTAATAATGAACTCTTCTTTAACTCCCGGAATACTCATGTTATATTTCCCTTCTGTTAAAGTATACAAACCAAACATGCGGAAATCACCAAGGGTATTAATGCGCAGCTGAAGGCTTCCATTACCCTTACCGGTCATTGTTCCACCAGAATTTTCCCCTAATAAAATAGAAACTTCGGCAGTTGGGTTTACAGTTAAATCAAAATTTAGTTGTAAAGCCATCTCTTTCTTCTCTTTAATATTTTTAGTGGAAATTGTATCACGCGTAACAAATGCCACCAAATCATCGCTCCCGATACTACTTTCACTTGATATCGGCAAGAAAAACTTTGTACCTTCAGTAGTAGTAGCATTAATTGTAATGGCCATGTTGTCTAATGTTCCTTTGAACAAGAAGTTACCTGAGGCATAAGCTGTTCCATAATACAACTGGTTATCTTTAAAGGTAGTGTTCAAAGCTTGGAACCGTGTTGCATTCAATCTAAGATCAAGCTTTACGTTATTAAGATCGGATAGATCGAGAATTCCATTAGCTGTTCCTCTGTTTTTTTTCACATCAGTGAGAATGAAATTATCAAACAGAATTTTTCCATTTTCTATCCCCACTTTATCGTTAATAGTGTATCGGGTATTTAAATAATCAACCCTTACCCCTGCATTATTGAAGGCAATATTACCATTCAATTGGGGCTTTAAAATGCTGCCTCTTACTAATATATTGGCAGATGTTTTTCCGGTTAGGTCAGACACTAACCCAGTCAAAAAAGGTTGAAATATAACTAAACTGGTTTCATTCAATTCAATATCTGCAAATAAATTATCTTCTTTCTTATTAGGCAGAACGTTTCCAGAAACACTTATAGTATTTAGGTTATCGCGGGTAACATTTATAGAAAAGTTAATGTCATTAGTTTCGCTGTACCAACGTGATGAAATCTCTGCGTCGCCAAGCATATTATTATTTAACGAAAGTTCATGAATAATCATATCTGAACCTACTTTAGGAGCTTTTAATACTGCAGAGGTACTTGCATTACCGGTTACATATCCGCCTACTACTAACCCCTCCCCTTTAAGAAATGGATTAAGAATATTTAAATTCAGATTTCTTAAATTGACAATTAATGCTTCATCATCCTTCTTGGAAATGGCTCCATGCACTTCAAGGGTTTGGTCATTGTTTCTTAGGGTGAAATCCTCCACTAGGTAACCTTCCTTTGCAAATAAAATCCTAAACTTATCGTCAATTTTCCAGCTCTCATTATTAAGTTTCAGTTCTGAAGGCAGTACACTGAATATAGTGGAATCAGCTGTAAAACGAATCTCAGAGTTTAAGTCAATAGAGTTCATCTGGGCAGGGTCAGTAACTTTCAGGTTGGAAGTTACTCGGTCATTCTTTACATAATTCGACATTGCCACATCATTAAACTTCAGGCTATCAACCTCTAACGTTCCCAAGGCAATATTCAAAAACAAAGATTCATCACTGTTACCTTGGTCAAGAATAAGATTCTCTATTTCAAACTTTTGATATTGTAACTTTTCAATTGACCCGTTAATAGTAATTTGATTTTTGGCGGAATTGAAATTACCCATAAATCTGCCACCATCTTCAATTTTCAAATCTGGCAGAAAGATGGACGTAATAGGTTTAACATCTTTAATAGCAATTTCAAAATCAAAATTCTGTGGAACCGGAGCTTTTAATTGCTTCCACTTAAATGATG
The DNA here is from genome assembly GCF_022014595.1 of Solitalea lacus. Classification (NCBI taxonomy): domain Bacteria; kingdom Pseudomonadati; phylum Bacteroidota; class Sphingobacteriia; order Sphingobacteriales; family Sphingobacteriaceae; genus Solitalea; species Solitalea lacus. The sequence goes on along the minus strand of NZ_CP091740.1, from coordinate 1,144,272 downwards.
GCAAATATGATGACAAAAGACCTTTGGTGGCCCCTTCTAATTGAGTAAGAGAGTATTTGCCTCTAAAGGATGCATCCAACATGTCGGAACGTAGCACCAATGCTTGGGCGGTATCACCCCTTTTAACAGAAGTCAGTTGGATGCTATCAATCTTAAACGAACCAACTTTGGTTTTTAAATTAGTATTGGCAAATGTTAATGAACCTAAAATGTTATCAATATTGGCTCCAGAAAAATCACTAGTAATATAGGTTGACACTGCCAGTGTATCATTCATTAATTTAATAGCTCTGAAATCGGCATGTTTTACATCGGCTGTAAAGTCATATATAGGGCGCTTACCAGATAAATTTAGCCTCCCATCAAAATCAATTGCAATGTTTTTATCATTTATATCAAACGCTCCGTTAAATTTTTTCTGCTCTAACTTACCCGATATGGATACGTTCTGATAGCGATAGCCATTATAATCGAAGTAAGCAATTTTAGCGTTCAAATCTTCCTTGAGATTATCTATGCTAAAACCATGACCGTCCACATTAGCAACAAAGGAAGTTTTTCCTAATGATTTAACTCCGGTTAATTTCCCTAAGTCCAGATCTTGAGCATTAGCAAAACCTTTGTACAATGGTTTCTTCATATTTCGTAAATCCATTGCCAAATCGGTTAATGCCGTACCAGTTGCTGTTACTAACGCGCCTTTAACTTTAAAATTATTGTATTGCCCAATAAAAGTACCTTTGAAATTTACATTGCCAACCGTTTTTAGAACTTCAGGCAATTCCGCTTCCTTTTGATCAACACTGGCTAAAATTCTATTGATATCATCTCTGTTGGTTTGTAGTTGAGCAAATTCAAGATCAAAATCAGTTTTATTGATATCAGGCAATCCTTTAACCGCTATATTTCCTTTAATCAATGTTTCATTCCCTGCTCTGAATGTTACATTCTTGGTACGTAAATCAGTAACCGTACCCTTGATCATTCCATCTAAATCAACTTCAAGCGTATAGTTTTTTATTGCAGGTGCAAAGTATGCAATGTCTTTAAAGTCAACATGGGTTTTGCTAAAATTGGCATCCATATAAACCTTGTCAACAAAGTCATTGAAATCACTAATCTTTTTATATCTGAATGCAAGATATTTACTGATTCTACTATTTGGAGTTATAATCTTCAAGTTATTGATTTCAATTTCCTTAGGAGTATACTTAACCCGGCCTGCTAATTTGTTCAGAACAAATCCACACTTTTCATTTGCACTTAAATTCTTTAAATCAGCTAATATTACATCACCATCAATACTTACGTTTTCAGCTTGTAGATTTACCTTTGATGCTCTGATATCGGCATAATCCATGCCTCGTGCCTTTCCTGCATTTTTCTCATCAAAATAGATAAAGGTCAGATTCTTGATATCAATTGAGTTAACCCAAAATTCAAAGGGTTTTGTCGGGACTTTTTTAGTGGTATCGGGTGTTCCACTAAAGTAATTGATAAGGAAACTTAGGTTAGAAGTATTGTTTTTGAAGTCCTTATATGCAAAATGAGCATCATAAAGCTTAAGGTCATCAACTAATATTTTTCGTCCTTTGATATTAAGCTTATTTAAGTCGATCTCAATTAGTCCGGAATACAATAAAGTATCCTTCCTTAGATCTTCAATGTAAAGACCTTCAATAACCACCGATTTTACGAACTTGATATAAAGCCCCTTAATTTCAACACGGGTTTTGAGTTCTTTTGTTAGATATTCGGCACCATACTGAGCAGCTTTGGTTTGAAACCACTTGGTTTGGCCGGCAAAATACAATACCACCAGCAAGATAATAACCAAGCTGAACAAGTATAAAAGCGTTTTGCCTAATATTTTAATAACTTTGCCGATATCTCTTTGTATTATTCTTTAATTATTGAAATAATTATGCCAGTGATCTTAGGAATTGAATCATCATGTGATGAAACATCAGCATCCGTTTGTGTTGATGGTCAAATTTTATCTAATGTGATTGCCAATCAAACTGTTCATGAAGCATTTGGTGGTGTAGTACCCGAACTGGCTTCCCGTGTTCACCAACAAAACATCATTCCCGCTGTCCATAAGGCGATAAGCGACGCTAAAATAAGCAAAAAAGATATAAATGCAGTGGCTTTTACACGCGGTCCGGGCCTTTTAGGCTCTCTTTTGGTGGGCACATCTTTTGCAAAATCTTTCGCCTTGGGGTTAAATATTCCCCTTATCGATGTAAATCATATGCAGGCTCATATTTTGGCTCATTTTATCGATGATCCCAAGCCTCAATTCCCATTTTTATGCCTCACTGTTTCAGGAGGACATACGCAAATAGTTAAAGTAAACGACTATTTTGACATGGAACTCATTGGCCAAACTACCGATGATGCTGCCGGAGAAGCCTTTGATAAGGCAGCTAAGATGTTAGGCTTACCTTATCCCGGCGGGCCATTAATTGACAAGTATGCAAAAGAGGGAAATCCTAATGCTTATCAATTCCCTGAGCCGCAAATTCCTGGGTTAAATTTTAGTTTCAGTGGTTTAAAAACCGCTTTCCTCTATTTTGTAAGAGACAAACAAAAAGAGAACCCAAACTTTTTGGAAGAAAATATGGCCGATGTATGCGCATCAATTCAATACAGGATCATTTCGGTGTTAATTAACAAATTAAAGAAAGCAGTGAAAGAAACGGGGATTAATCAGGTTGCTATTGCAGGAGGTGTTTCAGCAAATTCTGGTTTGAGAAATGCATTGCTTGAGGCCGAAAAAAAATGGAAATGGCAAGTATTTATTCCACAATTTCAATACTGCACAGATAATGCTGCCATGATTGCCATAGTGGGCTATCATAAATACTTAAAAGGAGAATTTGTTGGACAAGAAGTAAGTCCTTTAGCTCGTTGGAGTGTTTAATAAGTTAAACTTTCAACTTTGAGTTAGTATCATGACACTCATTTGCGACTACCATTTCCAACTCAATTATCTCATAAAAACTGCAAGCCTTATGAAGTACTCATAAGGCTTGCAGTTTAATAATGATTGGCAGTCTTAATTAAAATTTAACTGAATTCAATCTTGCATCTATCAGCAAGCCTTCAGCTGCCTTAAGGTCATACTTAATTTTCTTCTTCGCCTTAAAACGTAAAACAAACAAATCTTGTGTACCTTTTAAAGTTTCCTTATTGCCAACGTTCACAAAAGTAGGATATAGCCCTTTTTTACCATCGGTATGTAGTCTGTCATTGGTTAAGTTTTCCATCCCTTTCGTGTTTAGCGTTTTAACGCCTACAAACTCATAATCTAACGAATTATAAGGCAATGCAAAACTCAGGGCGTTTACCGCAGAAAGATTTACACCTTTAACCGTAATTTCTATTACTTCATCCTTATTATAGTCCTGTTTTGGGACCCTTAATTCGAGGCGTCCTCCTACTTTTTCTGTTTTAGTGCCATCTATACCCCCTTCCAATTGAGTTGCCACAACAGAGATATCGTAAGCATCAATAATATCGTTTTTATTGATATCACCATTGCTGATATAACCTTCAAAATCAGCATCCCCTTTCTGTAGTCCGGTATAGTTGATGTAAGAAGTTAAGTCATTACCATCAATTAATCGGTCGTTATTAATATCACCCGGTATATAACTTTCTGTTCCAGGTACTTTAAACACATACAATTCTCTGCCCGAACCGAAGCCTCCAACACCACTGGTAACAGCAATTTTGATGTAACGCGCACTTGGCTGACCGCTAAACGTAAATGTTTTTACATCATTATTACCTTTCCAATCAAACGTTCCAGCATTAGTCCATGTTTCTTTGTTATTACTGTAGTAGATGGTGCCTTTTAATAACACACCATTTCTCCCGCCTGTACGAGGCAAGTATTCAAACCTGTCTAACTGATTAATTGATTTTAAATCGAGCACCATATCAAATGGTACTGACTGTCTATCCCACTTGGTATGCCACGTATTACCTTCATCCAAATCAAAAAGATTTTTAATTTCTTCACCTACTTGGTCTGTGGCAGTTGTCTCACCAGAAATACCCTTAATGGCAAATTGCAACGGGTTAGCGGTAGTTGTTGCGCTAAATTGCTCCCAGTTTGAATAACCATCCTTATTTACCGCACGTATCTTAAACGCATACGTAGTTTCAGGAGATAATTCTTCGAATAATAACATGGTATCTTTAATAGTACTATAATTCATGTCATTAAACATTATCTCGTAGTAATCGGCATTAACTACTTTAGTCCAGGTAGACTTTAATGTATATGGCCCACGGTTTTTATCTGTTACTTTTGCATTAAGCGGGGCTGATAATACACCGGTTTGTACACGTTGTTTATTTAAAGGTTCAAATTTAAATCCTTGAATTTCAACAATTGTACCATTAGCGGAGATATCATTTGGGGCTAATTTTACTAAAAACTGTGGATTTTTAGCAATGGTAACTTTCTCAAATTCACTGCCTTTTGTTGCAAATTGATTTAAGTTTGGGGAAGCATTGTAGTAGTAAACATTTTCTGAATTGATAAAATCACTTAATGATTTTGCTTCTGAAAGTTTTAATTTCTGCTGCCCAATTTTTGCAGAAACATCTTTAGGCTTTTCTGTAACATTAATTCTAAGCTCTGTAGCTTTTGATTTTACAAAACCTTCAAAATTACCTTGTGCCGGTTGAATTGAAATAATTGCGTTACCCTTATCACCAGTCAGTGTTTCAATTACGGTAGAAACACCAGTACCCCATTTGTAGGCCTCACTTACACCGTCATCATCATACTCTGTAAACGAATTTTTTCCACTGGCATAAATTTCATAAGTACGTATTTTATTGTTGATTTCAGAAACGTTATTGCTTGGATTACTCATTGGAATAATAGCTCCGTTTTTTACGAAAACTGGTAATTTCCATATAGGCGCATCGAAATCATTGATAATTCTGTTCCCTTCATATTTTTCTCCAGTGAAATAATCAATCCATGTTCCCTCAGGCAAATAAATACCATTTCTAATATCATTACCTTTTTCATCTGACTTGGTTGCCTGATAAATAGGAGCAATCAAAAAATATGGCCCGTACAAGTACTGATATTTAGTTGCAGCACTATGAGTATACGCATTCGGATACTCAAGGAACATTGCTCTGATTATTGGCAAATCATTTATTGCTTGTTTAGCAATACTATAGGAGTATGGTAAAAGCGCTGATTTTAGCTTTAAATAGTTACGATTAATTGAAGTAGCTGATTCACCAAGAGCTTGCGGGTATTTTTCATTAGCACCCCAACCATCCATATTGAGCTGCATAGGTGTAAAGGTTTTCCATTGGAAATCGCGAATGTTAACTGCTGCATTTCTTCCTCCGAAAATACCATCCATATCTGAAGTGATATTAGGCTGACCGGATAAGCCGGAGCCTATGTAAGTTGGAATATGAAAACGGATATATTCCCAAACACCACCGGTTTGGTCGCCAGTCCAAATAGTAGCATAACGCTGCGTTCCTGCCCACCCGTCTAACGAAATAATAAATGGCCTGCTGTTATTTCCATAATAAGGGGTAATATGTGCCACATCAGCCACACCATTTAATCCAAAAGAATAACCATCGCCAACCCAGGCCACATCTGTTTTAAGCACACGAACACCGGCGTCTTTTACTTCTTTAACAATATCTCTTTGCAAAAGAGGGGTAACCTCAGGTTTAGGATGGAGGTCAGATTGCGTCCAGAGACCAATTTCTACCCCATTTTTGCGTGCATAATCTCCAAAGCTTTTAAGATTTTGAATATTTCCATCTAAGGTTCCTGTTTGTCCGTAGCCAGCACCATAACCATCATTAGGAAGTATCCAGCCTAATGGCATATCCTGTTTTTTATAGCGATCGATAACTGCGCGGGCTGAAAACTGATAATTATTTTTTTCGCCATTAAGCGATTCCTTTATGCCACCATTATCTTTTTGGCTTTCTTTGTATTTCTTACCGTCCTCAAATAAAACTCCATTGGTATCTTCTTTCCAAAAATCACGATTATATGCATTCAGATGTCCCTGATAAAATCCAAACTTGGGTAACAAAACTGGACTTCCCGTGAGTTGATAAAAATCGTTTAAAAGCGCTACCGGGCCATCATTGACCATTACAAAAAGATCGAGATAATTGGTTTCGTGCATTAATTTTACAACACCTTTTTCTTTTGCACCGAAATCATACTTTCCTTTTTTAAAAGTATGCCACATGATGCCATAACCATTTGTAGACCAATAGTACGGACAGGGAGAAGCTACACCGCCATCAGTCCAACTATTTTGATTTTCAATAGAGATGGCTTTCCCTTTATGTGAAAAACGACCGTTTTGAACTCCTCCGCCATAAAAATATTCTTGCGGCTGCTCTTTTAAAGACATTACAACACTCTGTTTTTCAAAAATAACTGGCGTTGTTGATTCCAGGACAACAGAATTTCTTTTGCGGTTAATAACTTTAAAAGTTGAAGTATTCTTATCTATTAAAACCGAAATATCTTTTGTGTTGATAGAGATAAGATTATTTTCATCGGTGAAATTTACTTTTTCAATGGGTTTTCTTGGATTATCAACCAAAATTTTTGCCTCAGGAACAGCTTCCGGGTCACGAATAATTCTTCCAGAATTATCCCTAAAAAGTCTAAAGATGTTTTCCCCGTAAAAGTCGAAGGTCAAATTCTCATTATTAGCAAATACTACCTCTATTGTAGAAGGATTAATCTTTTGGACCTTAACAACTTTTGTGGCAGGTTGATTTTCTATTCTTACAGCGTTTTGTCTTTGTATCCCATGTGCCTTTGGGTTCGGCAGCATTATGACAAATGCAAGCAATAGAATAGCTCTGGTTTGTACTATACTATTCAATTTATTATGGTTTTAATTACAGATTTTATCAAATTTATTAATCACGTTAAATAATCTTAACAAAGTATTAATGAATAGATAAAATTATTAAAAGCCTGTAGAATAATTGGGTATAGCTAAAGTATAATAAAAAAGATACGTAATCGATTGCGTAAATAAATTTAATCAATTTTAGTATTGGGGAGACTGCTTAAAAGCTTACTCCACAACTTTTGTACTTGATGCTTAAAAGCCGATTGGAAAATTTGACACCAAAATAAATTGATTTAATAAAATAGCTAATTAAAAATAAAGTTGAAAAATAGGGCAGATGAAAGTTCCTAAAAAACGAAAGGGAACCTTTGTTGGGTTCCCTTCGTATAAAAATCGGCACCGACCTACTCTCCCACCTGTTACGGCAGTACCATCGGCTCTGGCGGGCTTAACTTCTCTGTTCGGAATGGGAAGAGGTGGACACCGCCGATATAGGCACCTGAATATCTTTTCAGTTCTGTTTCGACATATTGTTGAAAGAAGTTACTGCTGTTTTTTGGTAAACGAGGCTTTCTTTTCAGAAAGTTTCGGAGAATTAGTACTACTCGACTGTGATGTTACCACCTTTACATCTGTAGCCTATCAACGTGGTCATCTTCCACGATCCTGTATGGATATCTCATCTTGTGGTGAGTTTCGCACTTAGATGCTTTCAGCGCTTATCTCGACCGAACGTAGCTACTCAGCAGTACAGCTGGCGCCATAACTGATTCACTAGCGGTTCGTCCAACCCGGTCCTCTCGTACTAAGGTCAGGTCCACTCAAATATCCTACGCCCACAACAGATAGGGACCGAACTGTCTCGCGACGTTCTGAACCCAGCTCGCGTGCCACTTTAATCGGCGAACAGCCGAACCCTTGGGACCTTCTCCAGCCCCAGGATGTGACGAGCCGACATCGAGGTGCCAAACCTCCCCGTCGATATGAGCTCTTGGGGGAGATCAGCCTGTTATCCCCAGCGTACCTTTTATCCTTTGAGCGATGGCCCTTCCATGCAGAACCACCGGATCACTATATCCTACTTTCGTACCTGATCGGCTTGTCGGCCTCACAGTCAAGCATGCTTTTGCTATTGCACTCCACGTACGGTTACCAAGCGTACTGAGCATACCTTTGAAAGCCTCCGTTACTCTTTTGGAGGCGACCACCCCAGTCAAACTACCCACCACACAATGTCCCCCACGTCCGCGGGGTTAGACACCGAATACAGAAAGGGTGGTATTTCAACGTTGACTCCACGAATCCTAGCGAACCCGCTTCATAGTCTCCCACCTATCCTACACATCCTGTACCCAATGTCAATGTGAAGTTGTAGTGAAGGTGCATGGGGTCTTTCCGTCCCGTTGCGGGTAACCGGCGTCTTCACCGATACCACAATTTCACCGAGCTCATGGCTGAGACAGCGTCCAGATCGTTACACCATTCGTGCAGGTCGGAACTTACCCGACAAGGAATTTCGCTACCTTAGGACCGTTATAGTTACGGCCGCCGTTTACTGGGGCTTCGATTCAATGCTTCGCCTTGCGACTAACATCCCCTCTTAACCTTCCAGCACCGGGCAGGTGTCAGGCCTTATACCTCATCTTTCGATTTTGCAAAGCCATGTGTTTTTGTTAAACAGTCGCCTGGACCTTTTCACTGCGGCCCCCGTTAAGGGGCGCCCCTTCTCCCGAAGTTACAGGGCCATTTTGCCGAGTTCCTTAGCCATGATTCACTCGAGCACCTTAGGATTCTCTCCTCGACTACCTGTGTCGGTTTGCGGTACGGGTATCTATAACCTGAAGTTTAGAGGATTTTCTCGGCAGCCTTTAGGATCACTATCCGCGCCCCCGTAGGTTTGCGGTACTTTCAGCTTTCTCCATCACTCACGGATTTGCCTATGAATGATATAGGTACGGCCTTTAACGAACTATTCCGTCAGTTCGCGGATCTTTCACCACTGCGTCTCCCCATCACAATTATAGATAGTATGGGAATATTAACCCATTGTCCATCGGCTTCGCCCTTCGGCTACACCTTAGGCCCCGACTAACCCTGATCCGATTAGCGTTGATCAGGAAACCTTAGTCTTTCGGTGTGCAGGTTTCTCGCCTGCATTATCGTTACTTATGCCTACATTTGCTTTTCTAACCGCTCCAGCATTTCTGACGAAATACCTTCACCGCTGTTAGAATGCTCTCCTACCATAATACAGAGTATTATCCATAGCTTCGGTAATATACTTGATGCCCGATTATTATCCATGCCCGATCGCTCGACTAGTGAGCTGTTACGCACTCTTTAAATGAATGGCTGCTTCCAAGCCAACATCCTAGCTGTCTATGCAATCGGACCCCGTTAGTTCAACTTAGTATATATTTGGGGACCTTAGCTGATGGTCTGGGTTCTTTCCCTCTCGGCCTTGGACCTTAGCACCCAAAGCCTCACTCCAGCGTATATGTGTCTAGCATTCGGAGTTTATCTGGATTTGGTAGGATTTGACTCCCCCGCATCCAATTAGTAGCTCTACCTCTAGCACACTCAACCGCCAGGCTGTTCCTAAAAACATTTCGGAGAGTACGAGCTATTTCCCAGTTTGATTAGCCTTTCACCCCTACCCTCAAGTCATCCGAATACTTTTCAACGTAAACCGGTTCGGACCTCCATTACATGTTACTGCAACTTCATCCTGCTCAAGGGTAGATCACAAGGTTTCGCGTCTACTCCCACTGACTATGCGCCCTATTCAGACTCGCTTTCGCTTCGGCTCCGGATCTGAAATCCTTAACCTTGCCAGTGAGAAGTAACTCGTAGGCTCATTATGCAAAAGGCACGCCGTCACAGCTTTTGCTGCTCCGACCGCTTGTAAGCGCACGGTTTCAGGTTCTATTGCACTCCCCTGTTCGGGGTTCTTTTCACCTTTCCTTCACAGTACTTGTTCACTATCGGTCTCTCAGTAGTATTTAGCCTTACCAGATGGTGCTGGCAGATTCCCACAAGGCGTCTCCGACCTCGCGGTACTCAGGATACAGTTAGGTATAACAATCTTACCAATACACGGCTGTCACGTTCTATGGCTGCTCTTCCCAAAGCATTCTTGTTCTTTTGTTAAGTCCACGGCACTGTCCTACAACCCCCATATTGCCGTAACAATATAGGTTTGGGCTCTTTCGCGTTCGCTCGCCACTACTTACGAAATCACTATTGTTTTCTCTTCCTCTGCTTACTTAGATGTTTCAGTTCGGCAGGTTAGCGTATTTATACAATCAGTCTTCAACTGATTAGGTTTCCCCATTCGGAAATCATCGGATCAATTCGTATTTGCCAATCCCCGATGCTTATCGCAGCTTATCACGTCCTTCATCGCCTCTGAGAGCCAAGGCATCCCCCGTGCGCCCTTAGTAACTTTCTTTTATTACTAAGACTTGCGTCTTAATGCTTACATTATAGAAATTAATCTATCTGTTGCTCGTTTACCTTTTCAGGTAACTTCTTTCAATATGTCAAAGAACTTCATGAACCCTTTGGTTCAGTGTGGAGAATAACGGATTCGAACCGTTGACCCCCTGCGTGCAAGGCAGGTGCTCTAGCCAGCTGAGCTAATTCCCCAAGTTAAGTGCGCTTGTTTCCGCTTTATCGTTTCCTGCGCTTTGGTAGTCCCGAGCAGACTTGAACTGCTGACCCCTACATTATCAGTGTAGTGCTCTAACCAAACTGAGCTACGGGACTTTGGATTGTTCCTGCAGGCAGTAGGCTTGTTCATTCATCTACCCTTCCTACCGGTACTTGGGTTTTCTCTTGTTGAAGTGTTGAAATGAGATTGTATAGCGCAGCAGCTAGTGATAACTGCTATCCTTCTCTAGAAAGGAGGTATTCCAGCCGCACCTTCCGGTACGGCTACCTTGTTACGACTTAGCCCTAATTACCAGTTTTGCCCTAAACCGCTCCTTGCGGCTACAGTCTTTAGGCACCCCCAGCTTTCATGGCTTGACGGGCGGTGTGTACAAGGCCCGGGAACGTATTCACCGCGTCATTGCTGATACGCGATTACTAGCGAATCCAACTTCATGAGGTCGAGTTGCAGACCTCAATCCGAACTGTGAATGGCTTTTTGAGATTGGCTTCATATTGCTATGTCGCAGCCCTCTGTACCATCCATTGTAGCACGTGTGTAGCCCCGGACGTAAGGGCCATGATGACTTGACGTCGTCCCCTCCTTCCTCTCTACTTGCGTAGGCAGTCTGTTTAGAGTCCCCATCTTAATGCTGGCAACTAAACATAGGGGTTGCGCTCGTTGCGGGACTTAACCCAACACCTCACGGCACGAGCTGACGACAGCCATGCAGCACCTAGTTTCGTGTGATTGCTCACTAATCTATTTCTAGATTATTCACTAACTTTCAAGCCCGGGTAAGGTTCCTCGCGTATCATCGAATTAAACCACATGCTCCTCCGCTTGTGCGGGCCCCCGTCAATTCCTTTGAGTTTCAATCTTGCGACCGTACTCCCCAGGTGGATTACTTAACGCTTTCGCTTAGCCGCCGACTGTATATCGCCGACAGCGAGTAATCATCGTTTAGGGCGTGGACTACCAGGGTATCTAATCCTGTTTGATCCCCACGCTTTCGTGCCTCAGCGTCAGTTACACTTTAGTGAGCTGCCTTCGCAATCGGTGTTCTGTGACATATCTATGCATTTCACCGCTACTTGTCACATTCCGCCCACTTCATCTGTACTCAAGCGAACCAGTATCAAAGGCAGTTCTACAGTTGAGCTGCAGGCTTTCACCTCTGACTTAATTCGCCGCCTACGCACCCTTTAAACCCAATAAATCCGGATAACGCTTGGATCCTCCGTATTACCGCGGCTGCTGGCACGGAGTTAGCCGATCCTTATTCTTCGGGTACCTTCAACTCATTACACGTAATGAGGTTTATTCCCCGACAAAAGCAGTTTACAACCCGTAGGGCCGTCATCCTGCACGCGGCATGGCTGGTTCAGACTTGCGTCCATTGACCAATATTCCTTACTGCTGCCTCCCGTAGGAGTCTGGTCCGTGTCTCAGTACCAGTGTGGGGGACCATCCTCTCAGATCCCCTATGCATCGTAGCCTTGGTAAGCCGTTACCTTACCAACTAGCTAATGCAACGCATGCCCATCTCTAATCACCTTAGTTTTAACAGTTAAATGATGCCATTCTGCTGTTTTATGCGGTATTAATCTCCCTTTCGGAAGGCTATCCCCCAATTAGAGGTAGGTTGCATACGTGTTACGCACCCGTGCGCCACTTTCATGAAGAGCAAGCTCCTCAATCTCGTTCGACTTGCATGTATTAGGCCTGCCGCTAGCGTTCATCCTGAGCCAGGATCAAACTCTCCGTTGTATACTTTAAGTTTGTTCCTTGTATCTTGCGATACAGGTGGTTCCGAAGAACCATTGTCTCTTGGATTGACAGTTATTGTATGCTAGCTTCTTGTATTGCTACAAGTTGCTGCGCTATTCTCATCTCTTCAAAGAACGTTCGGTTAACCGCTGTTAACCTGTCGTGGATAGTACCGGAGTCGAACCGATTCGTCTTGCGACTTCCCTGTATCCTTCGTCGTTTTTTCTTTCTTCTTTTTCGCTGCCGACCTTCCGTCTCAGCGGGGCTGCAAAGGTAAGCATCTTTTTGACTTCTGCAAGAACTTTTTTAACTTTTTTTTCTCGCTTTTCTGCTTTCGATTCCTCTTCAGGCCAGTTTTTCAATTTCTTCCGCTGTTGACTTCCTCATCAGCGTCCCCGTCGTTTCGGGAGTGCAAAGGTGAAACTTTTTTTCTCTTCTGCCAAATTTATTTTAAAATAATTTTTGGCGCTCTTTTTAAGTTTCCAGATGGCTTTCCTCCTGCTCGCTCCCCCTCACCTGTCCTTCCGTCCCTCAAATCCTCCCGCCCTCCTTCCGATTGCGGAGCGCAAAAGTACGACTCTTTTCCGTTCCTCCAAATCCTTTCTCCCCCTTTTTCCGCCATCACCCCCTAACACCCTGGAGCACTGCAGGAAAAACTTCAAAAAGAATTAAAATGATAGTTTATTTCCACTTCTACTATCTATTAAGAGACTCTGTTCTCTGCTATATATAGTATTGATAGGTCTTCATAAGCAGTTATCAACTATAATTCTCCCTAATATTTCTTTTAAACAAGCACTCTACTACTAATGCAAACTAATGGCGACACTCCTTATATTATATACATGACATTATATTATATATATAGAAGTTATAACAAAAAGTTGCCTTGATAACAAGAAACTATTCATCTCTGCGTTATATATTGCGAAGCATAATAGCTACTGGGCTTATATAATTATACATATTAACCAATTGATATAAATAAAATTAAAATCTATCTTTGCAGGATGTTTAAAACTGAATCTATTAAACGCATATATATATTTGGAGCAATTTCTATTGCTGTACTTAGCGGCTGTAAGAGTAAGTATGAGAAGCTGAAAGAAAGTGGAGACAACTTGCAGAAGTACGAGAAGGCTGTGGAGTACTTTAATAAAGGAAGAGAATTAGTAAAAAACAAGAAAAGCGGAAGTTTCACTTATTTTCAACGTGCGCACGATTTGTACGAGTCGTTGCTGGTTCCTTATAGAGGAACTGCCAAAGCCGAAGATGTTTCCTATGGTATGGCTTATAGCACTTACTTTTTAGGAGCCGATTTAATGGATGCTCGTTTTCAGTTTAAAACATTGGCAGATGAATTCCCGGGAGGTAAGTATGCCGAAGAAGCTCGGTTTATGGCTGCAAAATGTTTATATGAAGAATCCCCTTCAGCTTATTCGTTAGACCAAGCCAGTACCTATAAAGCATTAGAAGCTATTCAGCTTTTTGTTGAGCTTTATCCTCAGAGCAAAAAAGTAACAGAATGCAACCGAATGATTGATGCTCTGAGAAACAAATTGGAATCAAAGTCATTCCAAAATGCTAAATTGTATTTAACTATTGGTGAATATAAATCAGCAGTAATTGCATTTAGAAACTCTTTAAGAGATTTCCCAGATACACCTTACCGCGAAGAGATTGAGTTCTTGATTGTAAAGAGCAATTATTTGTATGCTAAAAATAGTATTGAGCAAAGACAGGAAGAACGCTACAATATTACTGTTGACTCATACAACTCATTTGCTGAAACATTTCCGGAAAGCCGTTACTTAAAAGAAGCCAAACAGTACTATACTGCTTCAGTAAAGCAACTGGAAATTATTACTAAGGCTCAACAAAGTACAGAAAACAAACAAGTAAATAATCAATAATTTAGAATATACGAATATGTCTAATTTAAAAAGTACCGTTCCTAATTCGACAGTAACTCGTGATGTGAGAATGCTTGATAAAGATACCGACAACATTTACGAAAGTGTTGTTGTTATTTCAAAAAGAGCAAATCAAATCTCATCTGCTCTTAAAGAGGAGTTAGGAAACAAATTATCGGAGTTTGCAACTTCGAATGACAACCTGGAAGAAGTGTTTGAAAACAGAGAGCAAATCGAAATCTCTAAATATTACGAGCGCCTTCCAAAGCCTACCTTAATTGCAACACAGGAATTTCTGGATGATAGAGTTTACTTCAGAAATCCTTCAAAAGAAAATAACTAATGAAAGGCAGCTTAGCTGCCTTTTTTAGTTTTACACCTCTTTGATTGTCTTAAACTTATTTCTAATTTCTTTTTTGTTCTCAATCATTTTTCACGCATTTTTGATTAATGCTATCATCTAAAAAAATATTGATTGGAATATGCGGAAGTATTGCAGCATATAAATCTGCAGAACTGATACGCCTATTCATAAAGTCGGGAGCGGAAGTAAAAGTGGTAATGACTCAAAGCGCTGTAGAGTTCATTACCCCTTTAACAATAGCTACGCTTTCAAAAAATCCGGTAAACAAAGATTTTGTAAAAAACGACGCTGGAGAATGGACCAACCATGTTGAACTTGGTCTTTGGGCAGATGCCTTTATTATTGCCCCGGCAAGTGCCAATAGCATTGCAAAGTTTGCCAATGGTATTTGTGATAATTTACTCTCGGCTGTTTACCTTTCAGCTAAATGTCCGGTTTATTTTGCTCCCGCCATGGACTTAGACATGTGGAAGCATCCATCAACTCAAAAAAATATTGGCAAACTGGTAGCTTATGGTAACACATTGATAAAACCTACACACGGCGAACTGGCAAGTGGATTAATTGGCGAAGGTCGTATGGCCGAACCGGAAGATATTTTTGATTTTCTACAAATTCAGCTGAATGCAGAAAAGCCTCTGTTAAATAAAAACATTTTGGTTACTGCAGGCCCTACTTATGAAGCTATTGATCCGGTTAGATTTATCGGCAATCATTCAAGTGGAAAGATGGGATTTGCTCTTGCGGAAGAACTAGCCGATCAAGGTGCTCATGTAACCCTTATTAGCGGGCCTACTCATTTGCTGACAAATCACAAAAATATATCAATAAAGCGAGTAACGTCGGCAGGTGAAATGTTCGAGCAATGTGTTCGTTATTTTCCATCAGTAGATATTGCCATAATGAGCGCAGCCGTTGCTGATTACACTCCCGTCGAAGTGGCGACTCAGAAAATAAAAAAAACAGAAAATGAGTTTTCTTTATCACTCACCAAAACCAAAGATATTTTAGCTGAGCTTGGAAAACTTAAAAAACCGGAACAGCTTCTGGTAGGTTTTGCCTTGGAAACAACTAATGAAATCGAAAACGCTACCGGAAAGCTGAAAAAGAAAAATCTTGACTTTATCGTACTTAATTCATTGAATGATAAAGGAGCAGGTTTTCAGGGAGATACCAATAAGATTACTATATTGGACAAAAATGGAAAAACTGAAACCTTTGAGCTAAAAACCAAACAAGAGGTAGCTCAAGATATTGTAAACAAAATTGTATCAACTTTACATGCTTAAACGAATTATTATTCCATTATTCGGCGCTCTCCTACTTAGTTTTAGCTCTTTTGCTCAAGATTTAAACTGTCGTGTTTCAGTAGTTTTCGCCAAGGTCTCTACTCAGGATACCCGTGTTTTTCAAACATTGGAAACCCAGATAACCAATTTCATGAATGGTAAAAAATGGGCTAATGATAATATTCAACCACAAGAGCGCATTGAAGCAAGCATAATAATTACTGTTAACAATTGGGATGGAAGTTCGCAATTTGATGCAAGTGCACAAATTCAATCCTCCCGCCCAGTTTATGGAACCTCTTATAATACACCTGTTTTAAATATTCAAGATCGCGATTGGAAGTTCACTTACTCAGAGCTTGAAACGCTTGAATACAGTGAAAACTCGTCTAACAATAGCAACTTGGCTATGTTACTAGCATTTTATGCGAATATTATTGTTGGGATGGATTACGATACATTTTCTTTAGAGGGTGGAACGCCTAATTTCACTAAGGCCCAAAATGTGGTTAATCAGGCTCAAAATTCACCTTTCGTTGGGTGGAAAGCCTTTGAAAACAATACTAATCGTTATTGGCTGGCCGAAAATTTATTAAACGGAATGTTTAAGCCTGTAAGAGACGCCAATTACGTTTACCATCGCAAGGGATTAGATGCATTTAATTCGAACATTGATAAAGGAAGAGGCGATCTGCTAAACTCGCTCCTTTTATTTGAAAGACCTTACAGAGATAAACCAACCGCTTTTATTTTTTCGGTTTTCTTTACTGCCAAAAACGAAGAGATAGCCCATATATTGCAAAAGGCTGATATAACGCAGAAAACTAAAATTTTAGCCGTGCTAAAAAATGTAGATCCATCAAACTATAGTAAATACGAGCAAGGAAGTAAAAATTAAACGTTCGTTTTTTTTACCTTAGCGCCTCAAAATTTAGAGCTGTTTTATTGTGATAAACCGTCTTTCAATTCGTAATTATGCGATAATTGATAAACTCGACATAGAGTTTTCAAACCATCTTTCAATTATAACCGGAGAAACCGGAGCCGGAAAATCCATTATATTAGGAGCACTGGGATTGATTTTGGGTGAACGAGCTGACTCTAAATCGCTATTTAAAGGTGATATTAAATGTGTAATTGAAGGTGCATTTGATATTGCAAAATACGCTATTCAGGATTTCTTTGTTGAAAACGACATAGATTATGACCATAGTACTATTATTCGCAGAGAGATTACTACTGATGGACGCTCAAGAGCATTTGTAAATGATACGCCGGTAAATCTGACTCTATTAAAAGAGTTGGGTGAACAATTAATCGATATTCACTCTCAACACCAGACCCTACAGATAAATTCATCTGCATTTCAATTATTAGTTGTTGATGGATTTGCTCAACATAAGGAAGAAGTAGCGCAGTTTAAACAACGCTTTAAAGCTTTCAAACAACAGCAACAGCAACTTACTACCTTAATTGAACGAAGTAATGAGGGTAAGTCAGAAATTGACTATTTACAATTTCAATTCAACGAACTTGAATCGGCAAAATTAACTGAAGGTGAACAAAGTGAGCTAGAAAATGAGCAACAATTGCTATCGCATGCTGCAGAAATAAAAGGCAACCTATCAAATACAGCATTCCTGCTTAATGAGGGTGAAACACCTGTTATTGGACAGTTAAAGGAAGCCGTTCATCATATTTCAACATTAGAGAAATACAATCCTCAGCTAGCCTCAATTGCAGAACGTTTACGCAGCGTGCAAATTGAGTTAAAAGATGTAGCCGCTGAAATTGAAGGACTATCTGAACGAACTCTTATTGATCCTGAACGACTGGATTTTGTTAATGAACGCTTAGACCTAATTTATCGCTTACAACAAAAACATAAGCTGACTTCAATAACTGAATTATTGACCTTCCAGGCATCACTTAATGAGAAAATTTTGAGTGTCAGTAATGTTGACGAAGAAATAGAGCGCTTACAAAAGCAATTGGCAGAAGAGTTTGACAAATTGATTCAGTTAGCTAAAAAGTTGTCAAATCAACGTCTTAAAGCTGTTGAGTCAGTTGAACAACAGGTAAATCATTTGTTGAAAGAATTAGGTCTTAACAATGCTATTTTTAAAATAGAAATTCAACTCTTGTCTGATGACCAAATTACTGCAAGCGGATTGGATCTAGTTAAGTTCTTGTTCTCAGCTAATCAAGGATTTCAACCACAGGAGCTTCATAAAGTTGCCTCGGGTGGAGAGTTATCAAGATTAATGTTGGCTATCAAAGGTCTTTCTGCTAAATATAATGCCTTACCAACCATTGTATTTGACGAAATTGACACCGGTGTATCTGGCGAAGTGGCTAAAAAAGTAGGTAATGTAATGCATAAATATGCAGATAACATGCAGGTAATTACCATTACCCATCTTCCTCAAATTGCAAGCAAAGGACAATCGCATTTCTTTGTTTACAAGGAAAGTAAAAACGGACAAACCACTACAAGCATCCGAAAATTGAACCAGGAAGAACGTATAAAAGAGATTGCCGTAATGTTGAGTGGCGAGAATCCGGGGGAAAATGCCTTATTAAATGCCCGGGAGCTTTTAACTCAAGCCAACTAATCTTTTGCGGGAATTTTATTTAATAATATTCATCATAACTAAACTAAAATCGAAAACATACACAAAACATGATTATAGAACCTAGAATGCGAGGATTTATTTGTTTGACTGCACATCCTAATGGATGTGAACAAAACGTAATAAATCAAATCAACTATGTAAAATCAAAAGGCTTAATTGAAGGAGCAAAAAAAGTATTGGTAATTGGGGCTTCAACTGGTTTCGGATTAGCATCGAGAATTACTGCAGCCTTTGGTTCAAATGCGGCTACGATAGGAGTGTATTTCGAAAAACCACCGCAAGAAGGCAAGACAGCATCTCCAGGATGGTACAACACTGCTGCATTCGAAAAACAGGCTCATCAAGCAGGTTTATATGCAAAAAGCATTAATGGCGATGCGTTTTCAAACGAAATAAAACAACAAACCATTGATCTAATCAAAGCAGATCTAGGTCAGATTGATTTGATTATCTACAGCTTAGCGTCTCCTGTTAGAACTAACCCTAAAACCGGTGTTACTCATCGTTCTGTTTTAAAGCCAATTGGCCAGCCGTTTAGCAATAAAACTGTAGATTTTCATACCGGCGTAGTATCAGATATCACCATTCAACCTTGTACAGAAGAGGATGTTGAAAATACAGTAGCTGTTATGGGCGGTGAAGATTGGGAAATGTGGATTGATGATTTGAAAGCAGCCGGTGTCCTGGCACCGGGAGCAACAACAGTTGCTTACTCGTATATTGGCCCAGCTTTAACGGAGCCTGTATACCGCAAAGGTACCATTGGACGTGCTAAAGATCATTTAGAAGCTACAGCATTTACCATTACTGAAAAGTTAAAAGATATTAATGGTACTGCATACGTATCCGTTAACAAAGCATTAGTAACGCAAGCCAGTTCAGCCATTCCGGTAATTCCTTTATACATTTCTTTATTGTACAAAGTGATGAAAGAAAATAACATCCATGAAGGTTGTATTGAGCAAATCCAACGCTTATTCCAACAGCGTTTGTACAACGGCAGCACAGTACCATTAGATGAAAAAGGCAGAATCCGTATTGATGATTGGGAAATGCGTGAGGATGTGCAGGCTCAAGTTGCTACTTTGTGGGAACAATCAACTACTGAAGCATTACCAGCAATTGGTGATTTAGCTGGTTATAGATCAGATTTCTTAAACTTATTCGGATTTGATTTAGCTAACGTTGATTACAAAGCCGATGTAAGTGAAATGGTAGAAATTCCGGGATTGGTGTAAATATCCCCTGATTTTTCTAATAAATCAAAAACGGTTCATGTTAATTACATGAACCGTTTTTGATTCAATTAAGGATCAGAACCTACATTCCTTCAATTTTAATTGCCATATTACCTTTAGCTAAAACGGTAGCTACAATAGCATTTTCGGTGAGGTAAGTTTTATCTGGACTCAAATTGGAAATTTTACCTTTAACAAATACACCTTTAGTTATTTGATAATTATTTAGGTAAGATTGAGCAGTCTGCATTGACTCCTTCATTTGATCTGCAATAGAGAACTTAGACTGGCTCTCAATCATTTTAGTAAAGGTGCCATGAGCCAACCAATTTGCAGCCTTTATTAACTTATTCTTAGTATCCAATTCAAAGTCTACTTGTTGCAAACTTAATTCCTGTGATTTAGGATCGTAAACAGGAACTCCAGTTAAATAGACAGTCGCATTTAACGAGCCTGAGAGGGTTACTGCAGTAATCAGTTTACCTTGGTTTCCCCACAAATCAATTTGTTCTATTTTAACTTTTTTCTTCCCATCCTGAAATTCAAAAATCTTACCACCCATTGACTGTTGTAAGAGCTTTGCTGCATTTTGATAAGTAACAAAGGAAACCAGGTTAATATTAAACTCATCATTAATTTTGGCAACGTTAAACATTTCGGGTTCAAACTTAGCATTAGTTACAGTTGGTTTCTGCCCTATAGCTGTTTCAATATAGGTTTTTAATCCTAATCCTAATTTGAGCTGCTTATTCACCACTACCGGCTGAGTTGCATAAAATGATTGTGGTTGAAAATTGAGCCAAGTGTTATACTCTTTAGAAACTTCCATAGGGGTAGTAAGTTTTTTCAGGGCACCAACAACCTGCGGCTTAAAATCAACATTCTTTTCAACCTGCTCGTCAACCATTTTAGCAATACGGGTTTTAAACATGCTAATGACGGGGTTTACCAAATAAGTTACCGGTACATCACGTCCTGCAATTTTAACAGTAGGAGACTCGAGCCAATCAACCGAATTGATTTGCGTGGTACTTTGCATTTTCCAGTTAGACACATTCAGTTTTGAAGTAATATTAATATTGGCGGCAAGCTGAACCTCACGAAAATCAGAAAGCTTAATTCCAAGCTTTTCTACCTCCCAGCCAACTTTTGCCCACACTTTTATTGGCATCACAATATTAAACTGATTTCCACTGCCATCAACCTGAATATCACCAACCTTCCAAACCTTAGCCATTACATTGTCCTTATTGTTGTTTTCTAATGAATTATCTTCATACAACAAACCGTTTAGTTGCTTATTAATTTGGGCTTGAATTTCTTTAAGTGACATTTCTACCGGTAGTTGGATGGTTGACAACTCTTTGGTATAAATCACCTTGGTATTGGAATAATCGGCGGCTGGTTTAACTGGCTTAACTGCTGTTGCACAAGCATTTAATAGAAATATCGCTGCAATTAGAAAGGTATTGCGATAATTAGAATGAAACATAGACGTACTAATGATTAAATTATCCTCTTAAAAGACAAGAAATTTTGCGCAAGTATATAACAATTCATCTTTCTTTTAAAATAAAAAGCTATGCTCATCAAGGATTTTACAGACCTGCTAACTCCTTGCAAACCAACAAAAAAACATGAACGATTGAACGGCCCGGAAGAAGACAAATAATAAATTTATTTTTGCACTTAAACCATAAAAGTTTACTCAAATGGCATACAACTTATTAAAAGGAAAGCGCGGTATTATTACCGGTGCACTTGATCAAAACTCAATTGCGTGGAAAGTTGCTGAAAAAGCACACGAGGAGGGCGCTACCTTTGTGTTAACTAATGCCCCTATTGCAATGCGAATGGGCGAAATAAACCTATTGGCAGAGAAAACAAATTCGCAAATTATACCTGCCGATGCTACCAACGTAGATGAATTAACAAATTTGTTTACCCAATCTCAAGAAATTTTGGGTGGAAAAATTGACTTCGTTCTTCATTCAATCGGGATGAGTGTGAATATTCGTAAAAACATCCCATATACGGAGTCAAACTACGATTACTTTATGAAAGGCATTGACGTATCGGCAATGTCATTACATAAAATGTTAAGCGTTGCAAAAAAGTTAGATGCAATTAATGAATGGGGAAGCGTTGTAGCCCTGACCTACATGGCGGCACAACGCACATATCCTTTTTATACAGATATGGCCGATATCAAGGCCATGTTAGAATCAATTGCCCGTAGTTTCGGGTATCATTATGGAGTAGAAAAAAAGGTACGTATCAATACCGTTTCGCAATCCCCAACCAAAACAACAGCAGGCACAGGAATTAAAGGTTTTGGTGATTTTTACGATTATGCCGATGCTATTGCTCCGCTAGGAAATGCAGATGCCGAATCATGTGCTGATTACTGTATCACTTTATTTTCAGACTTGACCCGTATGGTTACCATGCAGAATTTATATCATGATGGCGGTTACTCGTCAACAGGTGTAAGCAATGCCATTATGGAAAAATTGGGTATTGGATAAATAATTAAAATGCAATAAGGCTCCTTTTCAGGAGCCTTTATTGATCTTAAACGAGAAAATATAAAAAACTTATTTAAACGCAATTAATCAGTTAACAAAGTCAGATCTTTATCAGGTTTAGTGAGCTGTAAATCACTAATGGCCTTATACGCGTCGTCTGTAAGGGCCTGAGAAGAAAGCCTTAATCCCCATTTTTTGAAGAAATCACTTAAATCTTTATCAGCAATTTTACAAGCCCTGGTCATAAAATACTTCATCTTGTCGTCATCATTGTTAATTACTGGAGGGTATGAACGAGTGTATTTATGCAATGAAGTATAAAACTGATCTCCAAAAGCAATTTGCAATTGCTGAAACATACACAAGCGTACAAACACATCGGTTACTGGAGATTTATAACGATAAATATCATGACCAGCAGCATCTTTACCATCAGTAGATCCATTAAAATCCTTATCCTCATTAGGTAACTTCAGGTAATCAATAGCTCTACCCCAATCCTTTTCATCTCTAAGACGATTAGTTGTAGGTGCCAAAGAGCGTTGAACAGCTAAACTGTATATATTAACGGTTACTTCTCCCAATGCGCCCCAGGTCCAAGCACTTTGCTGGTGCAGGTGCCCGAGCTCATGCCATGGCCCCCACCCGTTGGTTCCAATTCCTTTAAGTGTTAATAATTTATCCATCTCACTTGCGGTGTATGCCGTTCTTAAGTTCCAAGCGTACATAAAAGCGTTGGGATCATCATGCTCAGTCATCATTATTCTCAACGGACTTTCCTGATGTTCATATGAGGAATTATCCAGCCCGGAAATAACATTTTCTAAATGTGCCACTTCATCAATTTTATTCAGCACCGCATCCTGATCTTCATCTTTATATTGTAATGCCTTGGAAAATGATGAAACGATAAATGCTTTGTCACCGACCAACTGAACATCCGGCACATTATTAAGCTGAGCCAACATACTTAACCATTCCGATTTTTTCGTTTTCCCTTTTATATAGAAAGGAACCGGCTTAAAACCACTAATAAATAACACTTTTGCTTTGGCAGTAGGACTGGAGTTTGCATACCTAATGTACAGTAAACCACCCTGACCTTTCACATCTTTAATCGTATTTTCACCAGCTACCAACTGAATCTCAGGAATACCTGTCGACCAACCTGTTGGCAGAGACAAATACCTTGAGTAAGTACCAATCATTAATTTAGGTAAGCGATTTCCGGCAACCTGTTCAACCTTTATCTTTAATGTTCCATTAGCAGGCAGATAAAAACCTGTAGGTTCAAAATCTGTATGACCGAAGCTATAGCCCAAGCGAACGCGCTCTTTTTCAGCTGAAACCATTTCGGAAACTGTTAATACCGAGTCGACCTTAAAACCTACAAAGGTTACGTTTGACCCAGGATTAGGATTGGGAATCGGATTGGGCTTAACTGGAGCAGGATTTATACTATCATCAGAACAAGACGAAACTGATAATACTAAAAGAAAGGCTAAATAGCCAAAAGTATGTTTAAAAGACATGGTGATTTTCCGTCTTAAGTGGTTTTAATAGATAAAGAAGAAGGGATACTTTTGTATCCCTCCCTCCTTTTTCACTTTATAATTCCAAAAACAATTTGGCTTAAAATTGATAAACAATAAACTCAGACAAAAACGTTGAGGACATATTACCTTCAAGCATCGTAAGTTTTAAATAGCGTACTTCAGTAGGCGCAAGAGGATACTCCTGGTCAGGGTCTTCTGGGTCATACTTATACGGATCAAATATTAGATTATTCCCTAATGTAGTCCATGTTGTACCGTCCAAACTGCCTTCAATCTTAAATTTGGTAAATCCCCTATCGTCCCACTCACGCGTACGTAATGCAATTTTGGTTACCGTTCTTGCAGTGTTCATATCAAACTTTAACCAGTGAGGAAATACTGGCGCTGGTGATTGCCACCTTGAATGCCAATATGTTTCTCCTTTACCATCTAATACTGCCGAAGCTAAACCAGTATTTTCCCCTGGTTGCTCAGAAGAAGCTGTTGCAATCCAACCTGTTCTGTTGGCAAGTTTCTCAGCTACTTTGGCTATAACAAAAGCGGTACTTTTCTCTCGAGTAATAGCATATCCGCCTGCTTGCTGAAGTGTAATTGGCATTAAATATTCTTTACTAGGATTAAATTTATTTGCAATATATTTCAGCGTTAGCTGATTTGAAGTTAACTGACCTGCAGGAATAGTGGCTTCAGTACCTGAAAGTGTATAAGCATTCGTAGGGAATTTCTCATACAAAGGAAGTCCTGCTGCCTGGCGAACTGTATTAACACTATCAAATGCCCTGTCGTTAATTATAAACTTAACAGGTATATCATTTTTTGGATAGCCTAAAGCGCCAAAAGTTGCACTGAAAGTAAACGTGCGTTCTTCATTTGTAAATGGGAGAAGGGATAACTCATTAACTGATGATTTTACCTGACCCATGTACACGAATGCACCTTCTTTAGAATCTGTTAGTTCATTATAAGGTTCCGGAGCTTGCTCACATGCACTTAGTGCTATACTTGCAAGTATAAATGCCGGAGCTAATATTTTTGCTATGTTCATTATAAATCTTTTAGAATTAGTGAATGACTTTAGTTTGACATCATTTTTCAATTAATAAATCTTGAAAGGCATCATGCCTAGATTTAATAACCTGGAAACTGTACCAGTTGCTTATTACGGTCCATTTCCCATTGAGCCATCGGCATAAAATAGAATTTACGTTGCCATGCCGCCCTGGTAAATGCAACAGTACGAGTGTGGAAAGCAGGATCTGACAAAAAGGTGCCCTTTTCAATGTTCATCCCAAAGAACTGACCACCTTGGTTAGATCCTGGTTTATCTGCAATTTTCCAACGTCGAACATCGAAATAACGATGACCGGCTTCAAAGCATAGTTCAATACGTCTTTCTAAACGAAGCTCTTCACGCATTTGATCCTGGCTAATTGTCCCTGTTAATGCAGGTAAACCGGCACGAGTACGAACCTTATTAAGGTATATTAAGATATCTGCATGACCAGGATTTGCTTCATTCAATGCTTCAGCATAATTCAGGTATAACTCAGCCAAACGAATTATCATGGTAGGCCGATACAGCGCTGAGGAATTTATACTAAATGAAGGATTAAGATTTTTGCGAATGACATAGCCTGTTTTAGGAAAATCTCTGGGATGTCCAGCCTTGCCTGAGTTACCTGTATTGAAGAACTCTACACGTGAATTGTTAATCGAACCGGTACTAGCCTTAGCAATGCAAGGATTTACTGCACCATTAAAAGTTACATAAGCGTAAAAACGTGGCTCACGGTTAGTGTACATGGTGTTTGTTCCTGAAACATAGTACTGGTTCCCCGCAGCTGCATAAGTATTTTCATTATATGACGGATTTCCTGTTATTGATGAGCCGTCTTTCATTCTAAAATCATCAACCAAACTTTGAACAACAGAAAGGCCATTCCATCCTGTCCCTTCGGTTGAACGAGGAGCCACATGTGCTTCGTATAACCACATATTGGTTTGTGGTCTTAACCAAATGCCTTCTGTTTTAACACCGTCCCAATACAGGTCACGACAAGATAAAAATGCTGCTCTAAATGGATCAGAGTTTGTCACTTTGTATAAGCTCTTACCTGCACCCTCAGCTGCGTCAATTGCAGCTTTAGCAGCTTCTGCAGCCTGTGACCAACGTGAAGCATCATACGTTTGATTGAATAACTGCTTACCATCCAGATTCTTAAAATCAGCTAGTTCGGTATTCCCGTTAAATAATGGGCTGGCATGATATAACTTAATCTGCGACTCAATAGCCAGTGCAATTAATTTATTAATCCTTCCCGTTTGTAGAGGATCAACAGTACTCTCGCCGTATCGGTAATTAAGCAAGGGTAAATCTTGTTTAGCCAAGGCAATTTCTGACAGAACAAAGCTTACACACTCATCCCATGAACTTCTCGGAATTTGAAGGTTCTCATCTGGTTTTACGGAATGTAAAGGTGCTATAGCAATCGGCCCCAGCTCTTTCATCATCAACCAATAATAATAAGCTCTTAAAAAACGAGCTTCGGCTTTGTATTGGTTGATGATTTTATCACCATTAGCAGCAGATGCGATCTCTTGATTTTTATCAATGTTCTCCAACAAAATAGTCGCTAGACGAATTTTTTCATAATACTCCTCGAATTTCACCGGAGAATTATTGGGGTCAATAGCTCCACTATTGATTAAAGGACTAATCCATTGACTTGCATCAGACTCGTCACTCATTAAAGGATATAGATAGGTGTAACGTATATCCCAAATGTCAGGTACAGAGCTATAAATACCGGCAAGCCACCTTTCAGTTTGAGCACGGTTAGTAAAAACTTCTTCTGTCTTAACAATATCATCAGGAACTGTATCAAAAAAATCTTTCCTGCACCCGGTAATTGTAGTTAATGCTGCACTTAAGGCAAAAACAAAACTTGCTTTTATTAATATCTTTTTCATATGAAGTCAATTATTGAAAGTTTGCACGAACACCTACGTTATAGGTTGATATGTTTGGATACGCAGTACCTCTTCCATCACCTAATTCGGGATCCCAGAATTTCCATTTAGAGAAGGTTAATAAATTGGTTCCATTTACAAATAAGCGTAAGCGTTTTACAGCAATTTTATTCAAAAGGCGTCCATCAAAATTATAACCTAACTCAGCGCTTTTTAAGCGTAAATAGTCGGCACGACGAAGCCACCTGGTGCTTTCGTAATAGTTGGTCGTTGAAGTCACACTTGTTGATAAACGAGGATAGAACGCATTTGGATTAGGATTCTCAGGCGTCCATCTATCAAGAACTGTATCATACATGTTTCCCATAGTTGCTCCCTGAGAGAATGGTGTGGTTGCATAACCGGATGAATAGCTAAAGTCCATCATGCCTGCACCTTGGAAAAACAAACTAACATCAAAGCCTTTGAAACCGGCACCGAAATTTAAGCCATAAATAATACGAGGTGTATTACCCAAGCCAATAGCAGTTTGGTCGTCCATATTGATTATACCATCACCATTCAAATCTTTATATCTGATATCACCTGGTCGTACATCTCCGGTTTGCACAGCTGCATTATCAATCTCATTTTGATCTTTAAACAAACCCAGCGCCACATAGCCAAAACGTTGGCCGATAGAATGGCCAATATGATCTTGATATGGATATTTCCAAGCAGGTCTGCCATCATAAACCGCTAAATTTTTGTTCATATTGAAGGTACCTCTGAAGGTAATGAAGTTTTCAGGAGACCAGTTACGGGTATAATTTAATGAAATATCAATTCCTTTATTCTTTGTCTTACCAACATTGCCAATTGGAGTAACTGCCAAACCAGACATATATGGGATATTGTCATTGGCCAATAAAATACCATTCCTGTTTTCCTTGAACAATTCAACGATCAATTCCAGGTCATTTCTGAAAAGATTCATTTCAAAACCTAAGTTTTGACGATAAGCAGTTTCCCAACGAACATTAGTTCCTATCCAACTTTCATAGAAACCATCAGACCAAGATGGAGTATCGCCAAATGAATATCCACCTCCCTTTTCTATCCTTGAAATATACATGAAACGGTTATTGGGATTATTTACACTTGAGTTCCCGGAAGTACCGTATGAGTAACGCAGTTTTAAATGAGGAATGTATTCGCTTATTGATTTAAAGAACTTCTCATTTGATACTACCCAACCGGCTCCAACTGAGGGGAAAAATCCAAAACGATTAGCAGGCGAAAAGTTTTCGGAACCAGTATAACCGAAAT
Organism: Solitalea lacus; assembly: GCF_022014595.1. Classification (NCBI taxonomy): domain Bacteria; kingdom Pseudomonadati; phylum Bacteroidota; class Sphingobacteriia; order Sphingobacteriales; family Sphingobacteriaceae; genus Solitalea; species Solitalea lacus. The sequence goes on along the minus strand of NZ_CP091740.1, from coordinate 1,116,158 downwards.
TCGCTTCGGCATAGTATTTATCTTTATAACCATAATTAGCTCTTCCCACAAAACCTCGTTGACGATAAGGGATAGCAGCCACCCAATTCTCTACACGAGCTGTTGCATCGCTATAATCAGACTGATTAACCAGTAACAATGCAGATACATCATGAACCCCAAACTTATTGGCATAGTTTAAAGCTGCTTCCGTATAGAATCGTCTATCACCATAACGCTTAAGATCAAACGATAAGTCTTTGTTGCCTGTGTATGAAAGGTTGGTCACCAAACTGCCATCAGGTCCCCTGCCATCAAGCGCGTTCGCATAATAGGTTGGCAATTTTCTTGTCCTGATTAAATTATTAGTTGCATTAACATCAACTGCAAACATAGCCGAAGCCGATAAGCCCGTAATAATTTGACTCAGATCTTGGTTAACCTTTATATTTGATCGAATCTGGTTTTTATAGGTATTGGTAAAACCTGATTGAGTTAAATACATAAACGGGCTAGCTTCTGTTCCTGACAGTTGAGGCCATTGCCCGTTTGAATATCGTGTGGGAATAATATGCGGTGCAGTTTGTGTTGCAGCATTAAAGATGCCATTTACATTTCCTGAATTATAACCTGGTGCATTAACATTTGAAACGTACCCAGTAATACCTAAGTCTAATTTAGTAGTTTTGGTAACATTAACCCCCACATTACTGGTAAAGTTAAAGCGATCTAACTTTAAGGTAGAATTGTAGGACTGAACTGCATCGCGTTTAAACTGTCCAACCTCTCCAAAATAACCTGCAGATATATAATAGTTCGCATTTTCTGACCCCCCGCTTACATTAAGGGTAAATCGATTATTACGACCATATTTATTAAACATCTCTTTATACCAATTAACGTTTGGATAGATATCAGGGTCAACACCGCTTGCATGTTTTTCTATCTCTTCTTCTGTGTAAAGAGGGTTTTGCCCACGATTTACCAAACCTTCGTTATAAAGGGTCATAAACTGTGGAGCATCCAGAAACTTTGGTAATGAGGTAAACTGTGTAAAAGCCTGGTTAAACTCCGCATTAATTTGCGGCTTACCAACTTTACCTTTTTTGGTGTGTATTAAAATTACACCATTGGCACCACGGGTACCATAAACCGCAGTTGCTGAAGCATCTTTTAACACAGTAAAACTTTCAACATCTTCCGGATCAATATTATTAATCGATCGATCAGGAACGCCATCAACTACCAATAAAGGCCCTTGTGGACTGCTTGCAAAAGTTGCTACACCGCGAATAAAAATCTCTGCACCATCGGCTCCTGGCGCACCGCCTCTTTGAGTGGCCACTATACCAGCCAAACGACCTGCAAGGGCAGTAGAAAGATCTCTTACCGGAACTTTAAGTTCAGAAGGTTTAATTGTAGCCTGCGAACCAACAACACTAACTTTCTTTTGTTTACCGTAGGCAACAACGGCTACTGCTTCAAGTTCTTTTTCATCAGGCATCATTTTTATATTAATGTCGCCTGCTCCTGCGCGAACTGTAATAGTTTGTTTTTTGTAACCTAAAAACGAAAATTCAAGGGTATTACCTACCTCAGCCTGAATAGAGTATTTACCATTTGCATTGGTTACAGCAGCTGTACTAGTTCCTAGAACTCTAATTGTAACGCCAGGTAAAGGCTGACCAGTTTCATCTAATACAGTTCCCGAAATTTTTACTGAAGCAACCACAGTCTCAGGTGCAATAACTTCCTCTACTGCTTTAGGTTGTACAACAACCGTATTTTTAACGATAGTATAAGCTAAAGGTTGATTTTTAAAAATTTGATTTAAGGCATAATCAACACTTACGTTATTAACCTGCACCGAAACAAGCTTTGCATCTTTAAGCACTTCCGTATCATAAAGAAAATTATAGCCTGTTGACTTACGCAAGTTCTTAAATACCTTTTCTAATGAAGTATTTTTCTCAGCTATACTAACTTTTTGCCCACTAGCAAAACTCACCTGCAAAAAGGTAGTAATCATCATAATTAGGGTAAGTTTCATAACCAGTAGGAATTTGAAAATTTTACCATTTGTTTTAAATAACTTTTCAGTATAAAAAATCATACATTTGATAGTTAGGGTTTAAGTAAATAGATTCTTAGTAGGATAAGCATTTAATGAACAACCCCTTTTCAATCAGGGGCATGGCAGTGCTCCTGATTTCTTATTGTTGTTCGTCATATTGTAGAAATCACGGCATAACAATAACTCTCCTTCCTTCAATTTTAAAGTGAACTGAACCTGTTAATTCAAGCATGCTTAAAACATCATTCACATCTTTGAATCGAGATATCGATCCGCCAAATTTTTTGTTTATATTATTTCCTTTGTATTCAATGTCTACATTATACCATCTGGCAATCTTGTTCATTACAGTTTCCAAACTCTCATCATTAAACATGAAATAGCCGTTTTTCCAAGCAATTGCTTCTTCAGTATCTACCTCTACTACACTGATTTTTTCCTGATTCACAATCATTTGCTCCCCAGGCTTTAGCATTCTTGAGTCACTTGAATTAATTAAGCTTGCTTTCACGCTTCCTTCAAGAAGAGTAGTTTTTGTATCCCCATTATCATTATATGCATTAATATTAAAATGGGTTCCAAGTACTTCAACCTGTTGCTTTTGTGTAATTACTTTAAATGGATGAGCTTTGTCTTTGGCTATTTCAAAATAGCCTTCCCCGGCTAACTCCACCTTTCTCTCATTACCATTAAACATTGTTGGAAATCTTAAAGACGAAGCTGCATTGAGCCAAACTTTTGACCCGTCAGGTAAATTTATTTGGTATTCCCCTCCTCTTGGAGTTTCAATAGTATTATAAGATTCGGCTTGAGAACCTTTATTATCAGTAACAGTATATACTAATTTACCTTCAGCTGTTTTGATTACCTTAATACCGCTTTGTTGAGCTATTTCTCCAACATCCACTTTGCTTAGTAATATCGTTGAACCATCCTGAAGCGTTAGCGTAGCCTCATTGCCTCCGGGCTTAATTACATGGTTGGTAGCAATCCTGTTTTTAGAGATAATATTACCTTGTCTCACATAAACCCCAATAGAACAAACTGCTAACACGCAAGCGGCAATGGAAACTTTAACCCAGTGACGATTAAAGAAACTTCTTTCCTTACTATCAATTTCTTTATTAACTCGTTCATAAATAGATGATTGAACTTCTGCATAGTCACCATGTTCATCATCATCCCATTCCTGTCTATTCTTTTGAAATGCCTCGTAATGCTTATACAATAACTCTTGCTCTTTAGGATTTGCCTTTTCCTTTAAGAACTTATCAATTATTTCAATAAATTGTTTTTTATCCATATAAGATTGCGTCTAAATGTATGTACCAAAAAGTGCCAACATCCCCTAACGAAATGAAAGAAAATGTTAACTTTTTATTAATAAAATTTATATTTTTTTGATTATCAGTAGAATAAAAACACCTATCTTGATTAAAATCTAGAAAGTCGGGATTAAATAAAAGAAAGGATATTAGCTGGTTTAAGAAGGTTTAATTAGTACTTAGGAAGTTAATTCCAATTATTAAGCAAAAACAGCGCTACAATGAACAATACATCACCCATGGTTGATCGAATCTGACGTAAGGCTATTGTTAAATGATTTTCGACCGTTTTAGGTGAAATCCCTAATTGTTCAGCAATTTCTTTATTCGATAAATGCTCTTTCCGGCTTAATACAAACACTTGCTGGCATTTTTCCGGCAGTGTTTTTATTGCCTGATCCAATCTGTTTCGGATATCCAGCTCAATTACTCTACTTTCAGAGTTATTCTCATTAAACAACTTTTCTACTTCTTCAAATAGCTCTTCGTGGGCTTTACCATCACGAATTGCTTTAAATACCTGAAAACGAACAGCTGTATACAAATAAGATTGTAGTGTTTGTACCTGGTTAACATGACGCTTTAGCCAAAGTTGTACAAAAATTTCCTGCACAATATCCTCGGCTGCATGCCGGTTTCTCAACAGGTTGAATGCGGAAAGGTAAAGTTTACTCCAGTATTTATTATAAATCGTCTCGAATGCAGATCGATCATCATTACGCATCAAATCCAACAGATCATGATCGGGCCATAATTCCAAATTATTCATATAAAAACATAGAGAATAAACAGTAGAGAGAGTGGGGACTAAGTTATTAAAATTTCAGAGTATAGATAATGGCAATTCATTTTTTTCAATATATTGAATACAATCGCATAATTCAATATCAATAAATCAAAAATAAACACCTATAAACGAAGCATTTGCAATATAAAGTCACCTATCAATTACTCCTGCAACCATTTAATTACCTGCCGTTCCCAGCGTTCCTGCTCCGTTTTAATAATGCCATGGCGAGTTTCATTATCATACTGCTCTTGTAAGCGATTCATATCACGGTAGGATTGTATATATTGATATTGAATAATACTGTCAAAGTCAGCATCATAAGTTGTTGCCATCAAACGTTTTTTTAAGCGTTGGACAATCAAATAGGTAATATCAAAATGTAATTGTTCGTGAGCCAGAGCATAGTCCGTTTGAGCTCCTTTACGCACCCACGAAAAAGGCTTTATAAAATAGGTTTCTAAAACAAGGGCAATTATTGCGGTATCATTATCAAGTTTTATTTTACCGTTGTACCCGAACCCCGTAAATGCTGCGGCAGAATACGAACTGGTTGCTCGAGGTTCGGCCTTAAAATCAGTCCACTTCAATGGCCTATGGCTTGAATAATACAGTGTATCACCATTTTCCCCTCTTCTTTCGTCAAACTCAACTTTATAGTATTTAACGGCTTGTTTAAGATTAGCTACGTCAGACTGAGCAGTTCCATCCAATGCACTACAAAGCAGCATCGAAACTATTGATATTATTCTCCATTTAACGGTCATTCACTGTCTGAAATTTAAATAGAATTACATTAATTTATTCAACTAACTGATTATTAACAAATACAATTTATCAACCAAAACCAACCTGTTGTGATGGGTTCATTCTTATCAATTGTCATTTACTTATCTTCGCAGCCTATGAGAGCAGTAATACAACGTGTTTCAGAAGCTTCAGTTAAAATTGACGGTATAATTAAAGGCGAAATAAAAACAGGATTCATGGTTTTGCTTGGCATTGAAGAAGCCGACACGCAGGAAGATGTTGAGTGGTTATCTCAAAAAATCGCCAATATGCGTGTGTTTGGTGATGAAAACGGACTTATGAATAAATCATTAGCTGACGTTAGTGGTAATGTTCTTTTGATAAGTCAGTTTACCTTATTTGCATCAACTAAAAAAGGCAACCGACCAGGATTTACTCGCTCAGCTAAGCCCGAAAAGGCCATTCCATTGTATGAGTATTTTATAAAATCCTTGGAAATGTTACTAAACAAAAAAGTTGCTACTGGAGAATTTGGCGCCGATATGAAAGTAAGCCTGGTAAATGACGGTCCTGTTACGATTACAATGGACACTAAAAACAAAGAATAACAACAAGCTAAATGGAGAATAAAGAGATATCAATTAAACAGGCCCAAGAAATGGTTGATCAATGGATAAGAACAACCGGGGTACGCTATTTTAGTGAATTAACCAACATGACAATTTTAACTGAAGAAGTTGGAGAAGTAGCTCGTTTGATGAGTCGATTATATGGAGATCAGTCGTTTAAAGAGAATGAGAAACACAAGGAATTAAGTGATGAATTAGCAGATGTACTTTGGGTATTAATTTGTATTGCCAACCAAACAGGAGTTGATTTAACAGCTGCACTAGAAAAGAATTTTGAGAAAAAAAGTATTCGAGATGCTGAACGCCACAAAAACAATCCTAAGCTGTAAGCCTCAGTTAGGTCTTGAGTTTTTAAAGAGGTCAACTCAAGACTGACCTCATAACTATAAATCTGCTTTTACAATCTTCCCATCTTTAATTACAGGTACTGATTGTAATAAATCAACATTTAAACAAAATTCAATATCTTTCTCGATACCAAGTTTTTTCAATCGTTCGCTATGAGAAGTTTTCTTCATGTATTCATGTAAGTCATCCTTCGCCGCTTGATATAGATCTTCGGCCAAAACTGAAGAATCGCACCAAGTGTCAAATACTTCTTTCAGTTGAGTAACAACAGCACCTGCAAACAAAGTATCTTCAAGGTTAACCTTATTTTTCCATCCTGAACAAAGTAAAAACACATTTTTGTTTTGTTTAACCAGATAATCACACACTGCCGAAAGGTTCAAAAACGATCCTATAACAATTTCATCAGCATTTTTTGATTCATTGATAGCATGAGTTCCGTTTGTGGTGGTTACCACAAGAGTTTTCCCTTCTACCTTTTCTTTGGTATAACTAAATGGAGAATTACCAAAATCAAAGCCGTTTACTACCTCACCGTTACGCTCAGCTCCTAACAAATACCCATTCCCCTGATGCGACAAACACTCTTCCACACTTGCAACCGGAATAATTGCATCGGCCCCATTCTCAATGCCATACGAAATTGAGGAAGTAGCTCTGAAGATATCAATAACAACAACTATACTTCCTTTTAAATCGTAAAGTGGCAATAAGGCAGGAGTCAAACAAACTTCGAGGTGTTTCATTAATTTAAACTAGTAGTAGAACTTAAATAATCGGGTTACGAGTTTCCAATAAAGAATCTGAATTGAGAACTCGTAACCCGATGTCATTAATTAAATTATCTTATAAAAACGGATACTTAACTACTTTGGCTTTCACTTTATTATCGCGAATACCAATAAAAATATCAGTTCCTTCCTTAGCGTTTTCCAAGGTAACATAACCTAATCCAATAGCTTTTTGCATACTTGGTGATTGAGTTCCTGAAGTAACGCGACCTATTTTGGTTCCGGCTGCATCAAAAATTTCATAATCATGACGAGGAATACCACGATCAATCATTTCAAAGCCAACTAATTTATTTTTCAGGCCTGCTTCTTTTTGCGCTTTTAATGCAGCAGAATTGGTAAACTCTTTAGAGAATTTGGTAATCCAACCTAAGCCTGCTTCTAATGGAGAAGTTGTGTCGTCAATATCATTACCATATAGAGCAAATCCTTTTTCCAAACGCAAAGTATCACGAGCGCCTAAACCAATTGGCTTAATACCAAATTCAGCTCCAGCTTCAAAAACTGCATTCCAAATCTGTTCTGCATTTTCATTGTCAAAATAAATCTCAAAACCTCCAGCTCCAGTATAACCGGTTGCAGAAACAACCACATTATCAACACCGGCGAACTTGCCTTTTTTGAAGCTGTAGTATTCCATTGCAGCCAAATCAAAATCTGTCAGCTTTTGCAATGCTGCAACAGCTTTAGGACCTTGTACTGCCAATAAACTGGTTTTATCAGAAATATTGTGCATTTCCACCCCGTTTGTATTGCGCGCAGAAATCCAATTCCAATCCTTCTCAATATTTGATGCATTTACTACCAACATATAGGTTTTCTCGTCAATTCGATAAACCAATAAATCGTCAACAATACCTCCAGTTTCATTAGGCAGGCAAGAATATTGCACTTTTCCGTCAATAAGCTTTGAAGCATCATTTGACGTTACACGCTGAATTAGTTCCAAAGCATTTTCGCCTTTCAAAATAAACTCGCCCATGTGTGATACGTCAAAAACACCCACACCATTACGCACTGTAGCATGCTCATCATTTATTCCTGAGTACTGTACAGGCATGTTATAACCGGCAAAAGGCACCATTTTAGCACCTAATGCAATGTGTACATTAGTTAAAGCAGTAGATTTCATGAAGTTTCGGATTGTAATTTTGCCGCAAAGGTAGCATTCCCAATGGAATTTGCCGATTTGAAATTCAGAGAATTTAAAATTGTACTAATTTTAAAGCCTGGAAACGAATCCTTATCCGTTAAGCTTACCTTTCAATTTGCCTAATGCATCAGCCAAGGTAACTGTAGCAGCGCTTTTATTAATCAGCTCATCAATTTCCTTTTCCTGCTTTTGTAAAGCAGCAATCACGCCTGCCAACCTTAGGTTCATACGTTTTAAGTCTTTAAAATTGATGATAATCCCTTCCTGTTCGCCTTTAGTATTCGTTATATATGAGAAACTTTCCATGTAATTTATATTATAGATATAGCCAACTTTTCATTAAAGTTAGTCACATTATTAAAATTCTAACGATAGTTGTGCCGGCAAGAGCGTAAAGGACATTCTATGATATGCAGTCGGCCCAAACTCTTTTATCGCGTTCCTATGCTTTTGAGTTGGATAACCTTTATTGCTGACCCAATCATATTGTGGATATTCACTATGAATTTTGTTCATAAAATCATCCCTGCAGGTTTTAGCCAAAATTGATGCGGCTGCAATTGAAAAATACTTTGCATCTCCTTTAACAATACAAGCATGCGGTAGTTCATTAAACTTTTTAAACCGATTGCCATCAATAATTAAAAACCCAGGAGGAATGTCCATCTTTTCAACGGCTCTATGCATAGCTAAAAACGAAGCGTTAAGAATATTAATTTCGTCAATTTCGATATTATCAACCATGGCTACTCCGTAAGCTAAAGCCTGTTGTTCAATCACTGTACGCAATTCATAACGTTTGGCTTCAGAAAGCTTTTTTGAGTCATTTAAATCAGCGTGTTCAAAATCTTTGGGCAGTATTACCGCAGCAGCAAACACAGGGCCTGCTAAACATCCTCTGCCGGCTTCATCACAGCCTGCCTCCAACAAATCAGCTTGAAAAAACGACTTCAACATATTTTAATACACCTTAAATGTTAACAAGGTTATATCATCGTCTTGGCGATCCTTGCCTATTAATTTATTGATCTTAGCCATCAGCAAATTGTTTATGCTCTCGGGTTTCAAGTTCTGATGCTCAAATAAAAAGCTGATTAAGTCAACTTCTCCAAACAAATCAGCATGATCATGATCAAGCTCAACAAGTCCATCCGTATAATTAAACAGTAGCGTATCAGTATCCAGTATTTCTTCTCCAACATTAATGAACGGCAAATCTTCAAACACACCAATCATCGTGGTTCCAATTTTAAGTTCTTTAATGTCAGTATTGCTCACCATTAGCGAAGGATTATGCCCGGCGTTTACATATGTTAATTTGCGTGTTTGAATGTTATAATTACCTAAGAACAAGGTAATATGCCTATCGCCATTGGTAAGATTAAAAATAGCTTTATTAGCAGTTGAAAGCAGTAAATCGAGCGGAAGTTTTTGAAATGCCAATGCGCGCAAACTCGCCTGAAAATTGGCCATAAGCAAAGCCGCACTCATTCCTTTACCTGAAACATCGGCTATGCAAAAAATGAATTCGTTTTTATTGAGTTCAAGAAAATCGTAATAATCTCCTCCAATATTTTGTTGAGGAACATACCTGGCTGACATGCTTATCTGCTCATTATCAGGCAACTTTTTTGGAAACAGCATGGTTTGTACTTCAGCAGCCAGTTCGATGTCACGCTCCAGCCGTTCTTGCTGAATACGAATTTCCAACAGGCGTCGGTTTTCAGCGGCAACAATAATGACGTTAATAATTGTTTGAATGAGCTTTACATCAATATCTATTTGATCAATTTCAACATTCTGATAATCACCAATTAACACATAACCAAAGATCTCATTTTTGTATTCAACCGGAATCAGAATTTTGAATTCATGGAGAATATCAGAATCAAAACTATTGATGAAGGTAACCTGTTTATACTCTGAAAGAATACTCACAAGTTCACTTTTCATTTCTGCTGAAAGCTTTTCAACCCCAAAGTAAGAAGGTTGATTCCATTGACCATCAGCATCTCTTGAGAACACCCTTAACTTTCCAATTCTGAGCTGATTACTTAAGATTAACTCATTCATTTGGAAAAGCGCCTCAATAGAATAGTTATTATTAATGGCTCGTGTGATCTCAAGCAGAGAGTTTAATTCTACTTGGCGACGAATTAATAATTCTAGAATTTCTTGATTGGCTTCCTGATTCACGGGATTATTAATAAAGACTTTGGTTTAGCTATAAACTAAAATAACAAAAATCGATTTAAATAATATTAATTACCAGAAGTTTGCTCCTTTACATTAAACGCATCAGTTAAACCTACAGAAACAAGATTAAAGGCGTAAACAATTAACATGATAGCTAAACCTGGCAATGTTGCCAAATATGCAGCATCAATTATTATGTAACCATAATGTTCTTTAATCATTCCTCCCCAGGAAGGAAACGGTGGCTGGACCCCAAAGCCTAAGAAACTCAACCCTGCTTCAAGTAAAATTGCTGAAGCAAAATTAGCAGAGGCCACCACTAAAATAGGTCCTGAAATGTTTGGCAATATGTGTCGGGCGATAATTCGGGTATTGCTGAAGCCCATTGCACGACCTGCCTCAACAAATTCAACTTCCCTTATCCCAATTATTTGTCCACGAACCATACGGGCAACGTCAACCCAAGTGGTTAATCCTATGGCAATAAATACCTGAAAAAAACCTTTACCTAAGGCAAATGATATGGCAATAACAATTAAAAGTGAGGGCAATGACCACACAACATTAATCAGCCAAGAAATAAAGCGATCAATCCATCCCCCAAAATATCCGGCCATTGCACCAAGGGAAATGCCTATTATCAACGAAATAAAAACAGATACAAATCCTACCGACAAGGAAACCCTAGACCCCAAAATCAATCTGCTTAACATATCCCTACCATATAAGTCTGTACCTAGCCAATACTTATGGACAATAATATTCTCTTTAACTATTTTATCCTGCAGATCTTTAACTAAAATAATTTCATTTTGTCCATTGGTTGTTTTAAATGCCAGCTTTTCTCCTTCCTCAACTTCAACTTTCTCACCTTCAGCAATTGGAAACGCAACATGTGCTATCGAAAAACTGCGCACCAACTTTTCGTCGTCACTTACCCCGGTATATTCGTCTATAACAATACTATCTCCTTTAAAACGATAATTATTTATAGGTATATAATCAAAAAAGTCCGGCTGGCCAAATAACAGCTTTTCAAAGACATTCACCGTATCAACATGCTGATTTTTACGAATGGCTAAAAACTGAATGCTAGTCCCGGGATGTTTTGTACTTAATTGAACAGCCATCCTATTGGCCATAGGGGTGTCATCAGGCATTATCAAATACCCTAAAACTGATACAAGTAAAAAAGCAACAATGATAATCAGTCCTAAAACTGATAATTTATTTCGAAGAAAACGCTTCTTGGTTCTAGCCCAAGGAGTTTCTGGAGAATTTACCGAAGACATACAGCATCAAATATACCTGAAATAGAAAATATGCCTAATTATTTTAATCTTAAATTACAGGTTGTTTATTGTACCATTCTCCCTTTCCATTCGTATTGTTTAGCTTGCCCTGCAAAACCGATATAAACAATATAAAACAGGTGAATAAAAGCAACTATTGGAAAATAAATGACCAGGTTAAGTTTTTTCAAAAATTTTGCCACCGGGAATACCCATATTAAATCGATCATGCATTTGAATAAAAATACATAAGCGAAAACCTGAGCAAAATGTATATTAAAAACACCTAGAAGAAGGTTTAAAAGCAACGCTACATAAAAGAAAAAAATGGAAACGCCAATAACCACCATTGCTTGATTTTTATAGCGGGTGCTTTTGGAGGCCCAACGGCGACGTTGTGCAATAAATTCTTTTATTGTAGGCTTAGCGTGAGTATAAACAACTGCATCGCGCGACTTCAAAAACTTAACCTTATCAGGATAGGCAGAAAGCATTTTATGCAACAGCAATTCATCATCGCCCGAAGCAATATGATCAATACCTAAAAATCCCCCTACCTCAAAAAAAGCTTTTTTTTCATATGCCAGATTAGCCCCATTGCAACTACCTGCGCTTTTATTAGCTATAGAAGCAGCCCCAAGACTTATCAAGCACATAAATTCCAAGCTCTGCAATTTTTCAAAAACTGATTGCTCTTCAAAATATGCAACCGGAGAAGAAATCATTTTACTACCGGTTTGCTCATATTCATTCACAATGGAACTAATCCAATTTTTCCCCATTCTGCAATCACCATCAGTAGTAATAATTAAATCACCGGTAGAAATACTTATTGCGTCTGCAATTGCTTTCTTCTTATAGGAATTAAGTGCAGGATCTGCCTTTAGTTTTATAAGTTTAAGATTTGGAAATTGAATCGCTAATACTACTTCAGCAGTTCTATCAGTTGAGTGATCATCAATAACAATAATTTCCAATAAATCAGCAGGATAGTCTTGTGCCACTATATCACCAACACACTTACCAATCATCTTCTCTTCATTGCGAGCAGGAATAATTACACTAACCTTTGTTTGAGGGGATCCTTTGTGAATTGCTGGTTTATTAATTCTTCTCCAACCAATAATAAAGCTACCAGCAATAATAAAATATACAAACGTTAAAAAGTAGGTTAAAATATCAATCAGTAGTTGCACCAAAAAAATTCGCTTTTAAAACAAAATAAACACCTAGTAATGACGGGATTATTAGATTGAGAAGCCATACCCCAAAAGCCGCAGCCAACACATTTACCGCTTCCGCATCTCCAACTAAAAATCCAAAGAAATAAGTGGCTGCTGCACCTCTTATCCCTATATCAAAGAATGCGAAGGTAGGCAAAATTGATTGAACCATATAAATTACACTTATCAGCACCATGCAAATGGGGTAGGTTACCTGAGGAATAAACAGGTTGATAAGTAAATAATATTGCATAGAAAAAATCAGATAGCGAAGAAAACTCATGCCAAAAACAGTCAGCAATTCACTCTTGTCGTATCTTAACAATACACGAAAATTCTTTTTAAACTTATGTAAAAATGAAAATGAATCGAGGATAACATAGAACCACTTGATATTTAATAGCAATAACAACATACCAATACTGAACAGGATGGCTGCAAAAATTATAGATCCTAAAATCACCTTGCTTACGGGAACGAAAATAGCTACAAAAATGGCCAAGCCTATTGCTCCCATCACATTAGTAACCATCATCTGGCTGAACGCCCCTACCCCCATTGCCAGAGCCCCTCTAACTCGATTTTCAGGTGTAAGGTAAAGCACCCGGCCTCCAAACTCTCCTATTCGGCTTGGGGTAAAGGCTGCTAGTGTTAATCCGGCTAGTAAAGATTCAACTGTTCTTTTCCATGAAAGTGATTCAACTTTCTTTACCAAATAATGCCATTTAAGCGTTTCAACCAATATATTCAAATAGGCCAGGTAAATGACCAATAAAAAATATGAAATGACCCGTCCGTCCAATGCTTGGTTTGTAAATGCATCAATTTTTTTTATAGATTCTGGATTTGTGATTTTGCTATAAACAAACCAACAAGTTAAAATCAGAATTAGAACTTTTAAAGAGATTCCAAGAATCTTTCTGGAAACAGGCATGCTTTATGGAGAGTATTTTTAATTTAAAATAAAATTCAAATATCCTTATATTTTTAAACTTAGCCGCTATCTATTTTGAGTGTAACGAAAATTTCAGGTAATTCGTGTTTTAAAAAAAGAATAAGTGAACGACAAGAACGACAAGAAAGAGCGCATAATTTTAGGAATAGATCCAGGAACTGCTGTTTTAGGTTATGGATTAGTACTTGAAACCCGTAATAAACTTCAACTACTTACTCTTGGCGTTATTCATCTAAAAAAATATGAAAATCACGCATTAAAACTTCGCCGAATTTTTGAGCGAACCTCCATGCTCATAGAAGAGTATAAACCTGATTGTATGGCCCTTGAAGATCCATTTTATGGTAAAAACGTACAAGTTATGCTTAAACTTGGACGCGCCCAAGGGGTAGCTATGGCAGCTGCACTAAGCCGTGATTTGCCAATATTTGAGTATTCACCCAAGAAAATCAAACAATCAATTACCGGTAACGGAAATGCCACCAAAGAACAGGTGGCAGGCATGTTAAAGCAGTTATTGAATTTTAGCGAAACACCTGAGTTTTTAGATGCTACCGATGGTTTGGCTGTAGCCGTTTGCCATTCTTTTCAAAAAACTGGAACAGAAGGCTCCTCAAAGAAAACCTATTCCGGATGGGAAGCCTTTGTAAAAGACAATCAAAAAAGATTGAAATAAGCCATCACTCTTTTTATAGCTCAACAATTAGCTGTAATTATACACTTAATATTTTCTGTAACGTAGCAGCTAACTGTTCCATGCTAGGCGGACTAGGTTTATGGCTGAAATTCATATCACCAATTCTGTTAATTGGAATTAAATGAACATGAGCATGCGGCACTTCTAATCCAATTACAGTAACACCAATACGTTTACAAGGTATTGCTTTCTCAATTTTCTTTGCCACTTGTTTGGCAAAAATCATCATACGGCCCAACAGTTCATCTTCCATATCAAAAAGATAATCTACCTCTTTTTTGGGAATAACAAGGGTATGACCTTCGGCCAATGGTTCAATATCCAAAAAAGCCAAAAACTCATCGTTTTCTGCCACTTTAAATGCCGGTATCTCACCAGCAACAATTCTTGAGAAGATAGAAGCCATTTTTCAATAGAGAGTAAAAAAGTAATGAGTTATAATCCCTGATGATTTTTGAATCAACCTATGAGAACTTATAACTCATTACTTAAGATTTATATATAAACTATTATCTGCTGATTTCGAGAATTTCGAACTGCATTGTCCCGTTCGGAACAGTCACGTCGGCAATGTCACCTACTGATTTACCCAACAAGCCCTTTGCAATTGGTGATTGTACTGAAATTTTGCCGGTTTTAAGATCAGCTTCTTTCTCAGCCACCAATTGATAATTCATTACTGTACCGTTCTTAACGTTTTTAATTTTCACTTTAGAAAGCACTAATACTTTTGAAGTATCTAGCTTAGATTCGTCAATCACCCTAGAATTAGCCAGTACTTCTTCCAGTTTGGCGATCTTTAACTCATGTAATCCTTGCGCTTCCTTTGCAGCATCGTATTCTGCATTCTCTGAAAGATCGCCTTTATCACGAGCCTCGGCAATCTGCTTTGAAATCTCAGACCTTCCTTGTGTTTTCAGATGCACTAACTCCTGCTTAAGTTTCTCTAATCCCTCATGAGTTAAATATGTAATCTCTGCCATAATGCAAATAAATTTTTATTGACTGATATAAAAAGAAACAAGACTACTCGTCATTTACTGACGCATAGTCTTGTTATACAATGCTACAAAATTAAAACTTATTTTTCGAATTTTCTATTAACATTTTATAAACAACTGATTAACAATAACAAACAAGAATTGTTCCATTTAATCTTTATTGTTAATAAATCATCTTTATCAAATGAATCTGAAATAATTATTTCTTTTGAGTAGAGTTCCACTCAATAATTTTTTTAGCTAGAACAGCTGAAATTTTTTGGTATGACTCGACACTCCAACCACCAACATGCGGGGATAATAACACATTATCTCGTAGAATTAACTTATCAAACCAGACTTTATCTTCAGCTCTTAGCGGAAATTTTTCTTTCTGCAACACATCTAAACCTGCACCTTTAACTTTGCCGGAGTCGAGAGCCTTCAGCAATCCCGCAATTTTCACAATCTCTCCTCTTGCAGTATTTATAAACCAGATGTTTTTCTTAAATCGGTTAAAGAATTGTTCATCTACCATGAAACGGGTTTCATCAGTTAGAGGTATATGCAAGCTTAAAACATCAGCATATTCAAATAGTTGTTCTAATGAACTTTCCTGCACCCAATTATCTCCAAAATCGGTTTTATATTTATCATAAGCTAAAACCTTTACCTCAAAACCACGTAGTTTTTTGGCAAAGGCTGGCCCCATAAAACCGTAACCTATAATACCGACAGTTAACCCATCCAATTCCCAGCCGCGGTTTCCTTCCCGATCCCAAATTGCATCCCGAACTTCTTTATTCCCCTTTGGAAATTTGTTCATCACAGAAAGTAACATTCCCAACGCATGCTCTCCTACGGCATTGGCATTTCCTTCCGGAGCATTAAACAGCTCTACTTTTCTTTCAAGAGCATAGTCAACGTCAATATTATCCATCCCGGCACCTGCGCGAGCAATGAACTTCAGTTTTGTGGCACGGTCAAATAACTCCTTCTCAACCCTAAATTTTGTACGCACTACCATTCCTTCATAATTGGAAATACACGCGAGCACTTGTTCATAAGTAATTTTGGGTTGGTAATCACATTGAAAACCATTGGCGGCAAGCGCTTCCATTAAAAATGGGTGGGTTTCATCAACGACAAGTACATTCATGAAAATTCTGTTCTTTAATCTAAAACTCTACTCAAGAATTAACTATTGTGAGAATAGCTGCTACCAAATTATTTTTCTAACAGTTGCGTGATATTGACAAAATCTTCAACCGAAAGTTTCTCGGCTCGAAGCTCCAAAACCGATTCATCAATTTTTCCTTTAGGCTGAAATTGGCTTAATGCATTTCGCAATTGCTTGCGGCGCTGGTTAAAGGCAGCTTTAACAACTTGGAAAAACAGTTTTTCATTACAGCCCAGTTCTGTATTTTCTTTTCGGGTGAGTCTTATTACACCCGAATTTACTTTTGGCGGAGGATTAAACACCCCTGGCTTTACCGTAAATAAATACTCTATCTTATAATAGGCTTGAGTTAAAACGCTTAAAATACCATATTCTTTACCTCCAGGTTTGGCTGCAACCCGTTCTCCCACTTCTTTCTGAAACATCCCCACCATTTCGGGTACCATTGCCCTATTCTCTATTATTTTGAAAATAATCTGCGAAGAAATATTGTAAGGAAAATTACCTATGATAGCAAACTGCTGCTGAAATACTTTTGAAAAATCCATTTCCAAAAAATCACCATGAATAATACGGTCTTTCAATTCGGGATATTTCTTATGTAAAAACTCAATTGATTCTCCATCAATATCAATTAATGAGGTTTTATATTCCGTTTTCTTAACCAAGAAATCAGTTAAAACACCCATCCCCGGACCAACTTCAAGCACTTCAGAAAAGCCAATTTCAGGCCGCAAGCTTTCTACTATTTTTTGTGCAATATTTTTATCTGTTAAAAAATGCTGACCTAAATGTTTTTTGGCTCTTACTAGTGACATACAACTATTTTAATGGCGATTAAACTACCTATTTTAAATTTATAGTCATTATTTTTCTGTTTCAACCATTACCAGTATTAAATTCGTATCTCATTTCTGATAACTGATAACAGATTACTTTTATCTTATAACTTTGTAGTTTAATAAAATCCAAAAATCGTAATAAATGTCGAACGTATCGCAGAAAAAAATAAAAGTCGGCATCACTATCGGTGACATCAATGGCATTGGTATCGAAGTGATTCTGAAAACACTTCTAGACAATCGGATTCTGGAACATTGTATTCCAATTATTTACGGTTCAGTAAAAATCACTTCATTTCATCGTAAAGCATTAAACATTCAGGATTTCAGCTTTAATATTATTCAAAACACTGAGCAGGCTAACCCTAAACGTGCCAACCTTATAAACTGCTGGGATGAGGAAGTAAAAATAGATCTGGGCCAACAAACTGAAAACGGAGGTAAATATGCCTTCAAATCATTAGAAGCAGCAACCAATGATTTGGTAGAAGGTAAAATAGATGCCCTTTTAACCGCTCCAATCAACAAGTATAATATTCAACAACCAGGCTTCGATTTTCCTGGGCATACTGAATATTTACAACAACGCGACGGCAGCAGTGAGTCGTTAATGTTTTTAGTGAGTGAAGATTTGCGTGTTGGAGTTGTAACCGGACATATTCCTGTTAAAGACGTTGCAAGTTCAATTACTACTGAAAAAATTCTTGCAAAGCTGCGCTTAATGAATAAAAGCTTAAAGCAAGACTTTTGGATTGAAAAACCAAAGATTGCAGTTTTAGGACTTAATCCACATGCTAGTGATAATGGTTTGATTGGCGAAGAAGAACAAACCATTATTATCCCTGCTATTGAAGAGGCAAGAAAGGAAAAAATTATGGCTATCGGCCCGTATCCCGCTGATGGTTTCTTTGGCAATGGCTCATATAAGCAGTTCGATGCTGTGTTAGCAATGTATCACGACCAAGGTTTAATTCCTTTTAAAACACTATCATTTGGCTCTGGAGTTAACTTTACGGCTGGCTTATCAATTATTCGTACTTCTCCAGACCATGGAACCGGATATGATATTGCGGGAAAGAACCAAGCCAATGCTGATTCGTTCCGTGATGCCTTATTTATGGCAATTGACATTGTTCGTAACCGCAGGGAACAAGCGATGTTGCTTGAAAATCCGCTTAAAGTGGGTCAACTGAAAATGAAAGTAACCCAGGAAGACAGTGAAGAATAGTCACTTTAAACTCAATAATATACAGCAAAAAACTTCCTTGGCAATTCCTAAGGAAGTTTTTTATTATATTACCATATGAGCGAATTGATGAATGAATTTATGCAAGAAGCCATACGGCTATCAAAAGAAGGGCCCTTAAAAAATGAGGGCGGCCCCTTTGGCTGTGTGATTGTTAAAAATGGTGTAATTATCGGTCGCGGAAACAATCAGGTTTTAACCACTAATGACCCCACTGCTCATGCAGAGGTAATAGCTATTCGTGACGCATGTAAAAACCTTGGAACTTTTCAGCTTGATGGTTGCGAAATTTACACTTCATGTGAGCCTTGTCCTATGTGCTTAGGTGCTATTTATTGGGCAAGACCTTCCAAGGTCTATTTTGCAAACACTCGTAAGGATGCTGCAGAAATTGGCTTTGATGATGACTTTATTTACAGAGAAATTCCTCTTAACCATAACGAAAGGCAGATTCCAATGATTCCCTTAGGGAGAGAGGAAGCCCTTACAGTGTTTCAGTTTTGGCGCAGTATAGACAAAAAACAACTTTATTAAAAGCAACAAAGGCCTAACATTTCTAAGGCCTTTGTTCTTCTATTTTTGATAATTGCCAAATAGCTTAATGGCTTTATCAGGATAATCAGTAATGATACCATCCACACCCATCTTTGCAATCCGTTCCATATCAGCATTTTTATTAATTGTCCACGGTATCAAACTCATGTTTTTTTCATGAACACTATTTACAAGTTCTTCATTAAGAAGCTCGAAATCGGGACTATAAATAGCAGGAACAAATCCTAATACAGCCAAATTAGCCTCCAATCCCAACTCATTTTCCACCAGTAAAGCTGTTTTTATTTTAGGGTAAAGCTGATGAATCACTTGAAGTGTTCTCACATCAAATGATTGCACAATTACTCTATCTTCAATTTTCTTTTCAAGAACTACACTCATCAATAGATTGACAAACTCATTAGGATTCGGGTGAAAAACTACGTCTCCTGCAGGTGTAAGCTTGGTTTCAATGTTATAATACAATGGCTTAAGTCCTTTAGCGTTGACGTAATTCTCTACACTATCAATCAATGAAGATAACAATGGTTTTTCTACTGAAAACTTCTTTTGATCAGGAAAGCGAGGATGAACCTTACTTCCTACATCAAACATTCTTATAGCTTCATAATCCAACTGATATAAATTGAATTTGCGTTCTTCAGTTTCCTCAATCGACTCTCCGTTAGGCTGTAACACAAACTCATGTGACATAAAATTATCATGCGAAACCACCACTTTTTTATCTCTGGAAATAACACAATCCATTTCAAGCGTTTGAACACCTAGATCAATCGCTTTAATCATAGCCGGGATTGTATTTTCCGGCATTAACCCCCTACATCCTCTATGTCCCTGTATATCAATATCTGGCTTCATTTGGGCTAATGATTTTAAACAATAACAGCTGAAAAATAATGCTAAAACAAATTGCTTCATGTAATAAAATTTGAAGCAATATACCGGGCCAATATTAACTGATTATTAATTCAATAGGCCGATTTTAGCAAGAATTATTTAAAATCAATATATTTTTCAACTGGCTTTACCGCTTTTTGTACGGCGTTGTAATCTTTCAGATTGATTCCCTTATCCTTCATCATGGCAATTTGTTCAGCATCCACCAATACAATCTTGACACTTGTTGGTCCTGGACGAGAAAGCTGACTGCCATTTATGGTTTGCATATCGATCTGTACTAATCCAGGTGTTGAGGCAAAAAAATACGACACTCCATTTACCACTTGAGGCAATGCATCATAATATCCTTGGTCAAATGACATATAAACCAATACTGCTCCTGTAGCATTAAAGTTAGAAGTAATCTCAGGCATATTAACGGTAGTATAATAACCTGTTCCGTTACTATAAGCAGTCCACTCGCTAGGCAGTCTATCTGTAATTACAGTACGAGCTGGTGTTGTATAAACTTCTGTAATATCCTGACATGAGGTAGCCACTCCTAAAATCATCAAAAGTGAGCCAAGCGTATAGGTTAATCTTTTCATAAACTTCATTTTTAAATTAAGAGTAGAACTTCTGTAGAAGCAATCTCTTTAAACTATGTTTTTATTAATTAGATGTCGGCAGAAGACATTCAGTTGCATAAAACCTTGCAAGTCGACAAACAAATAACTTTACCAACTGAAAATAAAGGAATTAAATTCACTTTATAAACCAACTAAAATGGAAACGCCCCAGAGCGGGGCGTTTCTATTAACTTAAATTATCTTCTTCTTTTTTCTTGCGCTTACGCGCTTCCTTCAAAATATTGATCTTTATTTCATTGGTTTCTTTATCAACACCAATTTCCATAATATCTCCATCCTGAATCTCTCCTTTAAGTATCTCTTCCGCTATCGGATCTTCAAGATATTTTTGAATAGCACGATTTAGCGGACGAGCTCCGAAGTTTGGATCAAAGCCACGCTCAGCAATTAACTCTTTCGCATCGTCTGTCAACTGAATTGTATAGCCTAAATTTTGAATACGTCCAAACAATGATTTCAGCTCAATGTCAATAATTTTGAAGATATCTTCCTTGTTCAATGAATTGAATACAACAACGTCATCAACACGGTTTAAGAACTCAGGAGCAAAAGCACGCTTTAAAGCAGTTTCAATTACACCACGTGAATGGCTATCTGCACCTGCAAGCTTAGTCGAAGTAGTAAAACCAACACCTTGACCAAAGTCTTTTAACTGACGTGCACCAATGTTTGAAGTCATAATGATAACCGTGTTACGGAAGTCAACTTTGCGACCCAAGCTGTCGGTTAACACACCTTCATCCAGTACTTGCAACAAGATATTGAATACATCAGGATGTGCTTTTTCGATTTCATCTAATAACACAACTGAATAAGGTTTACGACGAACTTTTTCAGTTAACTGTCCGCCTTCTTCGTAGCCAACATATCCTGGAGGAGCACCCACCAAACGAGAAACTGCAAATTTCTCCATGTATTCACTCATGTCGATTTGAATCAATGAATCATCTGTATCAAACATGAATCGAGCTAAGGCTTTGGCCAACTCTGTTTTACCAACACCTGTAGGACCTAAGAATATGAAAGAACCAATAGGCTTTCTAGGGTCTTTTAACCCGGCACGTGTACGTTGAATGGCTTTTGTAAGCTTTTTAATAGCCTCATCCTGACCAATGATCTTATCTCTCAGTTCATCAGCCATATTAAGCAATTTTTGACTATCAGCCTGGCCAACTCGTTGAACAGGAATTCCTGTCATCATTGCAACAACCTCTGCCACGTTATCTTCTGAAACCACATAACGCTTAGTTTTAGTTTCAGCTTCCCATTCAGTTTTAGCTTTATCCAATTCTTCTAACAGATGTTTCTCTGTATCACGAAGCTTGGCTGCTTCCTCATATTTCTGACTACGAACTACCCGGTTTTTTTCCAGCTTAATTTCCTCAATTCGTTGCTCAATATCAATAATGTTTTGAGGCACGTGAATATTGGTTAAGTGTACGCGAGAACCGGCTTCATCCAAAGCGTCAATTGCTTTATCAGGTAAGAAACGGTCAGTAATGTAGCGATTGGTTAAATTGACACAAGCATTAATCGCTTCAGGAGTATAATTAACACCATGATGTTCTTCGTATTTCTCCTTAATTCTATTCAAAATTTCAATGGTTTCATCTACAGTAGCAGGTTCAACCATTACCTTTTGGAAACGACGATCTAATGCTCCATCTTTTTCAATATACTGACGGTACTCATCTAAAGTTGTAGCTCCAATACATTGAATCTCACCTCTTGCTAATGCAGGTTTAAACATATTAGAAGCATCCAACGATCCTGAGGCTCCTCCTGCTCCAACAATAGTATGAATTTCGTCGATGAACAGAATCACATCAGGAGATTTCTCCAATTCGTTCATGACTGCTTTCATACGCTCTTCAAATTGTCCGCGGTACTTGGTTCCGGCAACTAATGATGCCAAATCAAGGGTTACCACACGTTTATTGAAAAGTACACGGGAAACTTTACGCTGAACAATTCTTAATGCTAAACCCTCTGCAATAGCTGACTTACCAACTCCAGGTTCACCAATAAGGATCGGATTATTTTTCTTACGACGGGAAAGAATTTGAGAAACACGTTCAATTTCTTTTTCACGTCCAACGATCGGATCCAGTTTACCTTCTTCTGCAGCTTTGGTTAAATCTCGACCAAAATTATCGAGTACAGGAGTCTTAGACTTTGAATCACTGGTTTTCTTAGAGCTTCCAAAGTTTTCTTCTTCTCTGTAGTTTTCCTCATCAGAAGAACTTTGAGGCGCCTCACTTCTGATGCCACTCACATTGGCTTCAAGTTCAGCTTTAAAAACCTCATAGTTAACATTAAACTGATTCAATACTTGAGAAGCAATATTATCTTCATCTCGCAACAATGAAAGCAACAAGTGTTCTGTCCCAATCACCTCGCTTTTGAATATTTTTGCCTCCAGGTATGTAATTTTCAGAACCTTCTCCGCTTGTTTGGTTAACGGAATATTTCCCAAATTAACCGTTGTGCCAGAAGTGCCTTTAACTGCGTCTTCAATAGTTTTACGCAACTTGTAGGTATCAATACCCATCCCTTTCAGCAACTTGATGGCAATGCCATCGCCCTCACGGATCAGTCCTAAAAGCAAATGTTCTGTACCTATATAGTCGTGCCCTAATCGTAAAGCCTCCTCGCGACTGTACGAAATGACGTCTTTAACTCTCGGTGAAAATTTTGCTTCCATATAATAAGGAATATAGTGAATATTACTTAAAAACGCTTAAATTATTAAAATGTTTATACAAGTCAAGAGCTATTTGAGATTACTAACTTGTGGTAAGTTGGGCTCCTGAAACGGCCCGAGACTAATGTAAGAACTATCTTTATAAATCGAAGCGATTTATTATTAAGTTATCAACAATTACGCCAAAAGACAACTCTAAATTATATACGGTAAAACATGAAGAAAGATTGCTTAAACTATAATTTTTTTGTGAGCAGCAGGCTAATGTCGATATTTGCAAACTTAAGCAAATAAGCAATAATGTCAGACGAAAAAATCATATTTTCAATGGCTGGGGTAAACAAGATTTACCCGCCACAAAAGCAAGTTTTAAAGAATATTTACCTGTCCTTTTTTTACGGTGCTAAAATTGGTGTAATTGGTTTAAACGGCTCCGGAAAATCATCTCTTCTTAAGATCATTGCCGGTTTAGATAAGTCATATCAAGGCGAAGTAGTATTCTCACCAGGATACACTGTTGGATATTTAGCCCAAGAACCTCAATTAGATCCAGATAAAACGGTAAAAGAGGTTGTTCAAGAAGGCGCTCAACACATCATTGACATCCTGAAAGAATACGAGGAAATTAACGAACGTTTTGGACTGCCGGAGGTTTATGAAAACCCTGATGAGATGGACAAATTAATGAACCGTCAAGGCGAGTTACAAGATAAGATTGACGCTGTTGGAGCATGGGAGCTTGACAATAAACTGGAGCGTGCAATGGATGCGTTACGTTGTCCAGAACCGGACACAAAAATTGCCGTTTTGTCAGGTGGAGAACGTCGCCGCGTGGCATTATGTCGCTTATTGATTCAAGAGCCGGATGTTTTATTATTGGACGAGCCTACCAACCATTTGGACGCCGAGTCAATTGATTGGTTAGAAATGCACCTTCAACAATATAAAGGTACCGTAATAGCTGTTACTCACGACCGTTATTTTCTGGACAATGTTGCCGGTTGGATATTAGAATTAGACCGTGGAGAAGGTATTCCCTGGAAAGGTAATTACTCCTCATGGTTAGATCAGAAAGCGAAACGTTTAGCCCAGGAAGAAAAATCGGAAACCAAACGTCAAAAAACCTTGGAACGTGAGTTGGAATGGGTACGAATGGCTCCGAAAGCTCGTCATGCTAAGTCTAAAGCACGTTTATCAGCATACGACAAGCTTGCTAGCGAAGAAACCAAAGACAGGGAAGAAAAGTTGGAATTATTCATTCCTCCAGGACCTCGTTTAGGAAATGTGGTAATTGAAGCCCATGGTGTATCAAAGGCATATGGAGACCGTATCTTATTTGAAAACCTTGAATTTAGTTTACCTCCAGCTGGTATCGTGGGAATTATTGGACCGAATGGTGCTGGTAAAACCACTTTATTTAAATTGATTACCGGTCAGGAAAAATCAGATACCGGTTCATTTAAAGTGGGAGAAACTGTAAAACTAGGCTACGTGGATCAAACCCATAATGATTTGGATCCGGATAAAACAGTGTTTGAGAACATTACCGGAGGGACCGAAAATATAATGCTGGGCAACAAATCGATGAATGGTCGTGCTTATGTATCGAAATTCAATTTTAACGGTGCCGACCAACAGAAAAAAGTTGGGGTACTTTCGGGAGGGGAACGTAACAGGGCTCATCTAGCCATTACTCTAAAAGAAGGCGCTAACGTGTTACTGCTTGATGAACCTACCAATGATATTGATGTAAACACATTACGTTCATTAGAGGAAGCCTTGGAAAACTTTGGAGGCTGTGCTGTAATTATTTCCCACGACCGTTGGTTTCTGGACCGTATTTGTACGCATATTTTAGCATTTGAAGGAAATTCACAGGTTTATTTCTTTGAAGGTAATTATACCGAATATGAAGAAAATCGTAAAAAACGCTTAGGCAACGATACCCCGCATCGAATTAAGTATAAGAACTTAGTATAAATAAAAGGGCTATTGAAAATTCTGAGCCAATTGACAATGTCACGAATTTGTATTCGTGGCATTGTTAAATAAAGCAGTTAATATGCTTCCTCGTTAACCTTTCCAACCGGTAATGTAAAAGAAAATTTGCTGCCTTTATTTAATTCACTTTCTATAAACAACTGTCCTTTATTCTTTTTAACAAATTCATGGCATAACAGCAGACCTAAACCGGTACCTGTTTCATCTTGAGTTCCTCGTATAGTAAAACTTTCCTGACGCTGAAGCATTTCCAGCTCATTAGTCCCCATACCTACACCTGAATCTTCTACATAAATTACTACCGATTTATCCTCATTCAATGCAGCACCTATCAGCACCTTGCTACCTGCATGACAAAACTTTATTGCATTACTTAATAAATTTCTTACCACTAAACGAATCATTTGAAGATCTGCAAACACATTTATGTCGCCACTAATCTGTTTCTTTAATTTAACACCTTTAGCTTTGGCACTTAACTGAAAATAATGCAATTCAGTACTTACCATTTTTTTTAGATTAAAATACTCTGGTGAAATTAGCGCTCCTTCAAATTGGTTTTTGGACCAGAAAAGTAGATTTTC
The DNA here is from genome assembly GCF_022014595.1 of Solitalea lacus. Classification (NCBI taxonomy): domain Bacteria; kingdom Pseudomonadati; phylum Bacteroidota; class Sphingobacteriia; order Sphingobacteriales; family Sphingobacteriaceae; genus Solitalea; species Solitalea lacus. The sequence continues at coordinate 1,090,338 of NZ_CP091740.1, read as the reverse complement.
AAGTAAATCGAATGTATAGGCAATATTTTTAGAAAGCTTTGGCAGCATCGTTTTGAATTCCATTTCAGTCAAGAGGTTTTCTTCTGCAAGATTCAACACATCAACCAAATTAACCAAGGGACTTCTTAAATCATGTGAAATAATGGAGAATAGCTGACTTTTTAATTGATTTAAGGCCTGCAATTCTTTAGACTGTTGTTGTAATTTTAGCTCATCCTTTTTCTGACTGGTAATGTCTTTAAACATCAGGACTGCTCCCCCATATTTTCTATTATCATCAAAAATTGGAGCAACATCAACTGCTAACAACAATTCATCTTCACCTTTGGTCAATCTTATTTCTTCATTCAAAGTAACTCTATTTTGACTTATCTTATGTTGAAGAATGCAAAATGGGAGAATATCATTAAAAAAGGAACCAATGACAGCTGTACTGTTTTTGTGATTTAGATACTCTAGCATTTGTCGATTTGCATCAACAATTCGATTTTGAGTATCTAATACCAAAATGCCATCACTCATTGCGTCAATCACTTTTTCCCTTGCAACAGGAATAATATCAAAAAGCCTAAACCTTATAAAGCTTAAACCAATTATCAACCCTGTTAACATAAAAGCAAAGGGTGTTAAATCTATATGCTGATAAGGTCTCACACCGGCTAAGTAAAAAACATTAGCTACCCATGGAATAATTGATCCGATTAGCAAACTGGTATTGTGCTTTTTATAAATATCATTTGACTTTTTATATTTTAAAAAAAGCATTAATACGGCAAATGCCGTTACAAAATAAAAATATGAGATAAACACTCGATACCATAACCCTCTCTTAATCGCCAATAAAGGAAATGGCCCACTTTGTGTATCAAGAGATAAGGACAAATAATGAAAATGATGATAATCATTCGTCCATACCAAAACCAATGTTATTATTGGAATTAAGAATATGAATGTTAGGTTAAATTTATTCATCCACCTTTCCTTACCTAAGTAAAGCAGTATAAAGGCTAACCAAAACACAGGCAAAAACGATATCCCAATATACTCTATCTTAAGCCAGAATTTCATCTGCTCAAGAGTTTGACTAGATAGCTCAAAACCGTAAGCGATAGCCCATATAGATATAAAAATCAAAAGAAGACCAAACCATTTAACGGCCCGACCTGCCAATTTGTAAATTTTTAAAGCAAGAAAAATGGAGGTTAGTCCCGCCAAACACAAAAACAGCGTATAGATGTTAGTAAATAATGTCATCAATAAGTAGTAGTTAAATCGTTTTTAGGCAAGTAACTGTGATGTAAAATATAAGATACAAGAAAGATAATTAACTATAAAGTAAGTTGCAAAATTTAATTTGTGTAACCCTTGAACAGCAATTACTAAATCAACAGTTATTGTTTATGTATTTAAACATATAGATCAAATAAATTAGAAAAAATGAAAGACAGAAGCGTTTCTGCTGTATTAACAGCGCAAACAATAGATATGGAAGGAATTGCCGTTAAACAGGCTTTTCCAACGCAAAAGATTGAAAACATTGACCCGTTTTTGTTATTGCATCATGTAAAGACCGTCATACCTAATTATATCAATCCGGTAAAAGCAGGATTCGCACCTCATCCTCATCGAGGTTTTTCTCCAGTTACATTTGTTTTTGAAGGAGGCGTTCATCATCGAGATAGCCGAGGGAATAATAGCATTATTTATGAAGGTGGTGTCCAATGGATGAATTCGGGCATGGGTATAATGCATAGTGAACGACCTCCCCATGACATTCAAAACTTTGGAGGAAAGCAAGAACTTGTGCAACTTTGGATCAATACTCCAAGGGCCCATAAAATGGATCAACCCCAATATTTCCCTATAGCTTCAGCAGAAATACCTTTTATAAAAAGCGATGATGAATTAATTGAGGTCAAAATAGTTGCAGGGGAGTTAAGTGGAATCAAGGGAAGTATTCAACATATTACCCCAATTAATGCCTATGTAATTAAGGCCGAAAAAAACGGAAAAATGCAACTTGAATTACCAAGTAATCATAACGCTTTTTTGTATTTACTTAACGGTCAATTACGAATTGCGGGCTTGGGCCTTGTTGATGCTGAAACCGCTATCAAATTTAACAACGATGGCAAAGTCATTACGATAGAAGCAATCAAGGATTTGCGTGCGATTATCATGACCGGTGAACCCATTAATGAACCTATTGTTGCACACGGCCCATTTGTTATGAATTACGAAGGCGAAATTTTAGAAGCAATGCGTGATTATAGGATGGGAAAAATGGGCATTCTCATTGAAGATTAATAAAAAATGAAAATTTCCAAAAACATCTCAACAGCGTTCACAAAACTTTAACGTAACTCTTTGGTTTTTAATAATTAAAAAGCTATATCTTTATAATAACCTCACAGAAATTATTCTGGAGTAAAGTTTAATTTTTAAAATCATTGGTTATGGCTTGGAAAAAATTCAACGGAGAAATTATTCATTTCCCCATTTTAGAGGAGGTAGAAAAAGCCATTGAGAGAGAAAGTGCTCAAGGCTACAAATTAAAGGTATGCATCGGCACTGACTCACAAATTAAAGGCGACACGATCGACTATGCAACCGTAATTGTCTTTTTGCGCGAACATCATGGTGGTTTTATGTACATCCATCAGGATAAATCCATTAAAAAGATGGGTATTCGAGAGCGAATGTTAACAGAAGTCCAAAAATCAATTGATATTGCCTATGCACTTTGTCCTTTACTTGAGCTATATGAAGTTGAAATGGAAGTACATGCAGATATTAATACCAACCCTAGTTTTAAATCAAACATTGCCTTGCACGAGGCTATGGGTTATATATTAAGCATGGGCTTTGTATTTAAAGCTAAACCAGAGGCATTTGCAAGCAGTAATTGTGCTAATAAAGTGGTGCAATAGACTAACTTTCTTTAAATCGACATCTTCACCTTAACCTTAACCTTAAAATTAACAACTAAACACCTTGGTAGAAATTTATACCTCTACTTTTCACTTAACTATTTATTAGTATTTTTTTCATAATATTTTTTAGTTGCATCTCTATATTTAACCATTTAACCAAACTAATAGCTACTATGAAAAATACTTTATTACTTATTTTATTGCCCCCTACTTTATTTTTTCCCTCCTGCTCAATGACCAAATATTTCCCAACTCCGGTACAAACTCCATTATTAACTGAGAAAAATGAATTAAAAGTAACTACATCCATGCCGGGAGATATTTCTGTTGCATATGCTCCAGACAAAAATATTGGCCTATTTAGTAATATAAGCTTTTACAATGAATCGCAGCCAAGTTCAACCACAATCAATGGGAATAAGGAGGAAAATGAAAAAAATGGCCATCACCTTGTTTTTGAAGCAGGGGCAGGATACTTTAGGAAGTATGAACAAAACTTACTTTTTGAATTATATGGTGGCGTTGGATTGGGGAGATTTAAAATTGATTCGAAATTTACCAATGATCCTATTAATTATAACTATCAAATTCCTACTTATAAATTCTTTATTAACCCAAGTTTTGGAATAAAAAAGAAATATGTCGAATTGGCTTTTAGCATGCGGTTAACGGCGCTTAACTTCGGAAAAAGCACAACTAATTTCAATGGCGAAATGATAGAAGTTGATGAGCTTGGAAATTTAGATCATCAAACTACTTTTTTCTATGAGCCCTCATTCACTGTTCGGGCAGGTTTACAACCAGTTAAGTTTCATTATCAGCTAGGTTATTCACGAAAATATGGCAACAAAAGTTTAAACTACATGCCAATATTCAGTACGTTAGGCATTACGATTGATATCACTCCTAATCTTTTTAAAACACTCAAGGCAGCTAAATAGTAGCTGCCTTGAGTACATATTTGAAATTCTTCACACTTAATCAACAATCTCAAGTGAACGATGAATAAAGTTAGTAAGGGCCTCTCCTTTAAGCATACCCTGTGCTAACAAAGCTAAATCGTAAGCCTGACGGGCTAACTGACCTTGTTTTTCTTCAGTTTCTTTTAACAACTTTTGAATAAGCGGATGATTCCCATTTACCATTACTTTTTCTGCTCCGAACCCGTTAAAGCCAAACATACCCCCATTGCCGCCCGATAGTTCTTGCATTTCCATCATTCTTCGCATAAACTCAGGACGAACAATACTTACCGGCATTTCATCGCCGCTCATAGCTGCAACTTCCAAATCAAGCTTATCATTACCGGTAGCCTTTTTGAAAATTGAGTCAACTTCTTTTTTCTGCTCCTCAGTTAATGCAACGTCTAACTTTGAATCAGTTTCAACCAGTTTATCCACAGTGTCAGCATCAACACGTTTCATACGTACTTTTTCAAGCTTATATTCAACATTGCTGATAAAATGATTATCAATCAAAGCGTCCATCTTCAACACATCAAAACCTCGATTTTTAGCCGCACGAATGAAAATATCTTGTTGGGATGGACTTGAAGTATAGATTAAGGTATAATTCCCGTCTTTATCAACCTGATTATCTTTGATTTTTTCTTTGTATTCTTCTAAAGTGAAGAATTTGCTATCCAAACTTTCATATAAGCAGAATTTCTGAGCTTTTTCAAAGAATTTCTCGTCGGTCACCATGCCGTATTTCACAAACAGGCCAATGCTCTCCCATTTTTGCTCAAATAAAACTCGGTCGTTTTTAAACAATTCTTCTAACTTATCAGCTACCTTACGTGTAATGTAGTTGCTGATTTTCTTTACATTAGCATCCGACTGCAGGTATGAACGTGAAACATTCAAAGGAATATCAGGCGAATCGATAACTCCGTGCATTAAGCGTAAAAACTCAGGAACGATATTCTCTACATTATCTGTAATGAATACCTGTCGCGAGTAAAGTTGAATTTTATCTTTATGCAATGTGATGTCGTTTTTCACCTTAGGGAAATATAGTATTCCGGTAAGATTGAACGGATAATCAACATTGAGATGAATCCAGAATAATGGATCTTCAGCCATTGGATACAACTCACGATAAAAGTTCAAATAATCTTCATCTTTTAATGACTGCGGATCGCGAGCGTACAGTGGCTGAACTGAATTGATCACATGATCTTTTTCAACCGTTTTTTCTTCTTCTCCTTCTTTTATTTTTTCAGTGTCTTTACCAAATACTATCGAAATTGGCATAAAGCGACAATAACGGTTCAGAATATCACGAACTTTAATGTCTTCTAAAAACTCTTCCGAATCGCTGTTCAGATAAAGTATAATATCAGTACCTCTATCTGCCTTTTCAACTTCTTCAATGCTAAATTCCGTAGAACCATCACATGTCCATTTTACTGCAGGAGCATCTTGGTAAGACTTGGTCACCAACTCCACCTTTTCGGCTACCATAAATGCCGAATAAAAACCTAAACCGAATTTACCGATAATTGAAGTAGTATCGATGTCTTTAAATTTCTCAACAAATTCAGTTGCCCCCGAAAACGCCACCTGATTGATGTATTTCATCACTTCAGCCTCGGTCATACCAATACCGCGATCAGAAATAATCAAAGTCTTTTTATCTTTATCTACTTTGATGCGGATAGTTAAGTCGCCCAACTCTCCTTTAAAATCACCAATGCCCGCCAACTTTTGCAACTTTTGCGAAGCATCTGTAGCATTAGCTACTAATTCGCGCAAGAAAATATCATGATCGGAATAAAGAAATTTTTTAATAATAGGAAAGATGTTTTCCGTGTTTACTGAAATCGATCCTTTTTGTGCCATATCGTATGAATTATATTTTTACTTTCTACAGACTCCCTCACATCAAGGAATATACCATTAAGAAAAAAATGAAATTTTGTCAGTCGTAAAATTGTCACAGTTTTCAAAACCTGATCAAAATCATGTTTTTACACGCGCGTTTTGTTTCTCTTTACAGCAAAAAAAAATTAACATGCACAAAGTATCAGAACATACCTTTCATATTCCGGTTATGGGCTTGGCTTACACCATCGACTCTCCTGTAAAAGTGGCGCGTTATGGTATTTCATCAGTGCTGTCTATCATTGAAGACCGCTTGATTGAAATGATGCGTGGTTATTATTACCGTGAGTTGAATGAAGAGTACAAGCCCATTTCAGAAAAACAACCTGATTACCGGACTCAAAGAATTACAGATTATTTAAACCTGCTAAACCGGATTGTTAAAAAACAATTTGACGAGTTAAAGCAATCTGCATTTGAAAAAGGGTCAGAAATAGTTAAATATTTTGAGTTACTCCCTGAGGACAGTTCTCTGAAACAGCTGTACAACAAAATGTTGAATGCCAAGAATGAGATTGAAAAAATTGAGCTTCAATCTACGTTACGCCGCTTAATCACTCCCGGAAGTATTGACGTAAATATTATGACCAAGGTGGATAAGAATAACTATGATGCCAATGGTAATATCATCGACAATGGTTCCGATGCACTCACAGCGCTAAGAGGTTATGCGGAAAGTGATTTAGAGAATTCTTCTGTCATATTCTCAGCAGGAATGAACCCCAGGTTATTTAATTATCTAGAGCAATTTAAGATCTTTAGACAACAAGTTGATGGTTCATTTAAACGCAAAATTGTAGTTAAAGTTAGCGATTACCGCTCAGCTCTAATTCAGGGAAAATACTTGGCAAAAAAAGGACTTTGGGTAAGTGAGTTCCGTATTGAATCGGGTCTAAATTGTGGTGGGCACGCATTTGCTACTGACGGTTTTTTGATAGGGCCTATACTTGAAGAGTTCAAGAGCAAGCGCACCGAACTAATCTCAAGCCTGTTCGAACTTTATTCTAAAAGTATTGCGACCAAAGATGAATATGCACCAGAACAAGCTCCACCTGTAAAAATCACTTATCAGGGTGGCGTAGGAAATGCCTATGAGCATGAGTTTTTGCTAAATTATTATCAATTGGATGCAATTGGATGGGGTTCCCCTTTTCTTATGGTTCCGGAAGCAACAACTGTTGACAATCACACATTGAATTTATTAGCAAAAGCTCAGGAAGACGATATCATTCTCAGCAACAACTCTCCATTGGGAGTTCGCTTTAATTATTTGAAGCGCACAACGGCTGAGATTGAGAAAATTCAGCGGATAGCCTGCAACAAGCCTGGTAGTCCTTGCACCGAAAAATACTTGCAAAATAATACTGAGTTTACTGAACGACCAATTTGTACGGCTTCTATTGAGTATCAAAACTTAAAGATAGAATCAATTCAAAAATCAGATATTTCATCAGAAGAAAAGGAAAAACAGATTGAAGCGGTATTGGACAAAGAATGTTTGTGCATTGGATTAAGTAATGCCGCAACATTGAAATATAACACTCATTTCTTAAAAAACCTGAGTGCTGTTACTGTCTGTCCCGGTCCCAATATTGCCTACTTTAATAAATCGGTCACTTTGAATGAAATGACTGATCATATCTATGGCCGTAATAATTTATTGGCCAATGTTGCTCGGCCCGATGTTTTCACCAAAGAGCTACAGTTATACTTAAGTTATCTAAAAGAGCAAGTAAATGAATTAGGTAACCAGTTTCAAGAAAAGAAAGAGAAATATCTTATTGAATTTAGAACTAATCTTGAAAACGGCATCGCTTATTATAGGAGCTTAGCCGGAATGTTGTCGGAATATAAAATTAGTGGAAAGTTTGAAGAAGGGCTGAAAACTGCAGAGAAGCAGTTACAGCAATTGTTTAATCGAGAATTACAGTCAGTATAAATTAAATAGTCAATTAAAGCAGAACGGTAGCAAGAAATTGCTGCCGTTTTTTTTAATGACACTACAAACCATTATACAGACTTCCTTGTACGACTCCCTTTTTCTCTAGATAATTCTCAAAATACGACTGAATACCTGACTTCGGTAGCCCCCAATTAGGTGCAATTAGAAACTGCTTGTCAGATATCCCGAATAAACGCTGAATAACAATATCGGGGCGCAAACGAGGAATCAACTCACAAAGAAACTCAGCATACTCTTCCATTGAAAAAAGCTTAAATGGATCGCGCTTATACTTTACACCCATAATTGAGCCTTCAACAATGTACAGATGGTGCAGTTTTACAAAATTAATCTGAGGGAAACGGTTAATTTCATTGGCATAGGCCAACATCATTTCCTTGGTTTCTCCTGGAAGCCCGAAAATAGAATGCACGCAAATATCCAGTTTGGTGTTGGTAAGCATGTTTAAAATGTTTACCAGTTCAGTGTGAGAACAACCTCTATTCAATTGAGCCAAAGTATCTTCATAAATTGACTCCATGCCCATTTCCAGGTCAACATCAAAATTATTAGTATAACTTTCTAACAAGGCAATTTTCTCAGCATCAATACAATCAGCTCGCGTACCTACCGAAAGACCAACAATATCTTCGGTATTAACAGACAACGCTTCATCATACAGCATCTTCAGGTAATGCGCTGGTGCATATGTATTAGTATTAGGCTGAAAATAAACAATGAATTTATCGGCTTTGTACATTTGGCGAGCTCGTTCCATACCTATGGCGAGCTGGTCGCGCATTTCGGGTAAGGACCGGGTAATTTCAGGAGTAAAAGAGTCAACATTGCAATAGGTACAACCACCATATCCTTTACTTCCATCTCTGTTAGGACAAGTAAACCCACCATCCACAATCACCTTGAAAACACGTTGCCCGTTATATTTTTCCCGTAACCAAGCGCCGTAATTATTATATGTAGTTATTCCTGAAACTGTTGACATCGGCGGCAAAGGTAACGAGTTTTAAGTTATTGGCTGTAGGTTTAGCATTAAAATGACATTTAGAGTAGATTATATCTTCAAGCAAGTTTGATTTAGGTATAAAAAATACTCACACTGTGACATTTGAGGAAGTATCCTTCAAATACTCTTTCCTTGTGTCTCTTCGGAACAATCGCATGGTATTAACCAATAATTGATTCATAAACCCATTTACAGCTACTGTTTTACCTTTAATCATTGAGTGAAAGCCAAACTCAGCAACCTCCCAGTCTTTTGGAAGTTTTTTACTACGTAATAATTTATACACTTCTTGCTCTGCCAAATGCTGCAACCCCGATTGCTGTGGATCTGGACACAATGCGGTAACAGTTATCCCACTGTCTCTTAACTCATTAGCAATTGCTTCTGAAAACGACAATACAAAGGCTTTAGTGGCATAGTAAACCGCCATGTTAGGCCCGGGTTGAAAAGCAGCTGTTGACGCAACATTAAGTACGCGTCCTTTACCTCTTTTCACCATATCATTAACAAACAGCTTTGTAAGTTGCACCAAGCTCACCACATTTAAATTAATCATCTCCCGTTCCTTTTCCCAATCGGTTTCATGAAAAAATCCTAAGTCGCCAACACCTGCACTGTTAATCAGGTAATCAACTTGAAAACCGTCCTTAATTATATCGTTATACACAACTAAAGGAGCGTTAGGTTTACCAAGATCAAATGGAATAAATTTTACACGAACATTATATCGTTGATAAAGATCCAATGCCAAATCGAGAAGATAGTCTTCACTTTTATCAATTAATACTAAGTCAACTTTATTACGGGCCATAATTCGGGAGAAATAATAGCCTATTCCTTGGGTGGCACCAGTGATTAGTGCAGTTCGTTTGTTCATACCGAGAGCGATTAATGCGTAAATTAGCTTAAATTACAAAAATTAACTAAGATTGTTGCGCTCTGACCCCAACAAAAAAAAGACCAAAGCCATATTGCTAGTTATCAGACAACTAACAAAATAAAGCTCTTACTTATTTTACAGCTAAAAGATGGGTTTCTATTCTAAAAAGGAGGACTAAGAAAGAAAAATTATTTACTAACAGTGACAATATCCTATTATTTCTTTACAAATTCAGATAATTTGTCCTGATAAACTTGAGCCCTGCGTTCAGCAATTTGATCAAACACAATCAAAATTAATATCTGCAACAATAAACCACCCCCTACTCCCAACCAAACATTATGCTTGTTATAATTAAAGTAAATTAATATCGATGACAAAACCAGCATAGCTAATTCAACATAAATATTTTTTTTAAAGTTAGTTATTACCTTTTCTATCCTTGGCAGCTCTATATCTTTAAGATAGTCCGGATTCATGTCATAGCTGTAAATTACATCACTTATTTGCTTATCTGCCCGTGAATAAACGGTGTAACCAACAACTACCTCAACAATCCCTACTATAAGCAGAGGGAAAGCAGCCCCGAAATATGGTTTCGACTTAAAAAAGAAAAAAACAACTGCAATCGCAATGGCCAAACCTCCAATAAATAAAATCAACAAGGTGGCCGATTTTTCCGCTTCAAAATAGGAGCGAATATCCTGATGTGTCATAGCAGATTTTTATTTATGAAGGTAATGATTTCCAAATTGCAATTCATCAATAGCATTTTTACTCCCTTATTCAATCACTCCATCAATATCTTGATCAATCATTCTTTACATATGGGTCATTCTGTATAAATGTATAAATTTGACGATTCAATAACCTGATGATGGAAACTGTAGAAGTTTATAAACCAAAGAACAAAGTACGTTTTGTTACAGCTGCCTCGTTATTCGACGGACATGATGCCTCAATCAATATTATGCGTCGAATCCTTCAATCGAGTGGAGCCGAAGTAATACACCTGGGTCATAACCGTTCTGTTGAAGAAGTGGTCAATTGTGCCATTCAGGAAGATGTGCAAGGCATTGCCATGACCAGCTATCAAGGCGGTCATGTTGAATACTTTAAATATATGTATGACCTCTTGAATGAACGAGGGGCAGGTCATATTAAAATTTTTGGTGGCGGAGGCGGTGTAATTCTACCTGAAGAAATTGAAGAGCTCCATAACTATGGCATTAGTCGCATCTTTTCTCCCGATGATGGCCGTACCATGGGCCTACAAGGAATGATTAATTTTTTAATGGAACAATGCGATTTACCAGTAAAAGCTGCTTTAAACGGCGAAGTAAAAGGCATTGTTAAGAAAGAAGTTCCTGCCATTGCACATGCAATTTCTGTTGCTGAAAATCTTCCGGCAGAAGCTGATAAGTTTTTAGAGGAAGTTAAAAAACTTATCGGCACACATAAAATTCCGGTGCTAGGTATTACTGGAACCGGTGGAGCCGGAAAATCATCATTAGTTGATGAATTAGTTCGCCGTTACCTGCTTGAAACCGATAAAACCATCGCTATTATTTCGGTGGACCCTTCAAAACGTAAAACCGGAGGCGCATTATTAGGCGATCGAATTCGTATGAATGCCATTAACAGCCCTCGCGTTTATATGCGATCGCTAGCTACTCGTCAGGCCAATTTGGCGTTATCAAAACATGTTCAGGAAGCAATTGATATATGTAAAGCAGCATCTTATGACTTGGTAATCGTTGAAACGTCAGGTATTGGTCAGTCAGATACGGAAATTACCGAGCATTGTGATGTGTCTTTGTATGTAATGACACCTGAATTTGGTGCAGCAACTCAGCTAGAAAAAATCGACATGTTGGATTTTGCCGATTTGGTTGCCATCAACAAATTCGATAAACGTGGAGCGCTAGATGCCATTCGCGATGTAAAGAAACAGTACAAACGCAATCATAACCTTTGGGATGCCAATGATGATTCATTGCCAATTTTCGGCACTATAGCTTCTCAGTTTAATGATCCGGGAATGAACAATTTGTTCGCAGCTTTAATGTCGAAAATCAAAGAAAAAACAGGAATTGATTTTCAGGCGCATTATGAGCTTACACCTGAGGTATCAGAGAAAATATTTATCATCCCACCTGATCGAAACCGTTATTTAGCTGAAATTGTTGAGAACAATCATGAATACAAGAATTGGGTTAATGCACAATGCAGCATTGCTCAAAAGATGTATCAACTCAAAGGAACGATTGATCTGCTAAAATCAGAAGGAAACAATCAAGAAGATACTGTAACTCAACTGGAGAGTCTTTATAATCATTTAGAAGAAAATCTTGCAGGTGAGTGTAAGCGTTTATTACGTGAATGGCCGGAAACAGTAAGAAAATATAAGGAAGACTTTTTTGTGTACAAAGTTCGAGACAAAGAAATTAAACAAGCCTTGTATTATGAGTCTTTATCAAAACTAAAAGTTCCTAAAATTGCCCTGCCAAAATATGAAGCTTGGGGTGATATTTTACGTTGGTTATTAACTGAAAATGTTCCGGGTGAGTTTCCTTATGCAGCCGGAGTATTTCCATTAAAGCGTGAAGGAGAAGATCCAACCCGTATGTTTGCAGGGGAAGGGGGACCAGAGCGTACTAACAAGCGTTTCCATTACGTTTCATTGGGTCAACCTGCTCACCGCTTATCCACAGCCTTTGATTCAGTGACGCTTTACGGAGAAGATCCACATACCCGCCCTGACATTTATGGCAAAATCGGCAACTCAGGGGTTTCTATTGCCACTCTTGACGATTGTAAAAAATTGTATTCAGGTTTTGACCTTTGCCATGCCAGCACCTCGGTTTCAATGACAATTAACGGTCCAGCACCGATGCTGTTGGGCTTCTTTATGAACACCGCCATTGATCAGCAATGTGAAAAATACATTCATCATCATGGCCTAGTAAAAGAAGTTAAAGCCAAAATTGAAGAGATCTATAAGAAAAAGGGTGTTGAACGACCAAGCTATAATGGAGAACTTCCAGAAGGCAATAACGGCTTGGGTTTAATGCTTTTAGGCGTTACCGGCGATGAAGTTTTACCTTCTGATGTTTATGAAAAGATTAAAGCACATGCCATTTCCACTGTACGCGGAACAGTTCAGGCCGATATTTTAAAAGAAGATCAGGCTCAAAACACCTGTATTTTCTCTACTGAATTTGCTTTGCGCATGATGGGTGATATACAACAATATTTCATCGATCAAAAAGTACGCAACTTCTATTCGGTATCAATTTCGGGTTATCACATTGCAGAAGCCGGAGCTAACCCGATTTCTCAGTTGGCCTTTACATTAGCAAACGGTTTCACCTTTGTTGAGTATTACCTGAGCCGAGGTATGCACATTGACGACTTTGCACCAAATCTTTCATTCTTCTTCTCCAATGGTATCGATCCTGAATATTCAGTAATCGGACGTGTAGCCAGAAAAATTTGGGCCAAAGCCATCAAAAACAAATACAAAGGCAATGATCGCTCTCAAAAACTGAAGTACCATATCCAAACATCAGGACGTTCATTGCACGCACAAGAAATCGACTTTAACGATATCCGCACAACCTTACAGGCCCTTTACGCCATTTACGACAACTGTAATTCTCTTCATACTAACGCATACGATGAGGCTATTACCACGCCTACCGAAGAATCGGTACGCAGAGCAATGGCCATCCAGCTAATCATTAATCGTGAGCTTGGTTTGGCGAAGAACGAAAACCCACTACAAGGTTCATTTATTATTGAAGAGCTAACTGACTTGGTTGAAGAAGCGGTATTAACAGAGTTTAAACGAATTAATGATCGCGGCGGAGTGTTGGGAGCAATGGAAACCATGTATCAACGCAGTAAAATTCAGGAAGAATCATTGTATTACGAAACGCTGAAACATAATGGTGATTACCCAATTATTGGAGTAAATACATTCCTGAACAGTAAAGGTTCGCCTACGGTTATCCCTCAAGAAGTAATTCGTGCAACGGAAGAAGAAAAGCAATATCAGATTTCAGCTTTACATGCTTTCCAAAAGCGTAACCAAGACAAGAGTACTCAAGCGATCAAAGAGTTACAGCAAGCAGCTATTCACAACCAAAATATTTTTGAAAAGCTAATAGAAGTGACCAAATACTGCTCATTGGGACAAATCTCGGCGGCCCTTTATCAAGTTGGCGGTCAGTACAGAAGAAATATGTAGATTAAACTTTGATTGTGTAAGATTTAAAACAAAACGCCTTGTTGAAAAAAATAGCAGGGCGTTTTGTTTTGGAAACCAATAATGCTAAATCTCTACTCCGTAAGTAAAAATTGAGAATCAACGGATTAAAATGGACCAATTTTTGGCCTATACTTACTAGCTTTTAAAGGTTAAAATCATGAAAAAGCTCTTGTTAATTTTACTTTCTTGCGCATTTGCTCAAGGAGTTTATGCACAAGAAGCCCCCGCTTCACCTGCAAAAGCAGGCTCACATAAACATGCTACAAGTCCTGCTAAATTTTGGTGTCCTAAATGTGAATATTCGGCCCCAGAACGAGGAGATTGTCCTACACACAACGTAGCCTTAATTAAGGAAGGAACTTATTACTGCACCGAACACAACAGTGAAGTGAGTGCACAACCTGGCAAGTGCACCCAATGTAATAAGAAACTAACCAAAATGACTGCTAAGACCGCAAAATCATAATTTTCAGAAAGGACTTTCTTCTTCACAGCCTGACATATTGTTAGGCTGTATTTTTTAAGCGAGGTTTAATACTGTAAAAACTTCAGCGCCAAGTGATGCTACCGCTTAACATTTCAAAGAAGACAAAATTGAAAAGACTCAGTCTTAGAAATTACATTTAGAGGTAATGACAATCACTCCATTTTTGCCTTTATCTCCATAGAGTTTACGGGCTTCTTCGTCTTTTAAGACCTTAAAACTCTCGACTTTATTTGGAGATAGATTTTTAATTTCCACTTGACTAATCTCTTTCCCGTCGAGTATAAATAATGGAGACGAGAGTAAGCTTCCTTTACTTGGAGCACAAATTCTTATGTCTTTTGCTGTATCAATACCATTACTTGGGTCTAGTTTAACCCTTAAACTGTCACTCTTCTTAAGTAAACTTGTGTCTTTCAAAACCCTATTTGGTCTCACAAAAGCAGTTGCGCTGAACAAAAGTCCTCCTGCTAAAAAGCTTAGAATAACTATACGTTTCATTAGTTAGATGTTTACGGCCTAATATATAATTTTTCAACAAATTCTGACATTAAGAAAATTAACACATGTGAGTCCCAGAGGCGAATGATCTTTGCTCCAGTGTATCCCACCCTTCTTCATCAATGGATGGTTAAATACAACTGCTACTTTCATTTTGAACTGTTTACTTTAACAATTCAAAATTGAAAAGTTAATTACAAGCCAACGATAACAATTGTTAAGAAATGAACTGATCAATTAGGTTATAGATATTTTTTTTCTTTAGAAATTTAACCCAAGTAGTGTAAGCAAATTCATTTAGGTGGAGTCCGTCAGCAGCCGCATATATTATATTAAGTTCACCATTCTTATCGCTAAATAGCTTATTTATATCCACATAAATAATATGACACATGTTTGCTTGTTCCTTAAGATGCTTGTTTACTAGGCTTACACGGTTAACATGCTCATTTTTTTCTTTTAGTCAACCACAATATTGTATTTATCCAGTAACCCAATTATATTATGGGTTGAAAACCGAGCTTTGTTTATATTATTTATTTCGGGATTGATCGAGAAATTAATAGCTGTACGTAAATCGGCTTGCTCCAATAAAGTATTCTCAAAAACAGTCATCCTGAGGTCACAGTCTTTAAATAAAGCTTTGGTTAAATCGGTCTCAACAAAATCTACTTCTTCCACCCTGCAGTCGGCAAAATGGGTTCCTTTTATTTTCAGTTTATAAAACGAGGAGAAGTTTAACATACACCCTTCAAAGCTAAAGGCCAACAAAAACTGATTACAAGTATCAAATCGCAGCCCCATTAGTTTACACTTCTTAAACTTGACTTCCCTAAATGCAGTTTCGTTGATTTTAGCCATGCTTAAATCACAATAATCAAACTCACAATCAATAAACACTATTGACGAAAGGTTGGAAGTTGAAAAATTACAATTAGAAAACCTGCAGTTCTCGTATTCGCCCTTAGGTAAGGGATGATCAATATAATTTATGTCTTTATAAGTTTCGCCTTCAAAATAGGTTTTATTCATGTTTATGCAGAACAGCTACGAAGGTAATTTAATTTAGATTAACGCAAAAATGGCCCAGAGAAGCTCTGAGCCCTTATGCTATTTTCTAGTTTTAACTGGCTTGTTTATTATCCCCTAGGCATTTTACTCATATCCATGTGCAACACATTCCAGCGGTGGCCATCCAAATCAGTAAATCCGCAGCTGTACATCCAGCCATGAGCCAACCCAGGTTTACCAAATACACTACCACCTGCCATTTCCGCTTTCTTAGCAATTTCGTCTACTTCTTCGGCTGATTGAGCATCAATAGATAACAAAATTTCAGTACTCTGCTTTGTATCTGCAACAGAGTTTCTTGTAAAACCTTCAAATGTACTTTCAGAGAAAAGCATCATCACCACCTTTTGTTCACCAATTAAAAAAGATGCTGAATCACTTCCGTTGCTATATTGCGGGTTAAGTGCAAACCCGATTTTGGTGAAAAACTCTTTCGATTTACTAACATCTTTCACCGGAAGATTAATCCAAAATTGTTTTGCCATAATGGTGTTAATTTTTGTTATGTAGTAGTGTTAAGTTATGTAATCAAACTTACGTTTTGAAACTCATCTTAGGAAGACATGAAAACGACAAACTAAGGGGGCGCATAAGACAATATCCCTTGTAAAGATTTAAAATACAACTGACTACATTACTTACCAGGACGTGGTGATAAAACCCAGGCTACAAACCCGGATTCAACAAATTACTTAATTCAGATAGTTAAACACTTAGATTATCAACTGAGTCTTTTTCAATTAAAACACCATTATGATCTACCAGTAATGCGCCTTGAACATACTTTTCACCATGCTGGGTTTCATCCAATCCTATCTCTTCATCTCCTTGTGAAACTCTAATTGGATTTAAGACGTCAATAACTTTAAAGATGATTAATGAAACAGTGAAGCTATAAGCCACTACAATAACCAATCCCTTAAGCTGGGAAATAAATAAAGCTGTATCTCCGTACCATAAACCAATGCCACCTGCAGCATTCACACTTTTGGTGGCAAATACACCTGTTAGTATCATACCAACTATACCACCCAAACCATGACAAGGAAATACATCCAGCGTATCATCAATACCTGATTTTTCTTTCCAGTGAACAGCAATGTTAGATATAATGGCCGCAATCAATCCAATAGCTACGCTTTGAGGAATAGCCACATATCCTGCGGCTGGGGTAATTGCCACCAAACCAACCACAGCACCGATACAAAACCCTAAAACGCTTGGTTTTTTTCCTCTTGCATAGTCAAACAGCATCCAAGCCAAACCAGCAACGGCCGAAGCTGTGTTAGTTGTTGCAAAAGCTGAAACTGCTAAACCATTTGCTCCTAAGGCCGAACCTGCATTAAAGCCAAACCAGCCGAACCAAAGTAAACCGGTTCCTAAAATCACATAAGGAACATTAGCAGGTTGTACTTCCTTCGATTTTCTCTTTTTCAAAACTATAGCACCTGCCAAGGCCGCACAGCCGGCCGAAATATGCACTACGGTTCCACCTGCAAAATCTAAAACTCCCATTTTAAAAAGTAAACCTTCCGGATGCCAAGTCCAGTGTGCAATAGGTGCATAAATTAGTAACCCAAACAAAACAATAAACAGCAGATAAGAGGTAAACTTTATACGCTCAGCCACAGCTCCCACTACTAATGCAGGGGTAATAATGGCAAATTTCATTTGAAAGAGGGCAAACAATAACAATGGAATGGTAGGCGCCAAACTCCAAGGAGCAGAACTGTTTATATTTTTAAAGAAAAAAAATGAAGAGGGATCTCCAATAAAGCCTCCATTTGATGTGCCAAATGAAAGACTAAACCCTACTATTACCCATAGCAAACTGATAATGCCTGTAGCTACAAAGCTTTTAATCATTGTGCTGATCACATTTTTGCGGTTAACCATCCCTCCGTAAAAAAAAGACAACCCGGGAGTCATCAAAAAAACTAAAGAAGCAGCAACCGTAACCCAGGCAATGTCTGCAGCATTATACTGAGATGTATCCGAAAAGTTGGGAGCTGAAGGTATAAAAATGGCAAGAATGGCCACCAAGGTCAAAATCGAAAAGGGAAGTATTCTACTAATTGTAAATGTTTTCATAACTAAATGATTAGAAGGTTAAAAATCAATCAATCCGTACATTTATCTTAAATTTCAAGACAAAATTTATAAAAAACAAATAAACAATTCAAAAAACATCATTAAAAACAATAAAATACAAAACTAACAAATTAGCACAAGCACAAAACTCTATAAAATATATTAAAATAGAACAATAAAACATTAAAAAACAATAAAAACTATCAATTACATAGCCTACAAATCCACAAAACAACAAAACACATTATTTTTACAAATAATTACTCAAATATTTTTACAAAAACTCAAAAAATCAACAACACAATAAAACAAAAACCGAAAACTCCATTAATACAATTGTGCTGCGATTAAAATGAGGACAATGTGCCAAGTTTTCCGTATTTTCCATCTACTATTTATCTTTCAAAAGTTTATGCATATAAGAAAAGAACTACTTATTTGTTTATCGATCTTCTTATTAATAATTCAAACAACTGTCGCTCAAACCCCTGATAAGGCGCCTATTGTCTTAAATAATGATACACTGTTTTACATTTATAATGGTTTTGAAGGGATAACTATTAAGGAGCGGGCCAAGGTCATTAACATACGACTGGAAACTGTGACAAACAACCCTGATTTTAACATTGATTCACTAAAACTTATCGACACTAATAATATTTCAGTTATTTATTACAAGGAAAGAATGTTGATGATGGTAAGTGATGAAGATGCTTTGAAAGCTAATGGAAAACGTAAAGAAATAGCCACCCAATGCTTTCAAACTTTAAAAGCGGCGCTAAATGAAACTTATGAAGATAAAAGCATTGGCCATTTAGCCCTTCAATTTTTGGAAGTATTCGGGGTAATTGTTGTTGTAAGTCTCCTGATTTGGTTAACCAATAAACTTTCCCGCTTATTTCAGGTACAATTATTAAAACACAGCGAAATCCGGCTGAATACCATTCAGGAGAAAAAAGGCCTGAAAGTAAGCTATACTAAACGAGTTCTACCACTTATTGCAGGCATAGTAAAGATTCTACGAATCGCCGTACTTATTTTGATTATTTATATGGCATTGCCTGTATTGTTCAGCATCTTTCCCTGGACAGAGCCTATTGCAGGTAAACTTTTGGCATATGTATTAACTCCGCTAAAGAAGATTCTTGTTGCAGTCATTCAATACATCCCTAACCTATTAACAATTATTGTTATCTATTTGGTGACGCGTTATATCTTACGACTCATTCATTTTGTTGCCGAAGAAATTGCCAATGGAACAATAAAAATCACCAAATTTTACCCTGATTGGGCACTACCCACCTATAACATTGTTAAGTTTTTACTGTATGCATTTATGTTTGTGGTGATATTTCCCTACTTGCCAGGCTCAGAGTCCAAGGTATTTCAAGGAGTAACAGTATTTCTGGGAGTACTCTTCTCACTAGGATCATCATCTGCAATTGCCAACATGGTTTCAGGAGTGGTTTTAACATATATGAGACCCTACAAAATTGGTGACCGAGTAAAAATTGGAGAGGTTGTAGGCGATGTTATTGAAAAAAACCTACTGATAACACGTATCAGAACGATAAAAAATGAAGATATAACCGTACCCAATTCTACAATACTTTCGAATCATTCCATCAATTATTCATCATCTGCTAAAGAATTAGGACTGATCTTAAACACTAGCATTACCTTAACTTATGACACCCCTTGGAATCAAGTTTATGAACTGATGATATCCGCAGCTTTAAGAACAGATGGCATAATGCCAGACCCCAAGCCCTTTGTCCTTCAAACAGCCTTGAACGATTTTTATGTAAGTTACCAGATAAATGCTTACACCCAAAAGCCTCAACAAATGGCAAATATATATTCTCAATTACATCAAAACCTGCAAGACACCTTTAACGAGAACGGAGTTGAAATTATGTCACCTCATGTATTTGCTGTGCGCGATGGCAGTGCAATTCAAATCCCTGATCAATATAAACCTCACGGATATCAAAAACCAGGAATAAAAATTGATGGAAATAAACCATAATAAAAGAGCCCGTAAATAAACTCACGGGCTCTTTTGTTATCTTTTATGTGTTAATGCTATTAAGCATTAATCCAAGAAAATTTATATTCAAGCGTTGGCGTTTTCATACGTTCAGCAACACGATTCAATCTATCCGGCAGTGCCATCAGATAATCACGAGCTCTTTCACCTGCATCATCCAAGCCAGTTAACTGGTCTATCTTCCACTCAGTAACAAGATCTCTTAAAATATCAGTATAATCAGTTGCCGTATAAACACCTAAACGTTGAGCTGCATCAGTAAAGTGGCCAAAGGTCTGACCAATCTTTAGACCCATTTCCCTTAAGAAGTGCGCAGGCATTACAATTTTCTTTCGCATCATATCTTCAAATGCCAACAGCATTTCATTTGGATCAACTTC
Organism: Solitalea lacus; assembly: GCF_022014595.1. Lineage (NCBI taxonomy): Bacteria > Pseudomonadati > Bacteroidota > Sphingobacteriia > Sphingobacteriales > Sphingobacteriaceae > Solitalea > Solitalea lacus. The sequence goes on along the minus strand of NZ_CP091740.1, from coordinate 1,069,824 downwards.
TAAAATACGTGCAACAAATGATTTGTAGGCCTTTGCATGACGAGCTTCATCTGCCGCAACATGACCGCAAAGCTTTGCCATTAACAAATCACCTTCTTTTTTAGCAAATTGAGATACTCTACGGTGTGAAATATTGGTTGCAGTTTCCTGAAAACTGGTGTAAATAAAGTTTCTGTAAGGATCCTTTCCGGTTCCAATATCAAATCCATCAGCAATAAGGTATTGCGTAGAAATTTCCATTTTACGCATATCCACACGGCCCGAAAGATATAAGTAACGATTTAGCACATCGCCATGGCGGTTCTCTTCAGCAGTCCAGGCTCTCACCCAACGACTCCAAGGCCCGTTATAATCTTGTGAAACATGCTCCACTCCGGCCAGCCATGATTCATACGTTGGAAGTGCTTCTTCTGTAATTGTATCACCAATTAGCACCGCTACTAAATCATATGAAAGCTCTCTTGCGCTATCCTGTAGTAATTTTACTTCTTCAAAGAAATTTTCAGAGCTGGCATCCGGTAACAAATCCGCCGGTTGCCATATTTTGTCAATTGGAGTTAAGAATTCATCCAGTGCTTCCTGAATGTCCTTCTCCAAATGTTTCATCACCTCTAATCTCGACAACGAAATATTCATCAATAAATTTAGTTTAAGTGAAAAATACCTAACGGCATTAAAACGTTAAAGGTAGATATAATTAATGGGCTTGAAGAATTAAATCAAAAATAGCTGATAGATAAGCCAATATGCAATCCAACCATAATGGAGGCTTTTAGAAAAAACCCAAAAGCCTCTAAAGCAATAACCTACAAATACCTATTTATTAAATTCTCAATGAATTCTTGCTTTCCGCTTCTAATCTCTGGTTCACCATTTGAGACAGCAAAGTCTCTTAAATCTTGTAAAGTAAGCTTACCTTGTTCAAACTCTTTTCCTGTACCACTATCAAAAGAAGCATAACGTTCTTTCTTAAGCTTTAAAAAGTCAGACTTTTGAAGAATATTATCGGCTGTTATTAAGGCGCGAGCGAAATTATCAGCCCCGCCAATATGTGCGTAAAAAATATCGGCAGGATCAGTTGAGTTTCGGCGTATTTTGGCGTCAAAATTTATTCCTCCACCCTGAAAACCTCCGGCTTGTAGAATAATCATCATTGCTTCGGTAAGTTCATTGAGATTATTGGGAAATTGGTCGGTATCCCATCCGTTCTGATAGTCACCTCTGTTCGCGTCAATTGATCCCAGTAAACCGGCATCGGCAGCCACCTGGAGCTCATGTTCAAATGTGTGCCCTGCTAATGTGGCATGATTCACTTCAATATTGAGTTTAAAATCATTAAGTAAGTCAAACTCCCTTAGGAAACCAATAACAGTTGCCGAATCATAGTCATACTGATGTTTTGAAGGTTCACATGGTTTGGGTTCAATAAAGAAAGTACCCTTAAATCCTTGCTTACGCGCATAGTCACAAGCGGCTCGTAGAAATCCTGCCAAATGCTCCTTTTCACGTTTCATATCAGTATTTAGCAACGACATGTAACCTTCCCTACCTCCCCAAAACACATAATTTTCTCCATTTAAAGCTATTGTAGAATCTAAGGCTGCTTTAACTTGCGCTGCGCCATGAGCCAAAACATGAAAATCAGGGTTGGTTGAAGCACCATTCATATAACGCTTATGTGAAAATAAATTGGCCGTTCCCCACAATAATTTGACTCCGCTCGCTGCTTGTTTTTCCTTGGCATAGGCTGTAATAGCGGCTAATCTTTTTTCATTTTCGATCACATCGTTACCAAAATCAATCAAATCGGCATCATGAAAGCAATAGTAAGGCAGATTAAGCTTTGTAATTAATTCGAAAGCTGCATCCATCTTCTCCTTTGCCTTATTAAGCACATCTTGACTTGAATTCCACGGAAATGAATGCGTTGATTCTCCAAATGGATCAGCTCCATTACCACAGAATGAATGCCAGTAGGCAACAGCAAACCGCAAGTGCTCTTTCATGGTTTTTCCTGCTACGATTCTGTTTTCATCATACCAGCGATAAGCTAACGGGTTATCTGATTCAAGACCTTCAAATTTGATTTGACCAATACCTTTATAATACTCTTTATTTCCTAAAACTACTGACATAAAACTTCTTGTTCTTTATATATAAGTTGATTATTTAGTAACTCCTTCCATAGTAAATAAGCCGCATCATAAGCAGAATCATTACCAGGTTCAATTATTTTCATGGGCCTAAGGTTAGCAAATGCTTCATTTGGAGTAGAAAATATACCAGCTCCAATACCTGCTCCTAAAGCGGCCCCAACACTACCATCATTATGATATAATTCAACAGGAACCTGATTAGTATTTACAAAAGCATCAATAAAAAGCTCGCTTAAAAACAAATTGGCACTACCTGCCTTAATTACATTTGGATGCATACCATTGGAGCGCATAATATCCAGACCATACCTAAATGCAAAGGCAACTCCCTCTTGTGTAGCTCTAAAAATATGTGCATTAGAGTGCTTATTAAGGTCGACATTGTGTATGTGAGCTCCTAACTGTAGATTGTTAAGAATGCGTTCTGCTCCATTTCCAAATGGCAAAACACTAAGTCCATCACTTCCAACAGGAATTTCATTTGCCAGCAAATTCATTTGGGAATAGGTAATTTCAGGAGAAAGTGTGTCTTTAATCCAGCGATTCATTATTCCAGTTCCATTAATGCACAACAACCAACCGAGTCTTTTTTCATGAGGCATATAGTTAACATGAGCAAATGGATTTATACGAGATTTATGATCGTAGTTTAATTGATCGGTAACCCCGTAAATAACGCCGGAAGTTCCAGCTGTAGCCGCAACTTCACCTGGGTTTAAAACATTTAATGAAAGTGCGTTATTGGGTTGGTCTCCGGCTTTATACGTCACCGGAATCCCTTTTTTCAAAGAAAGTTTACTGGCAATTTCAACAGTCAACTCACCATGTTTCGAAAAAACAGGATTGATAGAAGGAATTAAATCTGTATTAAAGCCATAATGATTCATTACATCGTCAGAGAGTGAGTCTCTTAAGAAATCATAAAATATCCCTTCAGACAGTGCAGATATACTCGTAGTGATTTCCCCAGTAAGTTTCATGGCTATATAGTCGCCCGGAAGCATTACCTTATCAACTCTATCAAAAACTTGAGGTTCGAATTGCTTTACCCAGGCTAATTTAGATGCAGTGAAATTACCCGGAGAATTTAATAAGTGCATTAAACACTGTTGATGCCCTATAGCATCAAAGGCACTAGCGCCAATTTCTACAGCCCTGCTATCGCACCAAATAATAGCATCTCGTAATACGTTCTTCTCACGATCAACCACTACCATACCATGCATCTGGTACGCAATACCAATAGCAGCAATATCAGCTGGATTATAATTGCCAATACTATGAACTTTCAAAATAGCTTGTTGAACATGTTCCCACCACATTTCTGGCTTTTGTTCAGCCCACCCTAAATTGTGTGAAATAATCCCTGATTCTTTGTCAGGGTATTGAGCCGATGCTATGCACATTTGAGTTGCAGCCTCAACAACCGAAACCTTTATAGAGGAGGTTCCAAGATCAATTCCTAATAATAACATTGGTCGAAATACTTAATGATTAATAGTTAACTGTCAGCCATTTATTATCTTTTATACATTGAAACCATTGTTTTTGTACATTTGTTCCAACGTTGGAATAAATGTAAATGTTAATTACGGATAACCAAATTTTATTTAACATTTTTACTCATTATTCCACAAACTACCATATTAATGCATTATTTGATATAATATTTATAATTACGTTTATATCAGTTAAATTCATCAGAACGTGAAAAAAACAACTATTCATGATATTGCCCGTGAACTAAACATTACTTTTTCAACTGTTGCCAAGGCGCTTAATGATCATCCACGCATAAAAGCGTCAACAAAAATTGCCGTAAAAGAAATGGCAACTAAACTTAATTATCAGCAAAACAAACTGGCTTCATCATTAAAATCGGGTAAAACAGGAATTATAGGTGTACTAGTACCCACCTTGGATGTAAGCTTTTTCAGCTCGGTCGTACATGGTATAGAAAACGTGATGAACGAAAATGGATATAGCATATTGCTTTATCAATCAAAAGAACAACAAGCTCACGAAATTAAAGGCATTGAGACTTTCTTACAGTCAAGGGTTGAAGGCATTATTTCTTCAGTTTCACTTGAAACAACTTGTTACAATCATTTCAAGGAATTAAAAGAATATGGGATCCCATTATTGTTATTTGATCGTACAGTCGATGAAATTGGTGTTCCCTATGTAAGAATAGATGATTATCAAGGTGGATTTATAGCCACAGAACATCTGATTAATAAAGGTTGCAAACGTATTATTCACATTTCTAGTCAACATAATATTAAGATCTTCCAGGAACGGTTAAGAGGATACATGGATGCACTAAGTCAATATAATATACCTATTGATGATCAACTAATTATTACGGGTAATCCCTCTATTGAATTAGGCATGAATTGCGTAAAAACTCTTTTTGAGAATAAAATATATTTTGACGGAGTTTTTGCATTTGAAGATTATACGGGATTAGGTGTTTTAAAACAATTAAATACTTTAGGCATAAAAGTACCTGAAGAAGTAAAAGTAATTGGGTTTGCAAATGAAGCCTTTGGCGCACACATCACCCCTACATTAAGCACAGTGGATCAACAAACGGTTAAAATGGGAGAAGAATCAGCCAAACTGTTTCTTAAACTTTTAAAAGGAAAAAATTATTATCAGGATAAGGCTGAGGGGATTATTTTGGAACCAATACTAATAGCGCGAAAATCAACTGGAGAGTAACCTGGATAGACAAATCTAAGTATATCATTTTATCATACACAGTAATTGGTAGGCACATCATTACAAAAAAGCTTCGCTCCACCGTGAATCCAAGACATGATGAGCGAAGCCGCTAAACTGGACTTGGAACTTTTGCAAAGTATTCATGTCAAGTAATGCCTTTTTAAAAATCATTTAACTATATCACTAAATCTTTATTTTCAGTAAATTAGGTTAACTGTCAATGGAAAGTAGCAATGTACCAATAGTGGAAAATAAGGATGTACCACTGTTTTTAACAGATCGGAAAACAAGGATGTACGATCTGCACCAAATATAAGAGGCTATTCTGAAGTTTCAAAGATTGATTTTCTGTTCTGCATGCGGTAGCTCTGGCCTCCGAGCTGGATGATCTCACAACGGTAAAGTAAGCGGTCCAAGAGTGCTGTAGTGATCACTTCATCACCCAATACTTCCACCCATTGTTTAGGCGATTTATTGGTGGTAATCACAAAAGATGTCTTTTCATGCAGAGCATTTATGAAGTGGAAGAAAGCGTTCGCTTCGACTTTGGTTTCGGAAATGATCATGATGTCATCAATCACAATGAGCTGCGCTTTTGATAACCGCCTGTACTCTGCTTTAGCCAGGGTGGAGATGTCTTTATTCCTTAACATGGTCATGAGCTGTTCCATCGTTCTGAAATAAGCCCGGTACCCATTTTTAAGGGCATGATGACATAATCCGGCCGAGAGAAAAGTTTTCCCGGTTCCACTTGGCCCCATTAGGATGATGTTATAGTTTTGATCCAGCCAGCTCAGTTCTTTGAGCTGCTCCAGGCGCACTTTAGGTAAGCTTTCAGCTGACGTACTGTCATAAAGTTCGAGTTGATGGCGGGAAGGCAATTTCGCTGCTTTTTCCCTTCGTTCCATATCGCGCAGCTTTCTGTTATCTAGTTCCAACTCAAGCAGCTTCCTGGCAAATTCCAGGTAGCTGATTCCCTCGACAGCGGCACGGTCTGCCAGCTGTTCTACGCCCGGAGTTACTGCGCCCAGGCGCAGTAACTGACATTGTTTTTTAATGGTTTCTATCGTATTCATTGCTTATTAGGGTTTATTGTTAAAAAGGGATTCATACAGGTTGATGTCGCTGGAAGCTGGCCTGGTTTCTGCTTTTTGCAAATGGGATGGATCCAACAGCTTGATGATCGCTTGTGGTGCAGCCATGTCCGCAGAAGACTTAGCATGTTTTTTTAGTACCTGTTTAAACGTGCCGGCATCAAAAAATGCATTACCCATGCATTCTTCTATGGCTGATTCTATAGTTGCCGGATTGGTTTCTCTTACCGCATCACGAATCGATAAAAGCTGATCACGGACGTACCGCGGCTTGAGTTCTTTTACTTTTAACAGGTAGCGCTCCGCTTTATCTGTATCTGGAAACAGTGCCGCAGTTTGGATGATTAGCTCACTAATTTTACCCGACTTGTCCCGCTTATGATCTGTATTTATAATCAGGTTGCCTTTGTTAAACGGCACCTTATGCCTGCAAAGCAGCTCTTCATTCGGACTGTAAACCTGTAGCATATCATCATCCAGACGAAGCTTCACATAATTTGCCTTTTTGCCAGTATAGGTTCCCAAGGGAAGTGAATAGGTATTCCCACAATAATTGAAGGTGTTGTTTTTCAGTACACTGCTCATCAGCCAGTCCGGCAGCAGGCTTACAGGTGCCCAGCTGGAAAGATGCGGTTTTTCGATCTGCCATTCCTTTTCCGGGACTTTTCCTGTGGCACCATGAACCATTGCATTGCCGGTCCGCGCCAGCCAGGATATGGCCTGTAACTGCAGGGTTTGGATATCATGGTAAACTCTGCCATACAGAAAGTTCTTTTTGATATAGCCGATAACATTCTCAATCTTCCCCTTGCTTTCAGGATCACTTTTCCGGCAAAAATACAACCGGTAATCCCGCTCCGTTACATAGGTCTTAAACTCCCTGGTCAAAAGCAGGTTCCCCAGGTTTTCATCGACTAGAAACAACCGGTCCTGATCATAAACCAGTTCCAGGGGAATACCCTCAAAGAATTTGAAAGCGGCTTCATGGGCCTCTACTGCTGTTTTGGTGGTAAAGGAACGGTCGGAAAAGTAAACAAACTTGTATCGGCTGCGCGATAGCACCATACTGAAGAAATACACTTTTTTTCTGCCCTGGTCGCACCTGAGGGTATACTGACCAAAATCAACCTGGCCTTGAGCCCCATAAGGTAGTTCTTCAACAGGAAAATAATCCCTGAGTTTAGGCTCCTGTAGAATGTGGTATTTTTGCCGTACCCAAATCACGAAGTTATATACGGTGCGAGAGCCAGTCTGGGGGAAATCAGGGTGGTGTTCTTTTAACCAGTCATGCAGTTGAGCGGCACTGGCAGAGGGAACCTGCAGCAGTTTCTCCTTTACAAAGGATTCATAGGGTGTTAGCAGCTTACGACGCTCCTCCTTCTGGCACAGGAAGGCCTCGTACTCCTGTTCGTTCATTTCTGCATATTTCCTGATCGTCCTGCGGTCCAGGCCGGTGAAGGTAGAAATCTGCCTGAGGGAAGATCCCTCGATTAGCATTTTGTGAATTTGGTGATACATGATCCAGTTAGTAATGGTTTTTTTATCCATCTTTGGTCAGCTAAATTGTTGTTAAACCTGACCGTAATTTGGCACTTTTTCAATGCGGGGCATGCCCCGCATTGAAAATTGATCATACATCCTTATTTTCCGAATTCACGGAAATGGTACATTCTTATTTTCCTTTTTGGTGCATTGCTATTTTCCGAAACTGGTACATTGTTATTTTCCGATTACAGTTAACTCAAAACTTACGCTTTATGAAAATGAAAATCTACTTATTGGCCTTGTTCATTACTGGTTTAACATTAAAAGTACAGGCACAATCAACTAATGCCGAAACCGAAGCAATGGCCAATTTACTGGGGGTCCAAAAGAAGGAAGTTATCAAAAAGTTAGTTCCTGTTACAGGCAAAGATTCAGTTGCTTTTTGGAAAATATATGAAGAATATCAAACAACTAACAATAAGAATATAAAATCAAGAATCAGACTATATGAGCGAACTGCTATGGCCTATGCAAACATGACACCTGGCTTAGCCGATTCATTAGCGCAACTATACTTCGTAAATCGCGATGAGAATGAAAAAAACCTTCAGCTCTACTATAATAAAATTAAAAAATCAAATAATGCCGTCACGGCTTTTGAATTCTACCAAGCTGAAATTTATCTCTTAACCCAACTACGGGCCCAAATCATGCAGCAAGTCCACACCTACGGCGAGGTACAACGATCGATTAAAAAGACTAATTGACTTTATTTGTTCGATGTAATTTGTTATTGGTTAAGTGGATTTTGAAAACCATTTTGCACTGCCATTCCCTGCCTGCATCCCACTTTCCATTCCAAGCCCTCGCAGCTGACGCAAGGCCATCAGCTTCGCTGCGGTCATTCCATTGAAATCGGGGTTGAGGAGGGCTGAACCGTGCGTTGAAAGTAACATTAGAAAACAACAGTGCGAATTTTCGATTTAAATAAGGCACTTGTTGATCATAGCCGTTCATAAAGACTGCATTAAAAATCCGAACGACTTTCTTTTTCCTTAAATGAACCTAATGTTGAACTGATTCAAGTTCAATTCCCTTCTCATCTTTAACCAGTTCCAGTTCTGCCATAAAGTTTAAATAGTTCTTTTTTACCTTAAATATGGTTGCTGATAACAATACCTGATAGCTTTTAATTCCCTTCATCATTACCTCTAATGCATCATTGTCATAGTTAGGTCGCTTAAAATAAACCCAGTCTTGAGACAGATACTTGGTGATATCCTTCCGCATTTCCTTATTCAACTCTAATTGAAAAATAGTTGAACTCATCATTTTTTCCAGCTCTTGTTTAAAAGCGACCTCTACCTTCGTTAGCTCCTGAATTTTTTGTTCAATTATATCAAATGGGGTTGTGTCATATATGAAATTGGCTGCATTAAGCATATCAACATAATGTTTCTCCTTAGTATCGTATTCCAAATCTATTTCATGATATAAGTGAACATGTTTTTCAAATTCGCCAAGCCTTCCAAGTTGCATTGATCTTTGTTTAAAATAAAGATAAATACACTTATCATTTTTTATAATTTCAGTCTTCAAGCGATGGGCTTCCCTTTCCAGAGTAGCAATAAGTTCAAAACAATCCTCTGGAGTATATCGATTTCCATCATAATCGAATGATTTCACCCCAAACGTTTTCTCATAAATTTGTTTTAAGGTTACAATATCAGTTTCCAATGAATTGAAAGTATAAACTAAGTCCAATATCTCATCACCGAACAGTTGATCAAATTCAATTTTCAGATCTTCCTCTTCAATTCCGATTAAATCATTTCCGCTCAATGGATTTTTAGTATCGTAATACCCATTAAAAACTTCATTAAAGGAATTATCATTAAATCGACCTGTAAATTCATTCATAAACACCGTGGTGTCTATGAACGTTTCCTCCTTTGAATATTCAACTCCTGAAAACAGGTGCTCAGTCAACTGTTGCTGTAACTTAGATGGATCAGAAAATAAAGACCACGCAGCATTACCTGTATTCTCTGCAACCTCAATATTTAGGTTCTCAAGAGCCGCAACCCTGTCGACAGTAGATGGGTGTGAAGCCCATTGATCTTTAATGACCAATTTCGTTTTATTATACCTGCTTAAATGCTGAAAGTGTACTTGAGGTAGATTTTGCTCAAATGGAAGCTTATTGGCCATAGCCAAAAAATTCATCACATTAAGTTGTTGATCATACAAATTCTTCGTTTTAACAGCTTCATCGATCTTCTGATCATAATAACCCAGAACTGTCTGATAAGCCTGGTTAGCTAAATCAAGACGTAATAAAGATGTAATTAAAGGTTTAGAACCTGTAACATGGGCAGCAACCGCATCGGCGTGAAATTCCATCTCCCTGGACAAACTCATATGGTTTAAATTAACGATGTTATATACTTTTCGGAGAATCCATTGAATCCCGAAAACAATTCTTACGGCACCGTTTACAAAAATTGAGAAATAACTACTTACATTGGCCCAGTCTTGCGCCAGAGACAAATACGAATCATTATCATAGAGCATATTATAGATTACTCTATTAACATTATACACGTAACTACCGATCTTCATCGTCCTTTGTGAAAAATGACCAAATTCATGGGCTAAAATTGCTTTAAACTCTTCTTCGCTTACCGAATTCACCAGGCCTAGCCCTATTTGAAGGTTCTTTTTAATTGGCAGAAACATACTCCAAAAACTGGAATCATAAAACACTGAAGCATTCACATCGTTAGACAAATAAATTTTCTTAGGAAACTCAGTTTTCACCTCAATAACTATCGACTGGATAAATTCAAACAAACGCGGTTCATCTGAAGCAGAAATTTCAATAAGGTAAGATCGATCAACTGTATGTTTTTGGGCAAGAAATTTAAGCAAGAAAATAATGGTTAATAACCCCATACTAACTAAACCCAAACCAATCATAAGAGTAATGAACATAGGTTTTAAGGCTACAAGCATTATACCTGCATAGCCACATAAAACGGTAAGACAAATTGATAAAATGACCAACAAAATATAGGAAAATACAAAAAAGAAAATTGCTGAGATCGCCTTAACTGTTTGTTTCTTAAAATTTGAAGATGTGAATACAATGTTTTTATTCATAGCATATAAATGATAGAAGCACAAGATAAGCACCGGATCAATTCATTGATAGGCCAAAACGAAACAAAGGGCCAATCAACTGACTGTCAAGACAAAAAAATCAATAATGCTCCAAAAATGAAACCATGAAAGCAGTAGGATGTAGGCAAAAATATAGAATAGTTATGGAATCATGAACGAATACCGGAGTATAATATTGAGGTAAATTCAGCCTAAAAAACGAAAGGGAACCTTTGCGGGGTTCCCTTCGTATAAAAATCGGCACCGACCTACTCTCCCACCTGTTACGGCAGTACCATCGGCTCTGGCGGGCTTAACTTCTCTGTTCGGAATGGGAAGAGGTGGACACCGCCGATATAGGCACCTGAATATCTTTTCAGTTCTGTTTCGACATATTGTTGAAAGAAGTTACTGCTGTTTTTTGGTAAACGAGGCTTTCTTTTCAGAAAGTTTCGGAGAATTAGTACTACTCGACTGTGATGTTACCACCTTTACATCTGTAGCCTATCAACGTGGTCATCTTCCACGATCCTGTATGGATATCTCATCTTGTGGTGAGTTTCGCACTTAGATGCTTTCAGCGCTTATCTCGACCGAACGTAGCTACTCAGCAGTACAGCTGGCGCCATAACTGATTCACTAGCGGTTCGTCCAACCCGGTCCTCTCGTACTAAGGTCAGGTCCACTCAAATATCCTACGCCCACAACAGATAGGGACCGAACTGTCTCGCGACGTTCTGAACCCAGCTCGCGTGCCACTTTAATCGGCGAACAGCCGAACCCTTGGGACCTTCTCCAGCCCCAGGATGTGACGAGCCGACATCGAGGTGCCAAACCTCCCCGTCGATATGAGCTCTTGGGGGAGATCAGCCTGTTATCCCCAGCGTACCTTTTATCCTTTGAGCGATGGCCCTTCCATGCAGAACCACCGGATCACTATATCCTACTTTCGTACCTGATCGGCTTGTCGGCCTCACAGTCAAGCATGCTTTTGCTATTGCACTCCACGTACGGTTACCAAGCGTACTGAGCATACCTTTGAAAGCCTCCGTTACTCTTTTGGAGGCGACCACCCCAGTCAAACTACCCACCACACAATGTCCCCCACGTCCGCGGGGTTAGACACCGAATACAGAAAGGGTGGTATTTCAACGTTGACTCCACGAATCCTAGCGAACCCGCTTCATAGTCTCCCACCTATCCTACACATCCTGTACCCAATGTCAATGTGAAGTTGTAGTGAAGGTGCATGGGGTCTTTCCGTCCCGTTGCGGGTAACCGGCGTCTTCACCGATACCACAATTTCACCGAGCTCATGGCTGAGACAGCGTCCAGATCGTTACACCATTCGTGCAGGTCGGAACTTACCCGACAAGGAATTTCGCTACCTTAGGACCGTTATAGTTACGGCCGCCGTTTACTGGGGCTTCGATTCAATGCTTCGCCCTTTCGGACTAACATCCCCTCTTAACCTTCCAGCACCGGGCAGGTGTCAGGCCTTATACCTCATCTTTCGATTTTGCAAAGCCATGTGTTTTTGTTAAACAGTCGCCTGGACCTTTTCACTGCGGCCCCCGTTAAGGGGCGCCCCTTCTCCCGAAGTTACAGGGCCATTTTGCCGAGTTCCTTAGCCATGATTCACTCGAGCACCTTAGGATTCTCTCCTCGACTACCTGTGTCGGTTTGCGGTACGGGTATCTATAACCTGAAGTTTAGAGGATTTTCTCGGCAGCCTTTAGGATCACTATCCGCGCCCCCGTAGGTTTGCGGTACTTTCAGCTTTCTCCATCACTCACGGATTTGCCTATGAATGATATAGGTACGGCCTTTAACGAACTATTCCGTCAGTTCGCGGATCTTTCACCACTGCGTCTCCCCGTCACAATTATAGATAGTATGGGAATATTAACCCATTGTCCATCGGCTTCGCCCTTCGGCTACACCTTAGGCCCCGACTAACCCTGATCCGATTAGCGTTGATCAGGAAACCTTAGTCTTTCGGTGTGCAGGTTTCTCGCCTGCATTATCGTTACTTATGCCTACATTTGCTTTTCTAACCGCTCCAGCATTTCTGACGAAATACCTTCACCGCTGTTAGAATGCTCTCCTACCATAATACAGAGTATTATCCATAGCTTCGGTAATATACTTGATGCCCGATTATTATCCATGCCCGATCGCTCGACTAGTGAGCTGTTACGCACTCTTTAAATGAATGGCTGCTTCCAAGCCAACATCCTAGCTGTCTATGCAATCGGACCCCGTTAGTTCAACTTAGTATATATTTGGGGACCTTAGCTGATGGTCTGGGTTCTTTCCCTCTCGGCCTTGGACCTTAGCACCCAAAGCCTCACTCCAGCGTATATGTGTCTAGCATTCGGAGTTTATCTGGATTTGGTAGGATTTGACTCCCCCGCATCCAATTAGTAGCTCTACCTCTAGCACACTCAACCGCCAGGCTGTTCCTAAAAACATTTCGGAGAGTACGAGCTATTTCCCAGTTTGATTAGCCTTTCACCCCTACCCTCAAGTCATCCGAATACTTTTCAACGTAAACCGGTTCGGACCTCCATTACATGTTACTGCAACTTCATCCTGCTCAAGGGTAGATCACAAGGTTTCGCGTCTACTCCCACTGACTATGCGCCCTATTCAGACTCGCTTTCGCTTCGGCTCCGGATCTGAAATCCTTAACCTTGCCAGTGAGAAGTAACTCGTAGGCTCATTATGCAAAAGGCACGCCGTCACAGCTTTCGCTGCTCCGACCGCTTGTAAGCGCACGGTTTCAGGTTCTATTGCACTCCCCTGTTCGGGGTTCTTTTCACCTTTCCTTCACAGTACTTGTTCACTATCGGTCTCTCAGTAGTATTTAGCCTTACCAGATGGTGCTGGCAGATTCCCACAAGGCGTCTCCGACCTCGCGGTACTCAGGATACAGTTAGGTATAACAATCTTACCAATACACGGCTGTCACGTTCTATGGCTGCTCTTCCCAAAGCATTCTTGTTCTTTTGTTAAGTCCACGGCACTGTCCTACAACCCCCATATTGCCGTAACAATATAGGTTTGGGCTCTTTCGCGTTCGCTCGCCACTACTTACGAAATCACTATTGTTTTCTCTTCCTCTGCTTACTTAGATGTTTCAGTTCGGCAGGTTAGCGTATTTATACAATCAGTCTTCAACTGATTAGGTTTCCCCATTCGGAAATCATCGGATCAATTCGTATTTGCCAATCCCCGATGCTTATCGCAGCTTATCACGTCCTTCATCGCCTCTGAGAGCCAAGGCATCCCCCGTGCGCCCTTAGTAACTTTCTTTTATTACTAAGACTTGCGTCTTAATGCTTACATTATAGAAATTAATCTATCTGTTGCTCGTTTACCTTTTCAGGTAACTTCTTTCAATATGTCAAAGAACTTCATGAACCCTTTGGTTCAGTGTGGAGAATAACGGATTCGAACCGTTGACCCCCTGCGTGCAAGGCAGGTGCTCTAGCCAGCTGAGCTAATTCCCCAAGTTAAGTGCGCTTGTTTCCGCTTTATCGTTTCCTGCGCTTTGGTAGTCCCGAGCAGACTTGAACTGCTGACCCCTACATTATCAGTGTAGTGCTCTAACCAAACTGAGCTACGGGACTTTGGATTGTTCCTGCAGGCAGTAGGCTTGTTCATTCATCTACCCTTCCTACCGGTACTTGGGTTTTCTCTTGTTGAAGTCTGAAATGAGATTGTATAGCGCAGCAGCTAGTGATAACTGCTATCCTTCTCTAGAAAGGAGGTATTCCAGCCGCACCTTCCGGTACGGCTACCTTGTTACGACTTAGCCCTAATTACCAGTTTTGCCCTAAACCGCTCCTTGCGGCTACAGTCTTTAGGCACCCCCAGCTTTCATGGCTTGACGGGCGGTGTGTACAAGGCCCGGGAACGTATTCACCGCGTCATTGCTGATACGCGATTACTAGCGAATCCAACTTCATGAGGTCGAGTTGCAGACCTCAATCCGAACTGTGAATGGCTTTTTGAGATTGGCTTCATATTGCTATGTCGCAGCCCTCTGTACCATCCATTGTAGCACGTGTGTAGCCCCGGACGTAAGGGCCATGATGACTTGACGTCGTCCCCTCCTTCCTCTCTACTTGCGTAGGCAGTCTGTTTAGAGTCCCCATCTTAATGCTGGCAACTAAACATAGGGGTTGCGCTCGTTGCGGGACTTAACCCAACACCTCACGGCACGAGCTGACGACAGCCATGCAGCACCTAGTTTCGTGTGATTGCTCACTAATCTATTTCTAGATTATTCACTAACTTTCAAGCCCGGGTAAGGTTCCTCGCGTATCATCGAATTAAACCACATGCTCCTCCGCTTGTGCGGGCCCCCGTCAATTCCTTTGAGTTTCAATCTTGCGACCGTACTCCCCAGGTGGATTACTTAACGCTTTCGCTTAGCCGCCGACTGTATATCGCCGACAGCGAGTAATCATCGTTTAGGGCGTGGACTACCAGGGTATCTAATCCTGTTTGATCCCCACGCTTTCGTGCCTCAGCGTCAGTTACACTTTAGTGAGCTGCCTTCGCAATCGGTGTTCTGTGACATATCTATGCATTTCACCGCTACTTGTCACATTCCGCCCACTTCATCTGTACTCAAGCGAACCAGTATCAAAGGCAGTTCTACAGTTGAGCTGCAGGCTTTCACCTCTGACTTAATTCGCCGCCTACGCACCCTTTAAACCCAATAAATCCGGATAACGCTTGGATCCTCCGTATTACCGCGGCTGCTGGCACGGAGTTAGCCGATCCTTATTCTTCGGGTACCTTCAACTCACTACACGTAATGAGGTTTATTCCCCGACAAAAGCAGTTTACAACCCGTAGGGCCGTCATCCTGCACGCGGCATGGCTGGTTCAGACTTGCGTCCATTGACCAATATTCCTTACTGCTGCCTCCCGTAGGAGTCTGGTCCGTGTCTCAGTACCAGTGTGGGGGACCATCCTCTCAGATCCCCTATGCATCGTAGCCTTGGTAAGCCGTTACCTTACCAACTAGCTAATGCAACGCATGCCCATCTCTAATCACCTTAGTTTTAACAGTTAAATGATGCCATTCTGCTGTTTTATGCGGTATTAATCTCCCTTTCGGAAGGCTATCCCCCAATTAGAGGTAGGTTGCATACGTGTTACGCACCCGTGCGCCACTTTCATAGGGACCGAAGCCCCTAATCTCGTTCGACTTGCATGTATTAGGCCTGCCGCTAGCGTTCATCCTGAGCCAGGATCAAACTCTCCGTTGTATACTTTAAGTTTGTTCCTTGTATCCTTGCGGATACAGGTGGTTCCGAAGAACCATTGTCTCTTGGATTGACAGTTATTGTATGCTAGCTTATTGTATTGCTACAATTTGCTGCGCTATTCTCATCTCTTCAAAGAACGTTCGGTTAACCGCTGTTAACTTGTCGTGGATAGTACCGGAGTCGAACCGATTCGTCTTGCGACTTCCCTGTATCCTTCGTCGTTTTTTCTTTCTTCTTTTTCGCTGCCGACCTTCCGTCTCAGCGGGGCTGCAAAGGTAAGCATCTTTTTGATTTCTGCAAGAACTTTTTTAACTTTTTTTCTCGCTTTTCTGCTTTCGATTCCTCTTCAGGCCAGTTTTTCAATTTCTTCCGCTGTTGACTTCCTCATCAGCGTCCCCGTCGTTTCGGGAGTGCAAAGGTGAAACTTTTTTTCTCTTCTGCCAAATTTATTTTAAAATAATTTTTGGCGTTTTTTTTGTTTCCAGGTAGCCTTCCGCTCGCTTCGCTTCCTTCCCTCACCTGTCCTTTCGTCCCTCAATTCCTGCCGCCTTCCTTCCGATTGCGGAGCGCAAAAGTACGACTCTTTTCCGTTCCTCCAAATCCTTGCTCCCCCTTTTTCCGCCATCACCCCCTAACACCCTGGAGCACTGCAGGAAAAATTTGAAAGCACCCTAATACAACCTAATGAATTAAACTAGAAACTTGTCTTTCTTACACAAAAACGCTGCAAAACATTATAAAAAATGCGTGTAGAGTCGATTAAATATCTATTAAGAAAGAATACCTGAGCGACATCCTGGCATTAAAATTCTAAGATTAATATCAAAAATCACCTATTGATAGCAAGACAAGGGTACAGGCTTCTTCAAATTGAATCCCATTTTGAGTAAGCATTTGTTGCAATTCAATATTTTCAGTCCCTGGATTAAAAATAACACGTTTGGGCTTGGTTTGTAGAATATAATCAAAGTAGACCGGTTGGTGCGCCGGCCCAACGTACAAAGAAATTGTATCAATATCATTATGTATTGTTTGTGGCTTTTCTATTTCAACTCCAGCCACATTGCCTTCCCTTAAACCTACAGCTACAACTGGATGCTTGTGCTGAACCAATCTATTAATTGCTTTAAATGAATAACGTTCTGGATTTGTGGAGGCTCCTAGCACAAGAGTTTTCTTTCCTGACATAAATAAACTATAAACTAAATAAGCATGTTCTATTTTAGCATTTTTGAGAGTAATGCAATCTGACCTCCGTGATAAGCATGATGTTGAGCTAAACCATGAAGCATAACTTCATAGGTTAAACCTGATCCTAAAGGAGTATCCCTTTCAGCTCCTATTATATTTTGCAAATTATCATCCGAAAAATCTTGCAAGTTTAAAATAAGCAATTGGTGAGCTGCACTTAAATCAAAAAGAATTTTATTCCAATCCTCTTCATTCAATGTGTCAACCGATGGCCAATCACCTCTTTCAGGCATTGAAGAAGGATGCCCTTCCAATCGATCGGCAATCTCCTCCGTCCAAGCAATTAAGTGCATAACAATTTCTGCAATAGAATGAACTTGAGGAACAGGCCGACTATTTGCCATTGCAAAGTTGACGGATTTCAAAATATCGCGCAAGGAAGGACCATGCCAAGGTTCTCCACTAACAGCAGCCTCTAGTTCTTCAATTAATACCTGTTTTGTTGACATAGCATTTTAATGCAAATAAAGAGAATGAGGGTTTGTTATTGACAATAAGGTGAGTTCCTGAACATCCAATTTTGACAACAGTCGATCTTCAAGCATATCTGCCCATGTATTCATATACAAGGCTACATCTTTTGCAACGTTAAATCGAAGTGATTGCGTTCCGGAATTAATTCTTCGCAGGACGGATGGATCAGATAATCGTTCAAGATGAGCCAAGTCTTCAATACTTAAACCTGATTGAAGTAAATCGAATATCAAATTATCCATTGGATAACCTGACTGTGGACAATAATCGTTTAGTTGCTCAGACCAGTCTCCAATTCGATTCATTGCACTTATATGAATTTCTGCTGCAGTTAAGCCTGTTAAGTTTTGAGCTAAATAGCCACAATTGCAGCTCCCCATATGTCCCCACTGGTATTTTGGAGCCTTTTCAATTTCAATGGCAGTTTGACGAAGGGCCATTATTAGATTTAATTGCTTTTCCATAGCAACAACGTTTACAATAAAGTTAGTGCTTTACTTGTAAAGAAGCTTAATGAAAAATCAGATAGATTTCATTATCGCTTCTGCGCATTTGATCCCATCAATAGCGGCAGAAACGATTCCTCCTGCATAACCAGCACCTTCGGCACAAGGAAATAAACCTTTTATCTGAGGATGCTCCAATGTATCCTTATCTCTAGGAATACGGACAGGTGAAGAAGTTCTTGATTCAACCCCTACCAAAACTGCTTCATTGGTAAAATACCCCCGCATCTTTTTATCAAATAAAGGAAGTGCATTTTTTAAACTTTGAGCAACAAAGCCGGGAAGCACATCATATAAATCGGCGCTTACAATTCCTGGATGGTATGAACAATCTGGCAAATCTTTAGAGATTTTATTGTTGACAAAATCAACCATACGCTGGGCCGGCGCTTTTAGCAATCCTCCACCAACTTGAAATGCTTTACGCTCTATAGATTGCTGAAACTTTAAAACTGCCAATGAATCGTTTTCAACACCCTTAACATCTTCTAAATTGATTTGGACAACGGTACCTGAATTTGCGTAAGGATTATTACGTTTAGAAGGCGACCAGCCATTTACCACAATTTCCTCGGGTTCAGTAGCACATGGAGCAATGATCCCCCCTGGGCACATACAAAACGAAAATGCACCTCGCCCATTTACCTGCTCAACTAAACTATAATAAGCCGGTGGCAAATTTTCATGTCTTATATCGCATCGGTATTGTGCTTTATCAATTAACCGCTGAGGATGCTCAATACGAACACCCAAAGCGAATGGCTTAGCTTCAATGAGGATATTCCTTTGATGAAGGAGATAAAAAATATCACGTGCAGAATGGCCTGTTGCTAAAACAACATTATCAGCCTGAAAATCACCTTTGGAGGTTTTCACTCCTTTTACCTGACTGAAAGGAATATCAAAATCAATGACTTTTGTATCAAAATGAATTTCCCCGCCGGCATTTAAAATGGATTCGCGTATGGCCACAATAATTTGTGGCAATTTATTCGTCCCTATATGTGGACGAGCATCAACAAGAATATCTTCAGAAGCTCCATGAGCTACAAAAGTCTCCAGCACTTTATTAACATCCCCTCGTTTTGTCGAACGAGTGTATAGTTTACCATCAGAATAGGTTCCTGCCCCTCCTTCTCCATAACAATAATTGCTTTCAGGGTTTACCTCACCTTCCTTATTAATGGCGGCTAGATCACGACGACGGGATTTCACATCCTTTCCTCGCTCCAAAACGATCGGCTTTAGCCCCAATTCAATTAAACGTAAAGCAGCAAATAGGCCTGCAGGACCAGCTCCAATAACCAAAACCTGTTTTCGGTCATTCACTTTTTCGTATAAGGAATTATAAACATGGGGAGCAGGGGCAGGTTCATCAATATAAACCAACACTTTTGCGCGATAAACAGTGACACGTGATCGTGCATCTATAGATCTTTTTTCTACTTTAAATCCATTAATCCGTTTAGTTGAAATACGCAGGTCATTAGCAATTTGCTGTTGTATATGCCCGATATCCTGAATAAATTCAGGTAAAATTGTCAGTTCAAGTTCTTTAATCATTTCTATTTGTCAGATAGCTATTCTGAAATCGACGCAAAATTAAAGATTTATAGGGTAATAATGCCCTTGCATAAATTTTGTAGATTTGAGTAGAAAATTTTAACTAGTTCTATGAAGAAAATCGCATTAGGCGTAATTGCCATTTTAGCTTTAATATTTGTAGTAGGCGGATGTAACGGCTACAACAAAATGGTGACCCTTGATCAGGATGTTAAGCAACAATGGGGACAAGTTCAAAACGTTTACCAACGTCGTTCCGATCTAATTCCCAATTTGGTAAATACCGTAAAAGGATATGCTAATTTTGAAAAAGAAACCTTGACCCAAGTTATTGAAGCTCGATCAAAAGCAACTGCAGTTAATATTGATGCAAGCAAATTAACACCGGAAACATTTCAAAAGTTTCAACAGGCACAGGACGGCCTAAGTTCTGCACTTAGCCGTTTAATGGTTGTGGTCGAAAAATACCCGGATTTAAAAGCCAATCAAAACTTTCTGGAGTTACAGGCTCAGCTAGAAGGCACGGAAAATAGAATTGCTGTTGAACGGAACAAGTTCAATGAGGTTACAGGAAATTACAATAAAAAGGTAAAAACATTTCCGAATAACTTATTAGCTGGGATGTTTGGGTTTAGTGAAAAACCATATTTCCAGGCTCAACCGGGTAGCGAAAAAGCACCAACAGTTCAATTCTAAAAAAATAGGTCAGATTACATATAATTGACTATCAAATATTTGTAAAGTTTTATTGAGGATTTGTTTAAACGTACAAATCCTCAATTTTCATTCTGAACAGGATTAAAACTAAACTCCTTAAGCATGCCTTTATTTGAAGAACAAAACCGGAAAATTATTAAAGAGGCCATAAAATGGGCCGAATCCATAACATCAGGAGAAATTCGTGTTTGCGTTGAGAAAGTTTGCCCAGAAGACGTTTTAAATCGTGCTGCATACTATTTTAAGCATTTGGAGATGCATAAAACCAGTTTGCGCAATGGCGTACTGATTTACATTGCAATTGAAGACCAAAAATTTGCCATTATTGGAGATGCGGGTATTAACAAGCATGTAGGTGAAAATTTCTGGCAGGACACAAAACAAGCAATGTTACAACAATTCAAACAAGGCCTATTGGTTGAGGGGGTTGTAAAAGGAATTGAAATGGCAGGCAAAGCATTATCAGAATACTTCCCTCCGGTTAATAAAGACGTAAATGAATTATCAGATGACATCCATTTTGGCCATGAATAAACTTAAAGGTTTCTTTCTATTTTTCTTTCTATTCCTCTCATTCCTTGTCGTAGGCCAGGATATACCCGAGAAACCTAATCCACCTAGGTTAGTAAATGATTATACACAAACATTAACCACTTCCCAAAAGGATGAATTAGAACGAAAACTAGTTGCTTATAATGATTCCACTTCAAATCAAATTGCTGTAGTAATTGTTCAGTCACTTAATGGCTATGAAATTGCTGATTATGCAATCAAACTTGGACAAAAATGGGGAGTAGGACAAAAGGAGAAGCGTAATGGTGTAGTACTGCTCGTCTCTATGGGCGATCGAAAAGTATTTATTGCTGTAGGCTATGGACTTGAAGGTGCAATCCCAGATGCCTATGCAAAGCGTATAACCTCAACCATTATAAAGCCCGAATTTAAAGCAGGAAATTATTTTAAAGGTATTAACGACGGCACCGATGCCATCATGAAATTTGCTTCTGGTGAATATACCGTTGGGCCAGACGACGTGGTATCGAACAATAAAGGAGGTGGCAGTGGAGGCGTATTGTTTGTGGTATTTTTAATCTTTGGCTTGATTATCATTTTCTCATTACTAAGAAGAAAACGATACCAACATATAGCCAATAGAGGTGCGGGCTCAGACTTACCATTTTGGGTATTAATGAGTATGTTAGGCAACAGTGGTAGAAATAGCGGCAATAACGATTGGGGTGATTTTAGTGGCGGAGGTGGTGATTTTGGTGGTTTTGGAGGTGGTGATTTCGGGGGAGGAGGAGCCGGAGACAGTTGGTAAAAGAGAGCAAAAATACTGCAATTATTACCACAATTAATTTGCTCATTTACAATAATTTAACTAACTTTATAATCCTGATGTGAATCAGGAAATAACAGTACCACGGGAGTTAATATCCCGGATGTTCATACCAAAGCCGAGGTACAGGTGAGGATTTAAGAAACAGGAAGAAAATTAAAAGATATTCTTGTTTCGCAGCAAGTCTGTTAAGGTGAAGTAAATATAAAGGTAATCGTTAAGTTGATTAGTGATTAGTTTTAGATAGAAAAATCTTAATGGACTTGTTGGTTTATGGATAATTCCAACTAAAAACCAAGCCGTCCAGAAATATTTCCGGACGGCTTTTGTTTTTATAAAACTCATTAAGTAATAGTCTTTATTGTTTAGCTCATTTTGAGCTTTTTCTGAATATCCTGAACCCAGTTTTTAAACTTCTTATCGGTCTCAATTAGATCTTCTACTGTTTGGCAAGCATAAATTACCGTAGAGTGGTCGCGACCTCCATAAAATTGACCAATTGACTTAAGCGATGCCTTAGTATGGCTTTTTGCCAAATACATTGAAATCTGACGGGCTTGAACAATTTCTCTTTTACGAGTTTTTGACTTTACCATTTCCAGTGGAATCTCAAAATACTCACATACAAGTTTTTGAATATATTCCATCGAAATTTCCTTGGTCGAATGCTTAATAAAGTTCTTAAGCATTTGCTTAGCCAAAGGCAAATCAATCTCCTTACGGTTTAAAGTTGAATGAGCTAATAAAGAAATTAAAGCTCCTTCTAACTCACGAATATTGTTATCAATGTTGTGTGCAACATACTCAATAACATCCTGAGGTAATTGAATACCATCAGCCTTCATCTTCATTTGAAGAATGGCAATACGGGTTTCAATATCAGGCACCTGCAAATCAGCCGACAATCCCCATTTAAAACGAGACAGCAATCGCTCTTCAAGACCAACCAAGTCCTTAGGAGCCTTATCGCAAGTCATAATGATTTGTTTACCACTAGTATGTAGGTGATTAAAGATCGTAAAGAAAATATCCTGCATTTTCTCTTTGCCGGAGAAAAACTGAACATCATCCACCACTAAAATATCTATTAACTGATAAAAGTTAACAAAATCATTAATGGTATTGTTCTTTAATGAATCTACAAACTGCTGTCCGAATTTTTCAGCCTGAACATATAACACCAACTTATCCGGGTACATAGTTTTAACTGCCGATCCTATAGCTTGTGCAAGGTGTGTCTTACCTAATCCGGCACCTCCATATATAAACAAAGGATTAAACGAGGTTCCACCTGGTTTTTGTGCAACAGCAAACCCTGCTGAACGGGCAAGACGGTTACATTCCCCTTCAACAAAATTGTCGAAAGAGTACTTGGCATTCAACTGAGGGTCGATATTCAGCTTTTTCAATCCTGGTATAACGAACGGATTCTTAATCGATTCATTGATACTTACAGGCATTGGTACCGGCTGATTTTTCAACTCACCATTACTATTTGTTGGATAATTAACCGTATAAGGATTTTTAGAACCCGACGATTTATCCATCACAATATTATACTCCAAACGTCCGTCGGAACCCAGTTGATGTTTAATGGTTTTGCGAAGCAACGAAACATAGTGTTCCTCCAACCACTCATAGAAAAAAACGCTAGGCACTTGTATGGTTAAAACATTGGTGTCTAATTTCAAAGCCTTGATGGGCTCGAACCAAGTTCGGAAACTCTGGGCCGGCACATTGTCTTTGATAATTTTAAGACAGTTTTCCCATACAGAATGACAAGTTCTATCCATATTCATTAGGTAAAAACAGTATAAAAGATTGATTATGAATGAATGGGAAATGAGAGCTGGTTTCCCGGTTCGTTTTTCAAGTATAGAACAAAAAATGTGGATAAAAAAGTTTTTTTGAAAATAACAAAAAACCGCATTTAATCCTATTTAAACGCGATTTTTTGCTCTATTTCGCCCTTAATTTACGCTAAGGTATGTTGATATTTTTTATTTGTTAATTACTTTTTGGATTTAATGTAAAGTTAAATTATATACCTTAAAGTTAACAAAATATTAGCTTAAAACTCTCCAAAAACACCTCTTAGCACATCTGCAATTTCGCCCAGAGTGGCATAGTTTTCAACCGATTGTAAAATGTGTGGCATTAAGTTCGATCCGTCTTTGGCAGCACCTTTCAATGCCTCAAGCGATTTTCTCACTGCGTCATTGTCCCGTTCAGCTTTTAGCTTCTTCAATTTTTCTTGAGTTTGACAGCACTATTTTCTAAAACCTCATTTTTAGGTATGCAGGGCCCATTTTTGGATTGATTTTTCAAAAAAGTGTAGTGTGCCAACTTTTTGTTTTTTCCCTATAGGGACTTTAGATTTGGCCCATGGCCTTTCTAAGGGTAGAAAACAAGAAGTCAGGAAAGTATTTACGCATCGTTGAAAG
Source organism: Solitalea lacus (assembly GCF_022014595.1). NCBI lineage: Bacteria > Pseudomonadati > Bacteroidota > Sphingobacteriia > Sphingobacteriales > Sphingobacteriaceae > Solitalea > Solitalea lacus. The sequence goes on along the minus strand of NZ_CP091740.1, from coordinate 1,045,618 downwards.
CTATCGCGATGAGAGCGGGATAAGCCGTCATCGTATTTTATATACCCTTGGTAAACTGGAAGACTATACACCAGAAGAGCTAAAACGTATCGGCTCAAAACTTTACGAACTTGGCGGAGGCGACCTGAAAGATCTTCTGGAAATTACCACGGGCGAAAAAGCCCGTTTCAATTATGGTTACTTTCAGGTTTTCTCCAAAGCCCTGTCCCATTATAAACTCCCCCGTTTATTCGGGCAGATCGGCAGCAAGCATAAACTTGGCTTTGACCTGCAGAATGCTGTGCTGTTAATGATTCTTGAGCGCTTGCAGGATCCCTGCAGCAAACGAAGCTCCTATTTCAACCAAAACGAATACCTGGGCATTGAGAAAGTAGAGCTGCAGCATCTGTACCGTTCTTTAGATAAGCTGGCCGATTATAACAAAGCGATCCAAAAGCAGATCTATCAAACGGGCCGGGATTTATTCAATCAGCAACTGGATGTTGTTTTCTATGATGTCACCACACTTTATTTTGAAAGTGAACTAGAACAAGAGGGGGCTTTACGACAAAAGGGCTTTAGTAAAGATGGTAAGATTGGTACTACCCAGATCTTGTTTTGCCTGCTGATTGACCGGGATAAACAGCCTATAGGGTATCAGGTATTCAAAGGCGACACGTTCGAAGGTCATACGTTTGAAAAAGCGGTAAAAGACCTGAAGAAAGACTATCAGATCAATCAGGTGATTGTAGTGGCTGACCGGGGGATGCTTTCCAAAAACAATCTTGATGTTACCACCGAAAGCGGTTATGAATTTATTGTAGGCGAAAGGTTAAAGAAGCTTCCCGGTTCCCTCCAGGATTTCCTGCTGGACTTGAAGAACTACCATGGAGAATGGAGCTATAGCGATAGTGAAGATCAGCTTGTTATGGTTCGCTATGCAACGATCGAATATCAGGGAAGGGTGATTATTGGGACCTATTCGGCTAAAAGGGCAAAAAAAGATGCCCACGACCGGGCAGAAAAGCTGCAGACAGCCGAAACTTTATTATCCCGCCCCGAACTCCTCAGTAAAAAGGCGGGTCGTTTCTATTTGAAAAAACAAGGTTCACAAACCTATCAGCTGGACCAGGAAAAAATAAAACGCGATGAACGTTTTGACGGCTTTCTGGCTATTGCCACTAACAATAAGAGTCTCTCGGTAAGTGAAACGCTGGAGCAGTATAAACACCTTTACAAAATTGAACATACCTTCCGCACATTTAAATCCCATCTGGAAACCCGTCCAATGTTTCATTGGACAGATAAGCGGATAGAAGGTCATATCTGCCTTTGTTACCTGTCCTATACCTTACTGAACTTCACCTTGCTAAAACTGGAAAAAGCCGGGTTCAAGACGACCGAAGGAAAACTGCGGAAACTTCTCGATAAAATGCAGGTGAGTTTAGTGGAGCAACAGGACAAAAACTATTTCCTACGATCTGCAGCCTCTGAGGAAGAAACTGACTTTCAGCAGAAACTTGGCCTAAAATCGCTCCCTTCTATGTTGTAAAGCAAGAGATCTGGAAGTTTTTTTAATGATTACCTTTGTGATATAAATCCGAAGAGGAAGTGGGCGCTGCTGGAGAGCAACTCACCAGCAATAGGATTTATGACGGTGAATATAGCTTTGAAGCCCCACAATGACAGGGGCTTTTTTGCTGTATTCATTGTCCTAAATGGCTAAAGAAAACTCTCTTGCCCTGAATCTTCAGACACACCTGTCTTTTCAATGAACTAAAAGCCTATAAAAACATCCTTCTATTAGCAGAACCGGTAAATCGGGCTGCAATGCCGTGTTTAATTTTTTATAGATAGTGAGCTGTAGCCTTCAGATAGCAGATACAGAATGACCAGCACTGCAGGAAGCGTGTTATCAGTCTCAGATTAAAAGGATGTTTTTATATGGCGTTTTAGTTTTATTTAACCACTGCACACTCATATTCTTGTTTGTTTATTAATACATACCTGATTCTGTTGAGTAATTTCCGGGCTATTCTTACGATGGCCTTATTCGGTTCCATTCGCCGGCAATACTCATGAAAACTTTTAGTCAGTGCCGGATCCAGGCGTGCGGCTACCCATGCACTTTCAATCAGGGCGCTGCGCAGCACGCTATGCCCCCGTCGGGTGATAGTACCGGCTAGTTCTTTTTCCCCACTTGAATGCGTCGAGGGGATGAGTCCTATAAAACTGCAGAGTTGATCCGTGTTTTTAAACCGGTTAATCGTCTCCAGCTCGGTTAATAAGGTCATGGCCGTTAATAATCCGATGCCAGGGATACTTCGCAGTAAAGCGATGGCTTCCTGGTAAGTACCTGTTTTTGATAGCTCTAGTAAATGCCGGGTGAGTTGCAATACAGAGGCTCTCAAATGTTTCGCTTCTAAAATCATGGCCTGCAGGGCCGTTTTACTACTCTGCTCAGCCATAGCGATGCTTTCCAGCCAATCAACAAAAGGTTTCGACCAGTGGGACTGTTTTTTGGTGAAGGGCGCAGGTAGTTCAATGCCATGAAAGTACAGGAACGATTTTACCCGGTTTTTATACCGGGCAAGGTCCTTGGTCAGTATGGACCGGGTGCGAACTAAACAACGGTCCTCTAGGGTTTTACTGGAAGGAACATAAATCGGGATTAAGGCGCCACTTCTTAATGAGTGTGCGATTTTACGGCTATCCCTGGAATCCTCTTTTTGCACTTTTTCTTTATCGGTGGTGGGAATATCGGCAGGATTGACCACGATGGAGTGAATGCCCAGAGCCTCCAAGCGGTTATGGATCCAGTAGCCGCAGAAGCCTGCTTCGTAGGCGGAATGATAGGTGCCGCCGGGGAAATTCTGCCGGAGATACTGGTGTAATACTTCGGGTTTAGGTGGCTGCGAAAAGGTTTTATGGGTGAGCAGTTCAGTCATAACGGTAACCTGCCAGCTTTTTAAGTGCACGTCAAAACCAACATAAATGTTTTGACCGCTAAAATCTAATTGATTAACTTGTGGTTGCATAAGTTCCAGTGTTATAAAATTTTAGGGGTTCTTTCTTAAATTTACATAACTTCCTGGAACTTATTCCTTTACAAACATACGGCCTTCAGTATTGAATGTAGCCTCCTTGAATCAATATCTTTAAAATCAACCACTTAGCTATTTCTTGTAGTGTGCCTGATTTTTCGTATCTATTTGGTTATAAATATTTTATGTTATTTTGCTGTCAAACTCAAGAGCTGGTTTCCCGGTTCGTTTTTCAAGTATAGAACAAAAAATGTGGATAAAAAAGTTTTTTTGAAAATAACAAAAAACCGCATTTAATCCTATTTAAACGCGATTTTTTGCTCTATTTCGCCCTTAATTTACGCTAAGGTATGTTGATATTTTTTATTTGTTAATTACTTTTTGGATTTAATGTAAAGTTAAATTATATACCTTAAAGTTAACAAAATATTAGCTTAAAACTCTCCAAAAACACCTCTTAGCACATCTGCAATTTCGCCCAGAGTGGCATAGTTTTCAACCGATTGTAAAATGTGTGGCATTAAGTTCGATCCGTCTTTGGCAGCACCTTTCAATGCCTCAAGCGATTTTCTCACTGCGTCATTGTCCCGTTCAGCTTTTAGCTTCTTCAATTTTTCAATTTGCAGGTTTCGAATAGAGTCATCAACCCTGAACACCTCTCCCATAGGAGGTTCTTCAACCTGAAATTTGTTCACCCCAACAATAACTCGTGCACCGTTCTCAACATCCTTCTGATACTGATAAGCAGCATCAGCTATTTGTTGTTGAATATATCCTTCCTCAATTGCAGTAACAGCTCCGCCCATGACATCAATTTTTTCTATATAAGCCCAAGCAGCCGCCTCAATTTCATCGGTAAGGGTTTCAACAAAATATGAGCCTGCCAGTGGATCCACCGTTTCCGGCACCCCACTTTCAAAAGCAATTAGTTGTTGAGTACGTAATGCAATTCGAGCAGCTTCCTCAGTCGGCAACGACAATGCCTCATCAAAGCCATTGGTATGCAATGACTGAGTTCCTCCCATAACAGCGGCCATTGCCTGAACCGCAACACGAATAATGTTATTTTGGGGTTGTTGAGCTGTTAATGTAGACCCTCCCGTTTGAGTATGAAAACGCAATTGCTGTGCTCTTGGGTCTGTTGCCCCTAATTCCTTGGTAATAGTAGCCCACATTCTACGAGCTGCCCTAAATTTGGCCACTTCTTCAAAGAAATTGTTATGACAATTAAAGAAGAAAGATAATCGCTTAGCAAACACATTGATATCCAATCCGGCAGCAAGGGCCGCCTTTAAATAAGCTTTACCATTAGCCAATGTAAATGCCAGTTCCTGAACTGCAGTTGAGCCGGCTTCACGAATATGGTAACCTGAAATCGAAATGGTGTTCCATTTAGGAAGCTCCTTGCTACAGTATTCAAAAATGTCTGTAATGATGCGCATTGAAGGTTTAGGAGGATAAATGTAAGTCCCCCTGGCTGCATATTCCTTTAATATATCATTTTGGATAGTTCCTGAAATTTGCCTTAAGTCAGCACCTTGTTTTTTTGCCAAAGCAATATACATGGCCAATAATATAGATGCTGTAGCATTAATGGTCATTGAAGTTGTTATTTTTTGCAATTCAATGCCATCAAAAAGAATCTCAATATCCTTCAATGAATCAATTGCCACACCTACCTTGCCAACTTCTCCTTCTGCCAATTCATGATCAGAGTCATATCCTATTTGAGTTGGCAAATCAAAAGCCACCGAAAGCCCCATTGTTCCGTTCTGCAGCAAATAATGATAGCGCTTATTGGATTCTTCAGCAGTAGAAAACCCTGCATATTGCCGCATTGTCCACAGCTTACCACGATACATATCAGGCTGAATTCCTCTTGTAAACGGAAACTCTCCTGGCTTTTCAGTTATGGTTTTGGCTTCGGTATAAAGCTGTTTAATTTCTATACCAGAAGTGGTCATAAATTTTTTCATAATTTCTTGATTGGCTTTATTTCATCAGTGAACGGTGCAAAGAAAAACAAAACATCAACTAAACTCCCCGATTAGTTTTCTATTGTTCAAATACAGCCGATTTATTCCTATTAATATAATTTGCTCACTTCTGCTCTTAACAAGGAATTAGTTTGTGCATAAGGATCTGAAGGCATTTTACTAACATGCTCCAACACTGCCCTGCTTAATTCAAAAGCGGTAGTATTGGCTGGCATAGAAGAGGCAATAGTGTTAATAAGCAAAATAGTTTCATCTTTTGTCTTTTTTACTGCCTGCCATGCAGCTTCACTAACATAAACCTGTTGTGACAAGTTATGCTCAAATTCATTCCTAATTTCATTTAAACATACAGCCTGCATGTCAGTTGCTGTTAGTCCTTGTGGCGAAACACGGATAAATAAACTGGCAGGAGTAATTCTTTCGATTAATAAAGTTAAACGTTCATATGCTGCTAAACGCAATGGCAATGTTTGATTTTGAGCATTTTTTTTCAGCTCAAACAAGTGATCCCCTAATCCTTTATTTTTTTTACTGAAGTACTCCTTAATCGAGAAAACAAAAAGAATCAGTAATCCCACTACAGGAATACCAATGTTAAAAAGTTGTTGAGTTGAAATTTCTAAAAGCATGATATGATTTAATTCGAAAAACAAAAATGACAATTAGGATGTATATTTGTAAAAAAATTTAGTGTATTTAATATGGAAGCTACAGTTCAGTCAAATACAAACACCTTTGTACCGGTAACGTTTACCCCTGGTGCAGTTAAGGAATTAAAGAAACTGATAGAGCAAAAAGAACTTACCGAAGAATTTGGGTTACGCGTAGGCGTTGAAGGCGGAGGTTGTTCAGGCATGAACTATGTTCTTGGTTTTGACAAGAAAAAAGAAGGGGATGAAATCTTCTTTGTTGAAGGTATTCAGATATTTTTAAACAAGGCACATAACCTTTACCTTGTTGGCATGCAGGTTGACTGGCAGGATGGTTTAAATGCCCGAGGCTTTATATTTAACAACCCAAACGCCACTAGTACATGTGGCTGTGGAAGCTCATTTTCAGCTTAAAAGACCTTTAAATATCTCTCAAGAGGAACTCGCTAATTCAAGTTCCTCTTTTTCTTTGGCATTTGCGATAGAATTTGCAGATAAGCCAATAGCGATTTCCTGTAAAATTTCCGTGAAACATATCACTTCTTCTATCTCTTCATTATTTTAGTTGGTCAATCATTCGCTCTGAGAATTCTATTTATCAATTCTTATTTAGAAATTTACCACATGGACCCGCGTGAAAATCTGAAAGTAGGCGTACAATCAATAAAAGCTAACCGCTTGAGAACTACTCTTACTGCCTTAATTATTTCCATAGGAATTATGGCCCTTGTTGGTATTTTAACGGCTATTGACGGTGTAAAAAGTTACGCTAATAATACCTTTGCGAGCATGGGATCCAATTCGTTCACCATCAGGAACAGAGGAATGGGAATACGAATTGGGGGAGGAGGTTCAGCCCCAAAGAGGTTTCCGGCTATTAAATACGACGAAGCTCAAGAATTCAAGCAGCGTTTCAACCATGGCGGATTGGTTTCGGTTTCAACAGTAAGTTCATGGGGAGCCACAATAAAATATGCAAACAAGAAAACCAACCCTAATATCAACGTAACTGGGGGAGATGAAAACTACCTATTAACATCAGGCTATAAGCTTGGCGAAGGCCGGAATTTCTCCAATTCAGAAGTTCAAAATGGATGGAATGTAGTAATAATTGGAAATGAAATAAAGAAAAACCTGTTTGAAAATTCCGATCCGATCAATAAAATCATCAGTATTGGAAACGATAAATACAAAGTAATTGGAGTATTGGCTGAAAAGGGAACTGCTGCAGTAGGCCCAGGCGACCGTTTTTGTTTAATTCCAGTACTTAGAGCTAAAATGGTATCAGGAAGCCAAAATAAAAGCTACACCATTACCGTAAGTGTACAAACTCCACAAAATATGGAACCAGCCATAGGAGAAGCCACCGCATCAATGCGTAACATTAGAAAATTGAACATTACGCAAGAGAACAACTTTGAGATCACCAAAAGCGATGCTCTTGCTAATACATTTTTAGACATTATAAGTTATCTTACCATTGCGGCTATTATTATAGGGTCTATTACGCTTATTGGAGCATCGGTAGGATTAATGAACATAATGCTGGTTTCCGTTACCGAACGTACTCGTGAAATAGGCATACGTAAATCACTTGGCGCCACTCCACATGTTATCCGCAGTCAGTTTTTATTTGAAGCCATTATCATTTGTCTTATAGGAGGTGCAGGCGGTATAATACTTGGCATTCTAGCCGGCAACGGACTTTCCATTTTAATTGGCGGAGGGTTTATAATTCCCTGGCTATGGATATCTGCTGGCATTTGCCTTTGCGTTGCGGTAGGCTTAATATCAGGACTCTACCCAGCGGTCAAAGCATCACGCCTTGACCCGGTTGAAGCACTGCGTTATGAATAAAATTAACTTCCTGAGCCAGGAGAGGGAATTATTGATCAGACTGTGAATAATGTCTTGTACTAAGTAGTATTGGCTATTCGCAAAACCTACAACACAGAAACTACAAAAAAACCGGCATAAAGCCGGTTTCTATATATTACTGGGTGTACTGCTTATTATAATAATCCTGATAAGCCCCTGAGGTTACTCGCTCAAGCCACTCTTCATTGGCTAAATACCAATCTACCGTTTTTTCTAAACCTTCTTCAAACTGAAGCGAAGGTTTCCACCCTAATTCATTCTGAAGTTTAGTTGAATCGATAGCATAACGTAAATCATGGCCTGCACGGTCTTTCACAAATGTGATTAATTTTTCTGAAGTTCCGGTTGCCTTATTAAGTTTCCTGTCCATAATAGTACATAGCAAGCGAATAACATCTATATTTTTCCACTCGTTATGTCCTCCTATGTTATAGGTTGTTCCGTTTTTAGCCGTATGGAATATCACATCGATTGCACGTGCATGATCCTCAACAAAAAGCCAGTCGCGAACGTTTTCTCCTTTGCCATAAATTGGAAGCGGTTTACTGTTCTTTATATTGTTGATACAAAGAGGAATCAGTTTTTCCGGAAAATGGAAAGGTCCATAGTTGTTTGAACAATTTGAAATCACTACTGGTAATCCGTAAGTATCTCCGTACGCTCTTACAAAATGGTCAGACCCTGCCTTTGAGGCGGAATAAGGGCTATGCGGATCATACTTAGTTTCTTCTGTAAACATTCCCGTTTCGCCTAAACTTCCGTACACCTCATCAGTTGATACGTGATAAAAGCGCTTACCAGCAATTTCTTTACCTAAAGATGGACTCCATATTTTTTTTGCAGCATTTAACAAATTCACCGTTCCTATAATGTTGGTCATCACAAAATCCAAAGGATTCTCAATTGAACGATCCACATGAGATTCGGCCGCAAGATGAATAACTGCATCAAATTGCTCTATTTCAAACAACTCATTAATAAATGACGCATCAACAATATCACCTTTCACAAAACGGTAGTTTTCCCTGTTTTCAATATCAATCAGGTTCATTAAATTACCTGCATAGGTAAGCTTGTCCAAATTAACAACTTGTAAATTTGGGTACTTGGTTACAAACAAACGAACCACATGCGAACCAATAAATCCGGCTCCTCCGGTAATCAATATTTTTTTCATTTATAGATTTTTTAAACTTCAACAGTTCCTTCGTGCAATTTAACCTCCCAAGCCCATGCCGAGCTTAACATCTCTTCTAAGCCAAGCTCTGCTTTCCAGCCCAGCTTTTCATTAGCAAGTTTAGTTTCAGCGTAAAGCGATTCAACGTCTCCTTCACGACGTGGACCGATTTTATAGTTCAGTTTTTGACCGGTTACTTTTTCAAATGCATTTACAATTTCCAATACTGAGGTACCTTTTCCTGTACCAAGATTAAACACTTCGTAATTACTTTCAGCTTTTTCGGCAATCAGGCGTTCACAGGCTTTAACATGCGCTTTTGCTAAGTCCACCACATGAATATAATCACGAATGCAAGTACCATCAGGAGTTGAATAGTCATCCCCAAAAATTGTCAACATTTCACGTTTACCAATTCCGGTTTGAGTAACAAACGGCATTAAGTTATTAGGAACTCCAACCGGCAATTCGCCAATCAATGCACTTTTATGTGCGCCAACCGGGTTAAAGTAACGCAGAGCAATTGATTTAATAATTGTTGCAGACGAAACCTTCTCTAATATCTCCTCACCCATTTGTTTAGTACTTCCATAAGCCGAAAGAGCCTTTTGGAAAGGAGTAGCTTCTGTAGCCGGCAAAACATCTGGTTGGCCATAAACCGTAGCCGATGATGAAAAAACAATGTTATTAACACCTTTTTCATTCATCACCTCAAGTAAATTGATTAATGAAAGATTATTATTCCTAAAATACTTCAATGGTTCTTTTACCGATTCACCAACTGCTTTAAATGCTGCGAAGTGAATAACCGCTTTTATATCGCTTTCCGCATTGAAAAGATCTTCTACTTTCGCCTTATCACAAAGGTCAATTTCATAAAATTTCGGTCTTACTCCTGCAATTTGTTCTATACGATCTAAAATAAAACGCTCGGAGTTACTCAAATTATCTGCAATAACGGTTTCATAACCGGCATTGATCAATTCAACAACTGTATGTGAACCAATGTAACCTGTTCCGCCGGTAACGAGTACTTTTTTGTTTGTGTTTGTCATTATTTATTATGAGTTTGGGTCGACAATTTCACGGCCAATACTATTGTAGTAAAAGCCTAATTCATTCATTCTTTCAAGGCTGTACAAATTTCTGCCATCGAAAATTGTTTTTCCCTTCAGCTTATCAGCCATTTGTTCAAAATCAGGATTACGAAAGTTTTTCCACTCTGTTACAATCACTAAAGCATCTGCATCTTCCAAACAGTCGTATTGATTTTTAGCGTATTTGATCTTATCTCCTAATTGCTTTTGGGTGTTCTCCATTGCGACAGGATCATAAGCAATAATTTCAGCCCCTAAGTTTAAAAGCTCCACAATGAGGTACAATGCAGGAGCCTCACGCAAATCATCCGTTTCAGGCTTAAAGGCCAATCCCCAAAAGGCTAACTTTTTTCCTTTTAAATTGGCTGCAAAGTAATTAATGATTTTATCAAGGAATTTTTCACGCTGAGCATAGTTGGTTTTCATTACAGCCTCAACTATTCGAAAGTCTCCACCAATTTCAGTGGCGGTTTTAGCAAGAGCTTGCACATCTTTTGGAAAACAACTACCTCCATATCCAACGCCTGCATACAAAAACTGTTTTCCTATACGGTCATCTGTTCCTATTCCCCTACGAATATGTTCAATATCGGCTCCTAAAATCTCACATAGTCCGGCAATTTCATTCATAAATGATATTTTTGTTGCCAAAAACGCGTTCGCAGCATACTTGGTTAACTCAGCGCTTCGCTCGTCCATAAAAATCAGCCTTTCACTTTGTCGCATATATGGAGCATAAAGTTCACCAAAAATCTTTTTCACCTTTTCCGAACTTGTACCTACAATAACTCGACTAGGCTTCATAAAATCATGTACAGCCACACCCTCACGCAAAAACTCCGGATTTGACACAACGTCAAATTCATATTTACTGTTCAGCAATACCACTTCGCGAACTTTATCTGCAGTTCCAACCGGAACCGTGCTCTTATTCACAATAATCTTGTAGCCATTCATTAATTTACCAATAGCCTCCGCAGTATTCACCACATAAGATAAATCAGCAGAGCCATCTTCTGAAGGAGGTGTCGGTAATGCAAGAATGATGATTAGCGATTCACGTACGGCATCTTCAAGGCTGGTAGTAAATGATAAAGTTCCATTAGCTATATTTCTCTTAAAAAGTGGTTCGAGATCTGGCTCATAAAAAGGAACAATACTGCGTTGCATTTTGGCAACCTTTTCAGCATTAATGTCAACACAAATTACATTGTTTCCAGTTTCTGCCAAACATGTTCCGGTTACTAAACCAACGTAGCCAGTACCAATAACAGCTATTTTCATTCAAAGAAGGTTTTTGTTTTTGTAAATCGAGGCGAATATACTTAAATATCTTTGCAAGCCTTACCTTAGCGTCCGATATGATGGTTTTACTATATAATTTATCCATCCGTTTTTACCACGGATTAGTGCTCTTGTTCTCAACGTTTAATTCTAAGGCAAAATTATTTATCAAGGGAAGAAAAAATATTTTTAAGCACATTGCCTTGAAACTTAATGATGAGCCGCGAGACCGTGTTTGGTTTCATTTTGCCTCATTAGGAGAGTTCGAACAAGGGCGACCTGTTTTAGAAAAATTAAAAGCATCTAATCCTGAATTAGCAATTGTCATGACGTTCTTTTCTCCTTCGGGATATGAGGTACGTAAAAATTACAATCAAGCAGATTATATATTCTATTTACCACTTGACACCAAGGCTAACGCTTCCAAGTTCATAGATTTAGTACAACCCCAAAAGGTATTTTTTACCAAATATGAATATTGGTTTCATTACTTCACAGAATTGAAATCGAGGAAGATTCCCCTTTATATGATTTCGGCAATATTCAGGCCCTCGCAGCCTTTTTTTAAGTGGTATGGCTCCTTTAACAGAGAAATGCTTAGCTGTGTAACAATGTTTTTTGTACAAAATAAGCTTTCAGGAGAACTCTTAAATTCAATTGGCATAAACAACTGGATCGTAAGCGGCGACACCCGCTTCGACAGGGTTTATGAAAACAGCTTACAGCCTAAGCAAATACCATTGATTGAGGAATTCATTGAAAACAAAAAAATACTTATTGCCGGAAGTAGCTGGCCTGATGACGAGGCCTTGTTAATTCCACTCGCTCAAACATTTAGTACTGATTGGAAAATGATTATTGCTCCACATGAGGTTGACAAAGCGCATGTAGAAAACATTATGAAACTTAGTGGAGATAGGGCCATTCGCTTTTCAGAACTTGAGAAGAGTTCAGCGAAAACAAAATATCAGTTTTTAATTATTGACAATATTGGAATGCTCTCCTCACTTTATCAGTATGGAACCGTTGCCTACATCGGGGGAGGATTTAATAAATCAGGAATACACAACACCCTGGAAGCTGCTGCTTTTGGTTTACCGGTAATTTTTGGACCAAACTATAAAAAATTTGCCGAAGCTGTAGAATTAATTGCAAACCGTGGAGGATTTTCAATAAAGGATTTTAATGAATTAAAAGACAGCTTTACCCATTTGAGCAGCAATCCAATCAATCTCCAACAATCTTCCTCTGCATCAAAGAATTATGTCAAAACAAACATCAATGCAACAACTATAATTTTCAACACTTTAGGGATATAATTCCTTTTTATTTTTATATATATTAGTCATCTTGCTACTTACATCACACTCTAGCACAAAATTTAAAACAGGTAAGCATGCAGATGAAACCAAACTCAAAGCTTTCTAAAAATACATTTATCAACTTCTCAAAGCTTGTTGGGCAGGCTGCCGTAATTGTTCCTATCCTAACTTTTATAGGATGGATTGCGGACTTAGAGGTTTTCCGATCAATTATTCATGCGTACGCTCCTATGAAACCTTCATCCGCCATTGGAATTATGGCGTTGGGGCTGTCATTAGGTGTTTTGGCCAAAAAAACACCATACTCTAAAGAACAAATAATTAGTATTAACTGTCTTTTACTAGTTGTTTTAGGGGTGATTATTTACACTCTTTATCAATACAACCATAGCAAACTTTATATCAATGATTATTTATTAAGTACTAACACGACGTATTCCGGCCCTGACATTCTACTCATGTCGCCAGCAAGTTTAACATGTTTGCTAATATTTCTGTTTACCATACCAATGATGTACAGAAACAGATATACCTATGCAACACAAATACTTCTCTCCCTCGTCATAATTATTGGGGCTACTCGTCTTTTAGGATTTGTATTTCAATTCAATAGCTTTTTAAAGCTACTGTATTTTGCTCCAATGGCTATTCACACCTCAATATTATTCACATTGTTGGGTTTAGGCTACCTATTTGTTCAACCTGACAAAGGCTTTATAAGCATCCTTTCTTCTGACTTACAAGGAGGCCGAATTGCACGAAAGTTAATTCCAAACGCCATAGTAATACCTATCTTTTTGTTACTGCTACGCTTTGCCAGTAATTTTTACAACTTCTTACCATATGGAATTAGCATTATTATTATAACCATCAGTATTATTATACTCTCTGTAGTAGCAATTATTACTGCCGCCAATCGCTTAAACTATATAGATTTTATAAGAAATGAGCAAGAAAAAGGTTTAAAGAAAAGTGAAGAATTCTTGCGTATTTCACAAGGAATTGCCCATTTAGGCAGTTGGGAATACGACCTGGAAAGCAATCAAATTCTATGGTCGGAAGAAACGTATAAGATTTTTGAATTACCCCCCAATGCAAACATTGATAATGATTTCCCTCTAAAACAAGGCTTTAAAGACAGCAATGAAGTATTACTCAAGGCTTCCCTGGATGCCATCAACACTGGACTACCGTTTGATCTTGAACTTGAATATTTCACACATAAAAACCGAAAAATCACTACTCGGGTCTCAGGTCAGCCTGAATATAAAAATGGAAAGGTTTATAAACTTTCAGGTATAATTCAAGACATCACTGAAAAGAAAAGGCTGGAATCAAAGCTTAAGCAAAAAGAAGCCAATTTAACGGTATTGCTTGAAAATACTGATGCCTTAGTTTGGTCTGTAGATAGAGAATACCGCTTTATTACCTCAAACCACAAATACCTTGAGTATTTTGAAAAGACACATCATTTCACCCCGATTAAAGGCTACAATCTATTAACCCACTTATCCGGAAGCATATACTTTCACAAATGGAAAGATCTTTATGACAAGGCCTTGGATGGCATTTATTTCTCTGAAGAGCTTGCTATGGAATTTAATGGGCACAAGGAATATTTTCAATATGCCTTTACACCCATCATTACTAACAATGAAATTGAAGGCATCACCATTTATGGAATTGAAACTACCCAACAGAAAATAAATGAACAACGCATTGATGAAATGGCTCAATTGCAAAAAGCCATATTGGATAATGCAGGCTATGCTGTAATTGTAACTGATGTAGACTACAGCATTAAAATTTTTAACAGGGCGGCTGAGAAAATGCTTGGCTACCGGGCAGATGAAGTGCTCGATAAAAAATCGTACGAACGATTCAATGATCCCTTGGAGCGCGTGACCTTTGCTGAACGTTTTTCAAAAGAACTGGGCATTGAGGTACCACTACCTGATGCCCTCACGATCAAAGCCAAGCTTAATTTACCCTGCGAGCATGAATGCAATTTTATTCACAAAAATGGATACAGAATACCGGTTTCAATTAATATAAGTGCCTTACGTGATAATTTCGGAGAGCTCTTGGGCTACATTTGCTTTGCAAATGACATTACTGAGAAAAAGAAAATTGAGCAAACTATAAAACAAAACGAGTCGAACTTAATGGCTTTGATTGATAATATCGACGAGCCAATTTGGTCGATAAGTATCAACCAAAAACTGATCACAGCCAATTCCTCGTTTCGAAAGCGTTTATTGGAAATTTATGGGGTTGATATGAGCAAACCCCGTTCACCAAGCAACGGATTTTCTAATGAAGATTTTGAGTATTGGAAAAAGCTTTACCAACGTGCCTTTTCCGGTGAGCGCTTTACTCTACAAAACGAATTCTTCAATGCCAATAAAAAGGTGCATTACGAAACTTCTTTCAATCCGATTTTTGATGAAAACCGCAATGTGATTGGAGCTGCTATGTTCGGCAAAAACATTACTCACATCAAAAAATTTGAGCAAGAGTTGATTGAAGCCAAAGTAAAAGCAGAGCATGCAGCTGACATCAAATCTCAGTTCTTATCTACCATGAGTCACGAAATACGCACGCCATTAAATGCTGTTATTGGCATGGCTCATTTACTTTTAGATGAGAACACTCAAGAAAGTCAACGCGAAAAACTTGAAACCTTACGTTTTTCATCTGAAAACCTGCTCGCTCTGATTAATGATATATTGGATTACAACAAAATTGAATCAAGCGTAATTGATTTTGAAAATATTCCATTCAACCTCGAAGACCTCTTAGAGCATATTTACAACTCATTTTTGTATCAAGCCGATCAAAAAAGCATTAATCTGGATATAGAATTTGCTGACGATTTGCATAAATTGGTCATTGGAGATCCTTCTAGATTATCTCAAATTTTGACCAATTTGATTGGTAATGCTATCAAGTTTACAGAACGCGGCGGTGTAACCATAGAAGTTAAGCAATTATTCAGTGACAAGGACCATTCCGACTTATATTTTGCTGTCACAGATACAGGAATTGGTATTCCTCCAGATAAAATTGACCTTATTTTTGATCATTTCACACAAGCAAGTTCTGAAACCACACGTAAATTTGGAGGGACAGGTCTGGGCTTAGCGATTACCAAACGCTTGCTTCAACTAATGAATAGTGAAATTCATGTGATCAGTGAAAAAGGAGAAGGTTCTACATTTTGCTTTACATTACGTTTAAAAAAATACAAAGGACAATCAATTTCTACAATTGTCCATTCCGAATCAATTGGCAAACCTTCGTTGGACGGCATTCATATTTTAGTTGTGGAAGACAATTCTACGAACCGTGTTGTAATTGAAAAGTTTCTGCTAAAATGGAATGCTAATGTCTCTTTTGCCAACAATGGAAAGCAGGCAATTGAGATGGTGCAACAACATAATTTTGACATTGTATTAATGGATTTACTAATGCCGGAAATGGACGGATACCAGGCGACCCAAAAAATTCGTTCATTAATAGACGAGCATTATCAAAATCTACCAATAATTGCACTTTCAGCTGCCGCATTGGTAGAAGTGAGAGAACGTGTTTATAATGTGGGAATGAATGCTTATCTTACTAAACCGTTTGATCCTCATGACCTTTACTTAACCATTGTAAAATGCTTAAACCGAACTCATGAGTTTTCGGAAACACCGTTATTGTCAGATAGTATGAATAAGGAGCAGATTGATTTTACTAAGATTTTAGAAATTACGGAGGATAGTCCTGATTTCTTTAAAGAGTTTCTTGAAATTGCCATTGACTCAATTAATGAGCTTACTGGAAACTTTGAAACATTTTTACGCCGTAATGACCTTAATGGCATTAGAGAAACAAATCACAAGCACACGCCTTTAATGGAAATGATGAATCTTGCTCTCTTTAAGAAAGGATTTGAAGAAGCTAAGACATATTTAATTTCAGAAAGCCGTGATCAGCAGCAAATGGAATTGATGATTAAAAAAACTAAGGAATTTGGAGCGCAAGTGATTGCTGAAATGAGAGAACGTCTGGATAATGTTGAGAAACAGCTCAGTACCCGAACGGAATTTTAAACGATAAAAGGGTCAAAAGAAACTTTTCTTTTGACCCTTTGTTTTTTACAGACCTACAAAACCTTAGTTTCTTGCAATATCTTCAAGTGCATCAATCCAACGTACATGGTCATTCAACCCCTCTACTAATTGTACTTTTTCTCCACCCATATGTCTAAATTCTTCATCATATTCCATTCCAATTTCAAAGGTGGTTTCTAAACAATCCGCCACAAAAGCAGGACAAAATACAAGTAATTTCTTTTTACCTTCTTTTGCCAATCGTTCGATCACTTCACTCGTATAAGGTTCCACCCAAGGATCTTTGCCAAGTCGGGATTGAAAACAAATACTGTATTTTTCTTTAGGCAGATTAAGCTTTTCTGCAATTAACCTGGCTGTTAAGTGCGACTGAGCGCTATAACAATATTGATTATTTACATTGATCTTTGCGCAACAGCTATCAATTTGTTGACAATGACATCCGCTAGGATCCGCTTTCATCAATTGTCGTTTTGGCAAGCCATGAAAACTAAAGAGTACGTGATCAAACGAATTAACATCATATTTACTCCCCAACTGAGCAAAAGCATCGATCATAATGGGATGATCGGGGAAGCTGTTTACCAATTCAATATCAGGAACAATTTGCCAATTCTTCACTAAGGTCATAATCATATCATGTACCGAGCCGGTGGTTGCAGATGCATATTGAGGGAAAAGCGGAATAACCTTTATGTTAAAAACTTTTTCCTTTCTAAAACGCTCCAAAACCTTCTCAATGCTAGGATTTTGATATCTCATGGCATATTCAACCATATATTCATCTCCTAGACGCTCAGCCAAAAGTTCAGTTTGACGTATGGTATAGCGCAGAAGGGGCGAACCTTCTTCAGTCCATATTTTTTGATAAGTGGCCGCTGATTTGGGCGAACGAGTAGGTAAGATAATCCCTTTCACTAGAAAAAATCGACCAATAGGATTCACGTCAATCACTCTTGGGTCAGACAAAAACTCATCCAAGTACCTTCGCACATCAGCCGTTGAGGGGCTATCTGGTGTACCTAAATTTACCAGCAGTATTCCTTTTTTACTTTTCATACCAAAATTTCCGTGTATCGAAAATTCCTTTCTTTTTATTTTTGGTGATTCCTATAATTCTAAAATAATACCTAGGGTTGGCAACATGTTCCCAATATCATTTTTTACCGATTTCATTTGCCAGCGCGACGGATCACTAGGGTCCGTCACGGGTTTACCATCTGCGTCTTTTACCACATCAATATACGGTTGTCCCTCGTAAACAAAATTGGTCAGATTTTGAATATCAACGTAGAAGTTCAACGTCCATTTTTTAAACGGATACTTTTTATCAACCCGGGCATCCAATTGATAGAAATTTCCTAACCGAAGGGTATTGAGCTGGTCATAATCAAGAGTTCCCTGAGGATTGATTAACCAGTTAGTTTTGAGCGAAGAGAAAGGCACATCGTACGGAGTATAAGGCGCCCCTCCAGTAAATCTGAACTTTGCTCCCACTTCCCAATTGCGTTTAAACAGCTTTCCGGCAGTAATTGTCAAAATATACCGGCTATCCCAACCTGAAGGGACAAATTGACTACTCTTGTCTTTAAACTCACTACGCACCAATGTTAAAGCCGCAATGCCATAAAACCCTTTATTTAAGCGTTGCTGTGCCATCAGTTCAAAGCCGTAAGTTCGGCCTCCATTTAAACCAACAACCGGTTGATTTCCTACTACCCCGAAATCGGCTCCAAGGTTGGCTAAATTAACGGTATCGCCTTGGAATTCGATCATTGGATAGTCATAATATTTTTTATAGAACGCTTCTGCTGTAAAACGAAGATTGGAGCCAGAGTTCACTTCAAGCCCCAGCACCGTATGGTAATTAGAAATATATTTTACGTTCTTATTGGTTAATTCCCCTGTTTCATTACGATAACCCAAAACTGTGTAGGCAGGCAATTGATAATACAAGCCTGTATTAAAATTCAAACTCACAGCCGGATTAATAGAATAAGAAGCGGAAAAGCGGGGAGATAATTGTTTAAGCGGATTATTTGTTAACGAGGAAAAATCGGAACCATCTGCTCGAACTCCAGCAGAAAGTGTAAGATTATCATCAAATAATTCTTTACTCACCTGGCCGTAAAAGCCATATTTTAAATCATCCAATTTTGAACTGTAATTAACTGTCGGGCCATAAGGATTTAAATAAAAGGTTTCAGTGCTATATCTCCCTGTTTCAATGTTAGCTCCATAAGAAACCTTCCAGTCATTGTATTTATCTGAGCGTTCCAACCGCAGTTTATTTTCAATTTCTTTGGATGAGTAATCCATCTTCTTTGGCAGTTCTTCATTATTATCAAAATATTTCTCCGCCCTATTATTCAAGTAGTTTCTACTGATTGCAAGCGTCGTAAATCCTGTGGTTCTGTAATGCTTGTATGAAGCTCCAACAGTATAATTATCCTGAGTATTGGTTGCAAGATTTGCCAAAATGTATTGCTTAGCTTCCGTATCATTAGCTTGTGTATTTAGGGCGAATCTGTCAATTGCTCCTAAGCCAATAAAAGTAAGCTCATTCTTTGAGTCGATTTTGGTTTTAATTTTAAACTGAGCATCATTATACGTTGGCAAAAACGGCAGGTCAAATGCTTTAAATAAGAATTGCAAATACGATCGACGAAAAGAAGCCAAGTAGGTAGTCTTTTGTGAAATGGGCCCTTCTGCAGAAATGGCAAAATCAGAGGCACCAATTGTTAATGCTCCTGACTGACGATCACTCCGACCATCTTTTTGCCTGAATTGAAATACCGAGCTCAATGCATTCCCACGATTAGCAGGAAAGGCTCCCGAATAAAAGTCTACCTGGTTAATAAAATCAACATTTATCATCCCTACTGGACCACCTGATGAACCTTGAGTGGTAAAGTGGTTTAAGTTTGGGATTTCAATATCATCCAAGAAAAATCGATTCTCATTTGGAGCGCCTCCCCTAATAATTATATCATTTCTAAAGCTCACCGGTTGGGCCACGCCTGGTAAAGATTGTACCACCTTGGAAATATCTCGATTCCCACCCGGATTACGCTTAATTTCAGCAACCCCAATCGTTCTTAACGACAACGGCGTTTCTTCAGACTTATAAGAACTAGAGCGAACCTCCACTTCTCCTAAACTTTTGGCATCGGTCTCTAAAGTGATATTTACAATGGTTGCCTTGGCATTGGTAACTTGAATTTCATGAATTGTTTTTGGTTTATAACCAATATAGGTAACTGAAATATTGTAAAATCCGGGGGTAAGCTTATCAAGAGTAAACCTCCCAATACTATCTGTAACGGTAACTTTATTTGTTTTTTGAATCAGAAGGGTTACCCCTGCTAAAGATTCATTCGAAAACACATCAGTTACGACACCCTTTATTATGCCCTTTTGAGCAAATGTATTTTGAGCGAGTGTAAAAATTAAAACTAGGATAAGTAAACGTTTTAACTGGTTCATAAGTTGGATAAAAAATCAAAGATGAGAACTGATAACCATTGCATTCGTTCTCATCTTCATTATTTTTTCTTTACACCTGAAACATTATAACGCCTCAAGTGCTTTCTTTACATCTTCCATTAACCACATTGGAGTTGATGTAGCCCCCGCTATTCCTACTTTGTCATTTTGAGTGAACAATGATGCATCAATTTCTTCAACTGAGGAGATAAAAAACGTATTAGGATTAGTTTTTCGACAAACTTCAAACAAAACCTTCCCATTTGACGATTTCTTACCAGAAACAAACACCACTTTATCATACTTCGAAGCAAATTCAGGGAGGTCTTTATCTCGGTTTGACACCTGACGACAAATCGTGTCATTGGCTTTCACCTCATAACCACGGGCAAGCAATTCATCCTTTATCTTATAAAAGTTATCGGTACTCTTGGTTGTTTGACTATATAAAGAAAACTTTTTGGGAAGCTCCACCCCATCCAATTCAGAAATATCCTGAAACACTAATGCCTTGCCATCTGTTTGACCATGCAAACCGATCACTTCAGCGTGCCCATGTTTGCCGTAAATCAGAATAGGCTCATTACTGTCATGTGTATTTTTAATGCGATTCTGCAATTTAAGCACAACCGGACATGAGGCATCAATCAATTGGATGTTATTTTCTACAGCCAATCGGTAAGTTTCCGGTGCTTCTCCATGTGCCCTGATCAGCACTTTTTCATTTTGCAACTCTTTTAAACGCTCATGATCTATAATACGCAAGCCTTTGGCTTTTAAACGAGCTACTTCTTCATCGTTGTGCACAATATCTCCCAAGCAATACAGATAACCTTGCTCATCAAGAATTTCTTCCGCCATATCAATGGCATAAACCACCCCGAAACAAAAACCTGATTCCTTATCTATATCAACTTTTAAATTGAGCATTATCGCAGTGAATTATTTTTTTTGCAAAGATAAAACTATTCACAATTACCTAACGCAAAATATAGCGTCCCTTGGAAATCATGGTTTTGGTTAAATACATGTGAATTGAAAGTATACTGATGATTACCAAGGTTATCATTTGGAAAGGATGTAGCAGAAAATTAAGTACCACATTTTGGTGACTCATAAGTGAAACCATGTAGCGCATACCTATGATCAAAAAAATCACAACACCTAATAGTTCATACCGTGGTAACAACAATAGCAGGCTGTAGCCAAAAAATACCAATAATAAGAAAACCAAAAGCCATATAACGCTATAACTAAAACCGGCAAGCAATTTATTACTGAACCCCAAAATACCACTTGAATAAGAGGTATAAGTTCTGGAATCTGCAAAACCAGCAGCAAGTAATACCTCACCTTTGTAACGGGCTGCTTTTAAAAGTTTCATTATCTCAAGTTCGCCAGCTGGAAATGTTTTTACCTGTTCATGCCACTGATTACGATGGTAATTATGAGCATCAAAGAACATAAACTGACCGCTGGCTGCAGAAAAAATAGGCGACTTAGTCAATGATACTAACCGTAAAGGAAGAGTGGTTAGCAAGACATAATTGAACAAAGGGACCACCAATCGCTCGCCTAATGAAAGCATTTTTTGATTGACCAGTAAGGACAATAACCCCAATTTAAAAACCTTAATTCTGTACAAGGCATTATCAATTAAACGATTATGAACCATTACATTCGCATCAATAAATAACAGATAATCACCTTTGGCTTCTTTGGATAATTGGTAACAAGCATAGTTTTTCCCAAGCCAATCTGGAGGCAATGTATTTCCGCGGATAACCCTAAAACGGCTATCGGTTTGAGCAAATGCCTCGGCTAATGCATAAGTGTTATCGGATGAATTATCATCCAAAATCAACACTTCATAATTCTGGTAATCCTGATTTTTTATTGACTCCAAAACGGGTAAAATCGAATCACCCTCATTTCTGGCGGGAATTAGAATAGAAACAAAGTCGCTGTAATGACGTGGCGACCTTGACAATTTGGGTTTCGAAATAAAGTTAAACAACGTAACACAAAAGCGAATGACCAAAAAAACGGTTACGGCTGTAAGTACTGAAATCATTTGAATGTGTTTAACTGTCCTATCCTATCAAACGCAAATTAATTAATTATATTGACCAAATACTACGCATTTTGTTTGCTTTTTAGCTTGTCATACTCATGGCAAACTTTATCTTTGGCGAATAACTAAACGCTTATCATGAGACCGAAAGAAGGAACCTACGCACTTTACTTTGAACACTACATAGACCTTGTTGAGCACAACAATGTCAAAGAAGCTTTACAGGCTAATACTGAAGAATTATTTGACTTTATTGATTCATTACCTGAAAACAAAGGAGACTTTGCTTATGCTGAGGGCAAATGGTCACTAAAAGAAGTTTTACTTCACCTCACTGATGCAGAACGTATTTTCAGTTACCGTGCTTTACGTTTCTCAAGAAACGATACTACCCCATTGCCAAGCTTTGATGAAAATGAATTTATTGAAAACGCAAAAACTAGCAAAAGAACATTACAAAGCCTTGTTGATGAGTTTAAATCGGTGAGAAATTCAACTTTGAGCCTATTTAACGCAATGGATGAAGAAGAGCTAACTCGTCAGGGTATAAGCAGTAGTCAGCCTTGTACAGCTCTAGCCCTTGGCTACATTATAGCTGGTCATGCCAAACATCATAAAAACGTTATTACTGACTGCTATTTATAAATGATTATTGATTTATGAGTGATGAATAACTTTAAAAACTATTCATCATTCATATATATAATGTATTCTCCTCGTCAAAAAGCTCCCTGATTATATTCACCGCAAACTGCTGGCGTTCCTGAAAACTTCCTTGAACAAGGTAATACTTAATGTTTCGCTTGTCCAGTTCGGATTTAAAGCGTTCAAACATTTCAGCTCTGTTATGCCATAAGCCACGCAAGCCGTCTGGCACCCAGGGAACGTCAATATCTGTAAGGAAATAAAGGTCATAACTTACTTTTTTCTCAAGCTCATAAAGTTCCTCAGGTATCACCCCTAAATAATAGTCTGAATAAATTTGGGTTGTAATCAAATCAGTATCACAAAACAAGAATTTATTTGCAGTAGCACTTTGGGTTAACACCGCTTCGGTTTGCGCTCTTCCAATTTCCACAATATCTTCAACGGTAAAATCATTGGAAGTGATAAAATCTCTAGCTATTTCCGGCACGCAAACCGATTCAAATTTCACAGCTAAATAAGCGGCCAGAGTACTTTTCCCTGTACTTTCAGGTCCGTAAATACAAATTTTTATTATTGGTAATGATGCTTTTTTATCCAAAGACAATTTAGTTAATAACAGCGCTTGCTTGACCTTTATAGGATTTATATTCCTTATTCCAATACCAGTAACCAAACGCTGCAATAATGCAAAAGACAAAGTACTCTATGGAAATAAGTTTTACTCCTTTTATATAATAAATATAGGTACAAATTACATCTACAGCTATCCATAAAATCCAGCATTCAATCTTTTTCCTTATCATCATAAATGTGCCGATAATACTGAACGATAAAACAAATGAATCGAGATAAGGGAAAGCGCTAGGCTGCTTAAAGATAACTGGGAACCAGTTGTGCAGATTTTGCGCCATGTGACCGATTGCATAGGTAGCCCCCAGTCCAAGGCCCAGTAACATTAACAATAACTTTGCTTGAGTATAACTAACCTTCAGTTCGTGCCTATGATCAGACTGTTCAGGTTTAGGGTGAGTCCAGGTCCACCAGCCAATAACATTGGTAATGAAAAAGAACACTTGCAAGAACATATCAGGGTATAATTGAATTTGATAGAAGATAAAGAAAAACAGGACCACATTGATTAGCCCTAGCGGCCAACTCCAAATATTGGCTTTAGAAGACAACCACACGGCTAAGGCTCCGGCAATGGTACCCCAAAATTCAATATGACTCATGGGATACCCTAAAATGGTAAACCAGATATGGTCAATGCTAAAGAAATCGATCCTATCCATTCGGAACAAAAATAAGTGACAATAATGATGTTGCCAACATCTGCGTATTTTGATCAGCAAATTAGTAAAACTATGCAAATCTATAGGTTTCAGCAGTACAATCATTCTTTAGAAAGCCCCAAGAAACCAGCAAGAAAATCTGATCAAAAAAGCTAATTTAGCAAGTGAAAGCGTTTCCTGATTCTACCAACAATAAAATTGAAGATGTTAAGCCATTTTAAATTTAAAGGCCCCTTTTAATGGAAACCCAAAGACAATTCTGCTTAGGGACTCATTATGCATCATGTTAAATAAATACCACATATTAATAGAATGACTATGAAGAAGACAACTATTTTATTTACAGCCTTTTTAATAATCGGACAGTTTACTTTTGGACAAACTAAGGTTATAAGAGCAACATCAACGTCTGTTTCCATTCGTGATGGAAACCAGTTCCGAAAAAACGCCTGGACAATTTCACCAAAGGTTAACCCGGATGTTTATACTACATCATCGAAAGGTGAAAACGTTACTTTTTACACGGACCGGGACTCAATAACTATAAAAGTTACAACTGACACCAGGTTCGATTTTGTTATATTACTCAATGATTCTGTAAAAGCTTTTACTCAAATAAAGTATGAGCCAAGCTATTTAGACAGGTTGAAATCGGCAGAAAAATACAACACAAAAGACACCCGAACAATTCCTCAGTTTCAATATCAGGACAAAAACAATCCAAACCTGATAGCCTTAAGAAAGGAATTAAAATTGGATTCGATAGCTGGTCAGGGTAGTGAAACGTTGAAAGTATTGAACCTGCTGCATTGGATACATAATTTAATTCCACACGATGGGAATCATGAAAATCCTATTGTAAAAAATGCACTGAGTATGATTAACCAGTGCAAAAAAGAAGTACGAGGCCTGAATTGCAGAGGCTTAGCAACCGTTTTAAATGAATGCTATCTTTCCTTAGGAATAAAATCAAGGTTTGTTACGTGTATGCCTAAAGATTCAGTTTTTGCTGATTGTCATGTAATCAACATGGTTTATCTTGAAGAAAAGAAGAAATGGATTTGGGTCGATCCAACAAATAATGCTTATGTAATGAACGAATATGGAGATTTATTAAGTATTGAAGAAGTAAGAGAACGACTTGTGTATGGCAAACCTTTATTACTTAATGCTGATGCAAACTGGAACAATAAGTCAACTACTACAAAGGATAATTATTTATATACTTACATGGCTAAAAATTTATACCGATTTAAGTGTCCTTTAATTAGTGAATACAACACAGAGACATGGGCAGATGGCAAAAAGGTTAGTTATGTTGAATTATTACCGCTAGATGCATATCAACAAAAACCTGATAAAGAATCGCAGAAAAATAGCGAAACAGGAACAATCTTTACAAACTACAAAACGAATAACCCCAATATATTTTGGCAAATTCCTTAAAGGCTTTCACGTATACTACTTACTAGGGCTTTGCCGTAACCGCAAAGCCCTGAACTATCCGCCCCAATTACTGTGATTAAATTAATACCTATACCTGTTGCTCAACAATCCATAAAAAAGCTTTTATTGTCAATGCACATATCTCGACACATTATACATACATATATGTTGACAATAAAGTTAAAAGTATCGCTAAAAAGGTAATAAAACTTTGAACTTTCCTTTAAATTAATATCTTTATATAGCGGTTGAACATGATAACCAGGTTTTTATTGTGTATTCATCGTTAACGCATGATAAAATGAAGCTTACATATATTCCATGAGCTTCCTCATCAACCAAAGCTCTTTTTAAGAAAGCATCATTACCGGTCACTAAACACTAATGCTATGGAACAGCAATTTATGGCCCTTGAAACAAGATGGATGAATGCCTGGAAAAATAAAGATGAGGCTACTGCCCGAAAACTAATTGCCGACGAGTTTACTTTAACAAGCTCCTTATCTACGGGCGAACTGATAAACAAAGAGGGTTGGATAAACAAAGCCATGCATCATTATGATTGCAAAGATTTTCGGTTTGATCAATTGATGGTTCGCGTATATGACAAAACTGCTGTATTAAACATTTGGTTTCATCAGGAGGCATGGGCCAAAAACAAGGATTGGAGTGGAGATTTTCTACTCACTGATGTTTGGATTCAGAAAAATAACGAATGGCAGGTTGTTGCACGACATTCGAGTTGGCTCCAGCATAAATAGGCGATTTTTTACTTGCTAACGCTTTTCAGGTTTCAGAAAAAAGGCGTTAAAGCAATTGCTCTAACGCCTTTATAACTGTAATAATATTTCAACTATGCTTCAATGCTTGAACTGGCTTTTACCAATTCGCTTTTTAGCAAGTATTCAGCAATCTGAACTGCGTTGGTCGCTGCACCTTTACGAAGATTATCTGAAACAATCCACATATTTAAGGTATTTGGCTGCGATTCATCCCTGCGTAAACGACCTACAAATACATCATCTTTATCATGTGCATCTTTAGGCATTGGATATTTTAAATTGGCAATATCATCAACCAAAACAACCCCTGGAGCTGCTGCTAACAATTGTTTAACTTCTTCCAAATCAAAATCATTTGCGAACTCTACGTTGGCAGACTCTGAGTGACCACCCATTACTGGAATACGAACAGTAGTGGCAGTAACTTTAATACTGTCATCGCCCATAATTTTGTTCGTTTCCTTTATCATTTTCATTTCCTCTTTAGTGTAACCATTTTCAAGGAATACATCAATTTGAGGAATTACATTTAAGTCAATTTCATAAGGATAAGCCTTAACACCGTCTTTAATACCTTGACGCTCTTCCATCAACTGGTCAACCGCTTTAACACCGGTACCGGTAACTGACTGATAAGTAGAAACCACAACACGATTGATTTTATATTTATCATGCAATGGCTTTAATGCTACCACCATTTGAATGGTTGAACAGTTAGGGTTGGCAATAATTTTATCTTCAGCTGTTAACACATTTGCATTAACCTCAGGAACAACCAGTTTTTTGGTTGGATCCATACGCCAAGCTGATGAGTTATCAATTACGGTAGTTCCTACTTCGGCAAATTTAGGAGCAAACTCTGCAGAGGTACTACCTCCAGCCGAAAAGATTGCGATCTCAGGCTTCTTCGCAATAGCATCTTCCATTGAAACAACCTTGAACTTTTTACCCTTATACTCAATTTCCTTACCAACGCTCTTTTCAGAAGCAACCGGAATCAATTCAGATATAGGGAAATTTCTTTCCGCCAAAACTTGTAACATTTTCGTGCCCACCAAACCGGTAGCACCAACTACTGCGACTTTCATTTAACTATTGTTTAATTAATTTTAACTTGATATTTTACTCAACATCATCAGCCGCAATATTACCAATTATGAAAAACATTTTCAGTATTTTAATAACATTTTTAAACCTTAACGCCCACTCTCAATTGAAATATTTTTATCAAAACGATCGTTTTTAATCAAATTTATAATAAAACAATTGTTTTAGTAAATAATTTTCAAATTATCCCTCATAATTGCAAATAAAAAAAATAGATTATTCAAAGCGCTATTCTTTCAATTCCTAATGACTTAACAGTCAGCACTTATGGAAATATTCCGTACAGTTAAATTTTAATCCTTCAACTTCTAACCAATTACGCATTTACCTTATTGTTGATCAATCGGAATTAACCCAACCTTTAGCATTATTTTATTCCAATTGTAGAAAGGGCACTCCCTGTATTGCCAAACAAGTGCCACCCCTATTAAGATTTTTGATGGACAGGCAAAACCCAGAAAAAATAGTATAGCCCTAATAACCAGTATAGCTGTCCGCGATCATGGAGCCACACATTATTTATATTGAAACGTTTAGCACATCATGCAAAGTAAAATCATACAAAAAGAAAGTAATTCTTGATAAAAAACTAAATTAAATGCCTTGTTCATGTCAATAAGCCTTCTTATCCAAGCTATAATGCTGTAGGTCAACCACATTTTTCACCTAATAAAACATTGTTAAAAAATTTTAAAGCATCAAAAATTCTGCATAAAACCTTATTAACAAAATGATTTTCATTTACTTCTCACCTATTGGTTGAAAAGCTACATTTGCAAAGAACCAATTCAGGAATATGAAGACTGAAACGATTGTAGTTATTGGCTCTAACGGACAAATAGGCACTGAGTTAGTGACCAACCTGAGAAGCATTTACGGAGCTTCGAATGTAGTGGCCACAGACATTAAAGAACCTGATTATGACTTTAAAAACGCCGGACCGTTTGAGATATCTGATGTGCTTGACAAAGACAATTTGCAAAGCATTTTAACGAAGTATAAACCCACACAGGTTTATCTTTTAGCAGCTTTACTTTCGGCAACCGGAGAGCAGCGTCCTAAACGTGCTTGGGAGTTGAACATGGACGGCTTGATCAATATTCTTGATTATGCATTAGAATATAAGATCAACAAAGTTTACTGGCCTAGTTCAATTGCCGTTTTCGGACCTAATTCGCCAAAAACGAATACTCCTCAATACTGTGCCATGGACCCTAATACGGTTTACGGAATCAGTAAATTAGCCGGAGAGCGTTGGTGCGAATATTACCACCAAAAGTACGGCTTGGATGTTCGCGGCTTACGTTACCCAGGCCTTATCAGTTGGAAATCTCAACCTGGAGGTGGAACTACGGACTATGCCGTTCATATTTTCCATGAGGCATTGAAACATGGCACTTATGAATGTTTCCTATCGGAGAATACCGAGCTACCGATGATGTATATGGATGATGCTATTAATGCGACCATTTCATTAATGGAAGCTGAAGCGGAAAAAGTTAAAATCCGCTCGAGCTATAACGTTGCTGCAACTAGCTTTACTCCAGCACAATTGGCAGATGAAATCAGAAAACATATTCCTGATTTTCAGATAACGTATGGATCTAACGACCCTCGTCAACAAATTGCCGACTCGTGGCCAAAAAGCATTGATGACAGCTATGCTCGCAAAGACTGGGGCTGGAACCATAAATTTGATTTAGCGGCTATGACTAGTGATATGATTAGCAATTTGAAAGCTCACTCAGAGTTAGTAAAATAATCGATACGATATAAAAAGCAGATAATTTTTCAATTACTTGCATTATCCATTCGCTAATCAATGACCCATTATACGGGCCGGTTTTCTTAGAAACCGGCCTTTTTTATAACAAAATCAGTTAGCAGCTTTCAACAACAAACAACCAACAGATGGCCATCTATTTTCAATATTTAAAACCGTCTGAACTCAGATTCCTATTTCCATATTGATTTGTTATTTTGCAACTGCATACCTTTTTATTTCCGGAAGATGACTTTTGAAGAGTTTTTTTTAAAGAAGAAAATAGATCTTGACGCATTGAGAACGGCACGACCTGAAGTGTATACTGAGCTAAAATACCACTATGAACAAATGAGTGAAAAAAGCTTTGATCACACAAAAAAGTTTTGGTTCAATAAGCTCCGCTTAGAGTTTAGCTTAAAAGAAGAGAGCAAACCTGTTCCTGAAATAGTTGAAAAAGAAAATGCATCTCCGGCAGAGACAAGCACCGAAGCTAGCCCTGCCAAATCGGGGAGTTATAAACCTTTGTTCAGAAAAAAAACCGACACACAATAAAGAACTCTATGGATTTATCTTCTATATTTCAAATTGCGAGTACTTTGGCTTTAATAGGCTGGATTATGTTAATAGTAGTTCCCAAATGGAAACAAACTGCAATTTTAGTTTTCAACTTCATAGTAATTTTATTTTCCATTGCATATCTAAGTATTATCATTTTAAATTTTGATAAATTTAGTATGAACTCGTTCTCCACACTAGATAGCGTGGCCTCGCTATTTGAAAATAGAAGCTTACTGTTAGGCGGATGGATTCATTACTTAGCTTTTGACTTAATTATTGGTTTGCTTATAACCGAACATGCTCTGAAAAATAATTTCAACGGACCATTATTGATTTTGTGCCAATTACTTACATTTATATTAGGACCAATTGGCTTTTTAATTTACTACATTACCAATGCCATTAAACAAAAAACCACTGCTCCTAAAATAATTGAGATTGCCGAATGATCATTGTTAATTTCTTAGGCGAGATTAATCATCGAAACAGAACACTTTACCTGTGGGGACTCTTTTACGTCCTGCTTTTTTTCTTAGCCCTATTAACCTCATTATTTGATCATAGACAGCTATTGGGTATTAACGTTTGGGTTAAACCCAGCAAATTTGCTATCTCAATAGCCATCAACATGTTTACAATGGCTTGGTTAACTTATTATTTGCCCGATAAACGGACCGTAAGAGTATATACCTATACAGCAGTGATTGTGTTTCTTATTGAGATATTTGCAATTTTTACGCAAGCAGGGCGTGGTGTAATGTCGCATTTTAACATTTCAACCAGGATTGATGCGCTTATATTTCAAACCATGGGGATAGCCATTGCCATTAATAGCCTGTTTGTTTTATACTTCTGCGTATTATTTTTTATTAGAAAAACATCCCTCCCCCAACCGTTTTTATGGGCTATCCGATTGGGCCTATTATTTTTTGTAATTTTCACTTTTGAGGGTTTTGTAATGGCCCTACAATTGGCCCATACAGTTGGGGCTCCAGACGGGGGTCCAGGCTTACCTTATCTGAATTGGAGTAAACAACATGGAGATTTAAGAATTGCTCACTTACTTGGTATTCATTCGATTCAACTTTTACCCCTATGTGGTTGGTTAGTAGGTGAATCGAGCAAAAGCTTCTTTACCCGCTTTGGCACTCTTTTTATTATCCTCTTAGCCAGTTTATATTTATTATTTACTATTTCTACTTACCAGCAAGCCATTCAGGGTATATCAATTACACGGTTTACCTTTTAACTTCTTGTGTCTTTGTACATTCTTTCTTTATCAGCATCAGTTATTACAACCTCTTTTTTCTCAATCCACTCTGCGTAATCATTAGGATGTAAATCATTCCCAAACATTTGAGCATAAACTTGTGTAAACTCAGCACCCAGGTACAAGATCACTGCTGAATAATAGACCCATAATAATGTTAGAATTAAGGAACCCGCCGCCCCATAAGCATTTGAAATGGTATTAATTCTTAAATACATGCCAATTGCAAATTTGCCAATCATAAACAGAAAGGCTGTTACAAAAGCGCCAATCCAAATATCTCTCCAGTGAATATGAGCATCCGGCAAAACCTTAAATATGATCGCAAACAACCCGGCTGTTACAAAAAAGGTTATTACCAAGTTCACTCCATAAATAAAATAAAGTTGGCCAAAAGGCAATAAATCAGACAAACGATTAATAAACGTTTCAATAAACCCATTCAAGAGCAATGAAACCATTAGAATAAACCCCAAACTGATAATCATTGAAAATGAAACTAATCTATTGATCAGGATCTTCAGCCAACCTTTTTTCCCCTTTTGAGGTTTAAGTCGCAAACCCCAGATTTGATTAATCGAATCCTGAATTTCACTAAAAACCCCGGTTGCACCAAAGAATAATGTTACAATACCAATTACAGTAGCAATGGTGGCATTTTGCGTAATAGCTACATTTTTCAACGTCGATTCAATTAGTGCTGCAGGTTTGTCACCAACAATTCCCCTTATTTGCTCAAAAACTGCACCTTCAATGGCATCTTTTCCGTAGAAAATATCACATAATGAAATAATGATCAACAGCATTGGTGGCAATGAAAAAACAGTATAATAAGCTAATGAAGCACTGAGTTTCATTATTTTATCCTGCTGAAATTCTAATACCGTTTGCCTGAATAAGCGACTTAAGTTTTTATATCCTTTTTTGAGCATTATTTCATTAAAAAGTTTCAGGTCATGAATAATTATTGCACTAAATATCTACCACTTTTTAAAAGCAAAGAAAACAGCAAGAATGATGAGTGCAAAGGCAACAAAATGATTCCAGGCAATTCTTTCGGTTTTAAAAAGCAGCGTTGTAAAAAGCAAAAAAATGGAAATTGAAACTGCTTCCTGAATCACCTTTAATTGCAACAAATTGAACGGACCTCCATTATGGTTAAATCCAATTTTATTGGCAGGCACTTGAAACATGTATTCGAACAAAGCTATCCCCCAGCTTATGATGATAATGGCAATAAGTCCAAGATTTTTGCTCCATTCCATTTGGCTAAATTTCAAATGCCCATACCAAGCAAACGTCATAAAAACATTCGACACTGTAAGTAAGCCTATCGTTTGCAGTTCTTTCATCCTTATAATCTATCTAAAACGAAGTTGACAATCTAATACCCGACTGATATGCTTTTCCGGCCATCCATGAGAAACCGAACTCAGCCCTAAACATTAACCTTTGTAAACCTAAGTATACTTCGGCATAATTCTTCAATGAATCAGTATTCAAATAATTAGTTCCAACTATTTCTTCCAATCTTAGTTTTCTCAACAACGGTATTTTGTTCATAAAAAACCCCGAAAAATTATGTTCAACATGCCCTTCCAAATAATAATTATTTGTACTATGCTGATAATAATCCAGAAAACGGAACACGTTTGTACTACTTCCCTCATAAAAGGTAACCCGACTGCCTTTGAAGTGTTTATAGTCCATAAACCATATGGACTTATTACTTAAAAATTTACCCGTACCTACACTAAATGCCACATTTCCAAGCAGACCTAATCGAATACCGCTATCATACAGGCGGGCATTTATAGAATGGAAATCAACATCTGAGCCCAACACAGGTAATCCGCCTCTATAATTCAACGTCAGTTTTGGCCATTTGCTGCCTACATAAAATTTTCCATCAGGGCGGGTAATGTACTCTGAACCGAACATAATGGTGGCACTCATTGAAATTGTCAAAGCCTGGTTCTTTTCAAAGGCCGGATTATTATTTAAACCGTAATATGGATTATTGGCTGTAAAAGTTATAGCTGAGTCTTGTTTGAAAGAGTAATAATTTGTGTTTACTAAAGGTAAGCGGTTGGCATAGTCAGCTAATACATTAAATTGAACGCCATTAAACAGTTCCTGACTAAAAGAAACACTTGCAAACTGCCGCTCATACAATTTCATGTAATTAGTACTCTTAACAAGGGTATTATACGAATTGATCAACGGATTAATTGAGCCTAGTGAATTAAAATCAACCACATCGGTTCCTGCTTTTATTGCAATAGAGCCTAATTTAACCGGATTAAAACTATAATAAACCTGAACGTTTCCGTTTAAATGTCTATTGCTAAACCCGTAACGCAACTCTGGAACAATAGCAAAGTTTTGACGGCTTTCGTAATTTTTCCTAAACGAACCTCTAAGGGTTAAACATACGCCTTCAACTGTATTAAACTGCAAGTTATCAGGCAACAGAGGTGACAATTGCCAGTTTTGTTTTTTATACCGCTGTTGGTAATTATATCCCCCTAAAACAAGCGAAAAAGGCTTGAATTTATTGTTTTTTCTATCAATGGAATCAAGATATACTACTGATTTGCGCAACGTTTCTAAACTGTCTTTTCGGATGTAGTCTATTTTTTCCTCTGAAGTTAACGGTATAGGTCGTGCCTGAGACCAATACAATGAATCTTTTTGGTTCGATTCTTTGGCTACATTTAACACTTCACCATTAAAAAAACCTTCGGGATGCTTAGGGTTAATTTCGTAGTTTTTATACACTCCTATGTAATCTCCTCCGAACTTAAACCCTAGAAGCCCACCGTTAAAACTAAACTTTTGCGATGCTAACATCCATACTTCCTTGTTGGCAGGATAAAATTGCTGACTGATAGTTAAACTGTCAAGAACCCTTATTTGAGCGTCTTGAGTAAGCAAAATATCCGTACTATGCAAGCGCCAGCTATCCTCCAATATGTAAACAAATCCTCTGAACACCGGGTCATTTTTCCTTCTCGGAATGAGTTCAATTTTATTAATCAATAAGTTTCCTTCATAAGATGTACCCACTAACCTGTACTTATAGTAAAACAAAGCATTATCAGCAATAGGTGAAACCAAGCCACGAGGACTTAAATGCCCAACCTCTACCAAATTATCGTAAAGATTAATAATTAAGTCTGATGCCCGATTAAAACTGAAGCCATTGCTCCGACCGCTAACTTTGGAAGAAATCATCTCCTCACGAACTTTGTTTGGCCGTTGGAAATTAAACTTTGATTCTGACTCTGAAAGATAGATTACCCCTTTTCGATTTGAATCCAGGCCAATTTCTTTTCCAACTTGATCAACATCAACTCCTAAAAATTTTTTGGGAGCTCCGCGTAAACGTTGCAAACCTTTAATATAAACATCACAAGAAAAGCCTTTTACTTCATTTAAATGCTGCTTCCTTTTTTTTATGGCATTTCTGATAACCTCATATGCAGGATCTTCTTGCTTCGCACTTACTCTTATCTCATTTAAAACGAATACTTCCTTTTGTAGGTTTATATTTAATACTACGTCCTCATCTTTAACAACAACTGTTCTCACTTCCTGCTTATACCCGACGGCCCTAAATACTATCTTATGAGAACCTGAAGTCACTTTCAAAAAATAATGACCATCAGCATTAGCCATAGTACCTGTTGTGGTGTTTTCGAGATAAACATTAACAAATGCCACCGGTTTACCCGAAGCATCAGTCACTCTGCCGGCAATAGAGGATGCCAGTATAGTTTTTGAAACGAAAATTAACAGCAACGGTAGAATATACTTTGTCATATAACTTTGATCGGGCGCAAATTACAAATTTTAACTTTGGCCACTAATCACAAATAACGGCCAATTGCTAGGTTTATTTCTTATTTTTGTGCTTCGCTAAACAAATACTATAAACACATTATGTACGAAACACTTAAACCTGTATTAGAGGCTGAGCTTAAAGGTATTGAGGAGGCCGGATTATATAAAAGGGAACGAATTATTACTACTCCACAAGGTGCAGATATTAAAATTACCGGAGGTAAGGAGGTAATTAACTTTTGTGCCAACAATTACCTTGGCTTATCATCACATCCGAAAGTAATTGCAGCGGCTAAAGAGGCAATTGACTCACATGGTTACGGCATGAGCAGTGTTCGTTTCATCTGCGGAACTCAAGATATTCATATAGAACTTGAAAAAAAGATTTCAGAGTTCTTAGGTACAGAGGACACCATTTTGTACGCTGCGGCCTTTGATGCAAACGGCGGTGTTTTTGAACCATTGTTTAATGATCAGGATGCAATTATCTCTGATGAGCTTAATCATGCATCAATTATTGACGGCGTTCGTTTATGTAAGGCGGCTCGTTTCCGTTATAAACATAACGATATGGCTGATCTTGAAGAGCAATTAAAAGCTTCACAAGACAAGCGTCACCGTATCATTGTTACAGATGGTTCATTCTCTATGGATGGCACCATTGCACAATTAGATAAAATTGCTGACTTGGCTGATAAATACAAAGCCTTAATCATGGTTGATGAGTGCCATTCTTCAGGCTTTTTAGGCAAGACCGGCCGTGGAACACATGAGCACTGCGGAGTAATGGGTCGTATAGACATTATTACCGGCACCTTAGGCAAAGCTTTGGGTGGAGCATCAGGAGGTTTTACTTCGGGCCGTAAAGAAATAATCGACATGCTTCGCCAGCGTTCACGTCCTTATTTATTCTCTAACACATTAGCTCCAAGTATTGTTGGTGCCTCTATTGCCGTATTGGATATGTTGAGTGAAACAACCGAATTACGTGACAAATTAGAGTTTAACACCAAATATTTCCGTGAGAAAATGACTGATGCCGGTTTCGATATCAAGCCAGGCTTACACCCTATTGTACCTGTAATGTTATATGATGCACCTTTGGCTCAAAAATTTGCTGAAAAGATGCTAGAGGAAGGCATTTATGTAATTGGATTCTACTATCCGGTTGTACCTCAAGGCAAAGCTCGTATTCGTGTACAAATTTCTGCCGGACATGATGTTAAACACCTTGATAAAGCTATCACCGCATTTACCAAAGTAGGTAAAGAGCTAGGTGTAATTAAATAGACAATAGAATAAAGACAAAAGACATTGAATTCGTTCTTTGTTCTTTTGTCTTTTATCTTTGCACCCATGAAAATTTTCCCGCTCCACGAAGGGTCCTTCTCTGTAGATTCAAGCAAAAAATTTATTCCGTTTAATCCGGAACTTCATAATCCTAAAGATCGACCAGGATCACTTTTTATTTACGTTCAACCATTTCTGGTTCAAACTCCAAATGATCTGCTATTGATTGATGCCGGTTTGGGAGTAAGAGAAGCCAATGGCGAATTGCAGTTATACAACAACATTCGCAAAGCCGGTTTTCAACCTGATGATGTAACCAAAGTATTGATGAGTCATTTGCACTATGACCACTCAGGCGGGATGATGTATGAAGAGGATGGCAATTGGAAACTGAGCTTTCCGCATGCTGATTATTATGTACAACGTGGAGAAATGGAAACCGGATTGGTAAAACAATCAAAATCCTATAAAGCACCGGTTTTAGAGCATTTATGGCGCACACCCAACCTGCATCTAATTGAAGGAAATGGCAAAATCACCGACGAAATCAGTTTTGAACTAACAGGAGGACATTGCGAATTTCATCAGGTATTTTTAATTGAGGCCGATGGAGAAAAAATATTTATGGGTGGTGATATATTACCTGAGCCGGAACAATTAATTCGAAAATTTATTGCCAAATACGATTTTGACGGCCGTAAAGCCATGGAACTTCGTGAATATTACGGCAAACGAGCTGCAGAAAACGATTGGACCTGTTTATTTTATCATGCTAAAAGTAAAGCTGTTGGCAAGGTAAAATATGAAAATGGCAGCTTTTCCATAATTTAAGGCTCTTTGTGCAGAACAAAGAACCTTAAATTCCACTATTCTTTCTTTCCTCCTCCCATCATGGGATTTGACATAATGTTATACCCCTCAGAACTAAAAACCGACTCTGGAGGTATTCTTTTTTGTATATCTTTAATTAATACTGTAGCCTTAGATCCCTTTTTCTTATCAACTACAACGGTTTCCAAAGATGGCCCTTTAAAGTATTTAGCGTAATGTCCTAAATTGTTCATCCCTCCTCCTTTTGCCCCCTTCATATTTACAAACAATTCTTTCAGGTCGAAATCCATATCCTGAGCTACCCATAAATCTATTACTGCATCTTCTGTTTCGGAGATAAATTTCTTACATGAATGCCCATCAATAGTTTTCGATTCATTTGTTTCAGTAATCTTAGGTGGATTCTTCTCCATTATTACATCCTGCAGCTCCTTAGTTTTCGATTTAAACCCCATTTTGTTGCCATTCATGTCCATTAAAATCAGACCCTCCTGCGTGGAATAATCGTAAATCATTCGCATTTTTCCACCCTTCATCTGCTCTGGCGACATTTCTGTTGCTATTTTTTTGTCTTTGTAGTAGCACATCATTTCGATCGGTTGCTTCATGTTGTCACCCGTAATAATCATTTTAAAACTGCCTGTAAAAACCTGAGCCATAGATGTCGCTCCCACAAGCATGAGTAGTAGAATTAGAGAAAAAGACTTTTTCATAAAATAAACATTTGATTATCTGAAAATTACAAAGAAAATATTGATAAACAGAAACAAAAAAAGCGGCCACAAGGACCGCTTAGATAAACTTTTTGCTTTAATTATTTAGCAGCTACTAATGCAATTTTCAATGTAAAATCATCATTGATAGCTTTATCGCCTAAGTTAAAGAAACTTGCTGAACCGTATTTAATATCAAACTGAGTACGGTTAATAGTTACATCAGCAGCAGCAACAATAGAGTTTTTAACTTTCTTAATTGTTGCAGGGAAAGTAATTGGTTTAGTAACACCTTTAATGGTTATGTTACCATTGATCTCATATTTATCACCGCCTAAAGCTTTTGAGTCGGTGATATCTAACTTGGCTGTAGGAAATTTATCTGTACCAAAAAAATCATCATTTTTCAAATGACCTACAAATTTAGCGTTATAATCAGCGTTTGTAATATCGATACAAGTAATTGAGGTCATATCAACAATAAATGAACCGCCATTTACTTTTTTACCATCAAACAAAAGAGTACCGTTGGCAAATTTGATGTTTCCACTATGTTCACCAGTTACTTTTTTGCCATTCCAAGCAATAGAGCTTTTAGATACGTCCACTTTAAAGGTCTCGCCTGCTTTTTTCTCAGGAGCTGTAAATGCAAACAAAACTGTTGCAACGACTAGTGCTAATACAGAAGTTAACTTTTTCATATCGGGTTTTCTATTTTTTTTAATCTTAACGGAACAAATATAATGTTAAAACATTATTTGTTGCAACAAACATATTGTATTTTTTACGTTACACTTATTTATTTGAGAGAACTTCGATAGATAGAATTATTACTACAGTTCAAAAGTAGAAATTGTTTTTACCTGTCCTAAAAATTGAAAAAGATTTTACACTACATAAAAAAAGCAGCCTATAATAGCTGCTTGTAACGATTATGCTTTCTTATTATTGACGACGGGCAATCATCTGAGTCACTTCAAGTTCAAAATCATCATCAATAGCTTTATCACCAATATCTTCAACGAAGTTTGCTGACCGATATTTAATATCGAACTGAATACGATTAATTTTAAACTTATTAGTAATTACAGCAACAGCCCCACCATTATCAGAAATGGAAACAAATGCAGGAATCATCACTTCTTTGGTAATGCCTTTTACTGTTAGATTTCCGGTTACAGCATATTGATTTTTACCCAAATGCTTTGCCTTGGTAATTTCAAATTTAGCCGTAGGAAACTTATCAACCGCAAAAAAATCATCTGATTTAAGGTGACTAACCAATTTTTGATTGTAATTAGGGTCTTTCAAATCAGAAACAGTGATTGATTTCATATCAAACTCAAACGTTCCACCAGCCAACTTCTCATTTTTCATGGTTATATACCCTTCTGAGAGTTGCAAGGCCCCCGAGTGCATTCCGGTAACCTTTTTACCAAACCAAACAATATTAGTTTGTGAAGGATCAATTTTATACGTTACAACGTCTTTGTTAGTTGCTGGAATAAAAGAAAATGAAACAAAGGCTATCAACGATAGGGTAAAAAAAAGAATCTTTTTCATTGTGTTTATTAATTTGGATTAACGTGTTTCAAAAGTGAATACAGGCTTGCAATTTAACAAACGTTACCAACTAGTAAAAATGTACATACGATGAAAATGATTTTAATGGATATTTATTATTTGATCTTATTTACTATTTTACGTCAATATCTAATCCAGCGCCTCAACTTCATAAAACCTTGTTTTTTAATGTTTTCCAGGTTGATAAAGGGTGCACTTTTGTTTTTTTCCTTATTACTATTAAATTTTCAGTTTACGACCGCTAAACCGGCTCAATCAAGAACGCCCTTTTATCTTTATGCAGATAGTTCTTTAAAACTAAATGCGCGGCAGGCTTTTGAATTATTTAAAAACAATAAGTTCAGGAAACTTGAGAGCAATGAGCTGAATTTTGGCTTTACTCATTCCGTTTTCTGGTTGGTATACTATCATACTAATCCCGAATCCTATCTATTGCAAATTGGCAACAACCAGATTAATTCCATTGATCTCTACTTCGTCAACGATAACAATTGCGCCCTTAGCTACCGTTCAGGGGATTTCTTTCCTTTTGCCCATCGGCCTGTAAAAACTACTGAATTCACTTTCCCACTTGAGAAAAAAGGTTATTATATCGCACGAATAGACAAACATAATGAGTCTTTGCAATTATCATTTAATGTTGGCCCTGCAGCCACGATCCTAGAAAATGCTATGGAAGACACGGCCGTTATCGCGGTTTTATCAGGCATGATCATATTACTCGTTTTATTCAGTGGTTATCTCTCCATATTGTCGAAGGATATTTTGTATTTGTACTATATTTTATATGCCAGCACTGGGTGGCTTTATGTATTAGCAAATACCGGTCATGGATTTGAATACATTTGGCCCAACTCAACCTGGTTTGCAAGTCGGGCCCGGCCGTTATTCGGAACCTTGCCGATTCCATTCTCTATTTTATTTGTAAAACATTACTTAGGGTGTATTAATGGCAAAATCTTGCGTTTTATGTTGCAATTTATCATGTATATCTCATTTGTTGCTTCAGCAATCATAGCATGTACCTCGACCATATTCATGCATTCACCAATTTGGCTTTACGCACAGTACAGTACACCATTATTGGCTGCCGTCTTTATTATCCTAACATTATATCTAATCATCAGTCAATCTATACAAGGAAACAGATTAGCCATTTTCTATTTGGTAGCCATTATTCCAATTTCCATCATGATTGTTCTATTCATAGGATTTTACTCTGGAAGTTATGGCACCGAAAATGTATTTATCGGTCGTTATGGCCTAGCAGTTGGTTTTATATTAGAAGTAATTATTCTGATGGCCGGACTTGCCTATCGCTTTAATCGATTTAAAGTGGACAAAGAACAATTGCTAATTGAAATGAATAAAAAGCAAGCAGAAAATACGCGCATAATTATGAATGTGCAGGAAACAGAGCGAAATCAAATTGCAAATCAATTACATGACATTGCGGGATCTCTATTATCAGCTGCTAAGCTGAATCTGTCTTCCATTCGCGAGAAAAATGGCTTTCATAGTGTAGAAGTGATTCAAAAAATTGAGAAAGCAGAAGAAGCAGTTGGGATTGTATCCGATACAGTTAGAAACCTTAGTCACGCACTTAGCCCAGTTATGCTTTCGAAAGTTGGTTTTAAAACCTCGCTTGAAAAAATCATTTCAATTTTCAACGCATCTGGAAAAATCAACATTGAATTGGCCATAATCGGATTTGAAACTTATAATGACAACCATGCTAATCTCTATACAAACTTATATAGCATTATTTATGAGCTATTAAATAATATAGCTAAGCATGCAAAGGCTAAAAATGCTTTAATTCAGGTTATTGAACATGAAGATATTTTTTCGTTAATGGTTGAGGATGATGGAATCGGTTTTGACCCCGAACTCTCCAAAAATCAACAAACACAAGGGCTTCATGCAATTAGTTCAAAAGTTAATTACTTTGAAGGGCATATTGAAATAGAGAGAAACTCGCCTCACGGCTCCATTATTACTATAGAAATTCCGAAGAAAGAATATGCAATATAAATTATTACTTGCCGACGATCATGAATTGCTGTTAGAAGGCCTTTGCTCCATTTTACGGGATTTATCAAATATCACCGTGGTTGCAACTGCAAAAAATGGCTTAGAGGTTATTTCAGGAATCATGCTTCATCAGCCACATTTAGTATTACTAGACCTGAATATGCCTACTTTTGATGGCATGCAAT
This sequence comes from Solitalea lacus, assembly GCF_022014595.1. Taxonomy (NCBI): domain Bacteria; kingdom Pseudomonadati; phylum Bacteroidota; class Sphingobacteriia; order Sphingobacteriales; family Sphingobacteriaceae; genus Solitalea; species Solitalea lacus. The sequence goes on along the minus strand of NZ_CP091740.1, from coordinate 1,004,158 downwards.
GCTTACAAAGCATAAAAAAAGATTTTCATGATGTTAAAGTTTTGGTTCTCACCAACTACAACCAACCCGAACTTGTTAATGAAGTAAAAAAACTGGGGGCAAACGGGTTTATGGTAAAAAACTCTACTGCTGCAGAATTAGCGTACGCAATTCAATGCGTTTTGTCAGGAAAACAACATTTTCCTACAGAAAACAAAACTGACAGTGTCATCAAAAACTCTGTTTTCTTCGATGGATTCTTAAGAAAATACCAACTCACCAAAAGAGAAGTAAATATTATCCTTCAAATTTGCGAAGGTCAAAACACCAAGCAGATAGCCGACAAATTGTTTTTAAGCGAATTTACAGTAAATACACACCGCAGAAACATTATGAAAAAACTTGATTTAAAAAATGTAACAAACCTAATTCTCTTTGCAAAGAATAACCAGTTAATTTAAAGTCAGGTTTTTATATTGTATTGGGTAAAAATAGTTTAACTGGAGACTTTCACTTATATAAAATTCGTAACTTAACAACTCCTCATGTTCAAGAGACGATGAAAGACATTTTCTCCGGCATTGCAAAAGAGTATTCTCAGTTTAGGCCGGGATACCCCGAAGAATTGTTTGATTTTTTACTCCAGCAAGTAAATAACCGAAAGCTCGCCTGGGATTGCGGCACCGGAAACGGACAAGTTGCTGTGAAGCTTGCTAATTACTTTGATCAAGTTTATGCAACCGATATTAGTGAAAATCAGCTTTTAAATGCTTTAAAAAAAGAAAATATAACTTACCAATGCGCAGCAGCAGAACATACTACTTTCAGTAATTCAACATTTGATCTTATTACAGTTGCACAAGCTATCCATTGGTTTAATTTTGAGCAGTTTTACACAGAAGTAAAGCGCACCTTAAAACCCAATGGAATTATAGCCGTAATCGGTTACGGCCTATTAAAAACAGAACCTCAAACCAACACCTTGATCAATTACTTTTACAACGATGTTCTTGGCTCCTATTGGGATGACGAGCGAAAATACATCGATGAAGGATATCAAACAATTCCATTTCCTTTTAAAGAAATAAATGCCCCTACATTTACGAACACCTACCATTGGACCAAAGAACAGTTTATCGGTTATTTAAATACCTGGTCAGCTGTGCAACATTACATTAGCAAGAATGGAGAAAATCCTCTAGATTTAATTGAAAAAGAGCTAAATTCTTTTTGGAAAAACGATGAAGTAAAAGCCGTCACTTTTCCAATATTACTTCGCATTGGAAAGTATGACGCTCCTAGTCACTCATCACCCAGCTAATGAAACAGGTGGTTATCCTGCATTTCCAAGTGTATCTACATTTAACTGGCGCGAAAAAAAAGAATCTATAATATTCGCAACAATGCTTAAAAGCAATAAACCCAAAAAAGTCATTAGCCTCAATTTCTAATGACCGCCATTAGAAATTAAGAGTGTTAACTTGTTGATAACTATTGGTTTTATACCAATGTAAATTGGAGGAAATTGCAGTAAGTAAACCTTATTTGAACTTGGACCTGAAAATTGACTTTACAGACAAAGAAATAACGCCCTGGTCGGGCATTGTTTTACTGAAAAAAATGCTGGACAGGATGGAGTTTGAAGCAGCCTTGGATCGGTTGCCATTGCCAGCCCCAGGGTCAAACCGGGGCTATTCCCCGCATCAACTCATCCAACAGTTTATGACCAGCATATGGTGTGGGGCCAACAAGTTTGAACATTGCGAGGTAACACGCCATGATGCGGTAATGAAACAATGCTGGGGTTTCAAACAAATGGCAGGCAGTAAAGCCATCCAGCGCTTTTTCAACAAACATACCCTGGCCACCAACCAGCAGATCTTCACCCCTTTATACCAATGGTTTTTTGGCAATCTGCAGTATGATAATTACACCCTGGATGTCGACTCCACCATCCTTACCCGATACGGCGGGCAACAGGGTAGTAAAAAAGGATACAACCCCCTTAAGCCCGGCCGCAACAGTCATCATCCATTAATCGCCTTTATTGAGGAAACAAAAATGGTCGCCAATTTTTGGCTGCGAAGCGGCGACAGCTATACGAGCAATAATTTCCAAGGCTTTTTAGCCGATACGATAGAAAAACTAAACGGTAAAAAAATAGGCTTATTCAGGGCCGACAGTGGATTTTACGGTAAAGAAGTATTTGAGTATCTGGAGCAAAGTCCACAAGTGGGCAACTACATCATTGCCGCCCGGCAGTACAAACCGATCCAACAAAAACTCGCCGCACAACAGCTGTGGGTAAAAGTTACCGCTGGTATCGAAGTGGCCGAAAGCACTTATCAAAGTCCCCTGTGGGATCAACCCAGAAGGCTGGTCATGGTCCGCCAGCAAGTCAGTGAACGCCCCTGTGCAACGGGCAAAACGCTGAAACTATTTGAAGACGAGGGCATTTATAAAAATTACCGCTACAGTTGTTTTGTCACCGATTTAACCCTGCCGGCGCTTCAGGTGTGGAATCTGTACCGGCAAAGGGCCAATTGCGAAAACCGGATCAAAGAACTGAAATACGATTTTGGGGCAGACAGCTTCAATCTTAAAAACTTTGATGCTACCGAAGCGGCCCTGAACTGGGTGATGATGGCCTATAACTTCATCAGCCTTTTCAGGCAGGTCGTGCTTAATACCCAAGTAGAACAACGCCTGAAAACATTACGCTACAAGGTGTTTGCCATTGGCGGGTATATGGTAAAAAACGGCAGCCAGAAAATCCTAAAACTGTCGCTAGCCATGAAACGAAGAGAATGGTTTACCGGCCTATGGAATTGCAATAAAACGTTTGACTTGACAAAAACTTAAATCCCTAATGACTTTTTTGGGATAAATAAACAATTTTGGATTGCCCAAAAAATGCACTGCCCCCAAAAAGTGAGACACTTATTGGGGGCAGTGCATTTTCCGTGTTTTGTTTATCTAACTCAGTTTTGAATATTAATTTGTCTCAACTGACTCCTCCATATAACTTTCAATTGGAGGACATGAACAAACTAATGTTCTGTCACCGTAAGTATCATTTACCCTTGCTACTGAAGGCCAGAATTTATTTGCAGCAACCCAGTGCAATGGGAAAGCAGCTTTTTGACGACTATATGAATGTTCCCACTCATTTGCAGTAATTACAGCAGCGGTATGCGGAGCATTCTTCAACACGTTATCATTTTTATCAGCTTTACCTTGTTCTACTTCATTGATCTCATGTTTAATAGAAATCATTGCATCACAAAAACGATCTAACTCCACTTTTGGCTCCGACTCCGTAGGTTCAATCATTACGGTTCCAGGCACAGGGAATGAAACTGTAGGAGCGTGGAAACCATAGTCCATTAAGCGTTTAGCGATATCAGTTACTTCAATACCAAAGTTTTTGAATGAACGACAATCCAAAATCATTTCGTGAGCACAACGACCATTTGCACCTGAATACAATACTTTATAATCATTCTCTAAACGAGACTTGATATAATTGGCGTTTAGTATAGCATATTTTGTAGCATTGGTTAAACCTTCAGCTCCCATCATAGCAATGTAAGCATGTGAAATAACCAAAATACTTGCACTACCCCATGGAGCAGAAGAAACTGCATGGATAGCATTATCACCTCCGGTTTGAACAACGGAGTGACCTGGTAAGAATGGAGCAAGGTGTTTTGCAACACAAATTGGACCCATACCAGGACCTCCTCCTCCATGAGGGATACAGAAAGTTTTATGAAGGTTCAAGTGACAAACGTCGGCTCCAATGTTTGCAGGACTGGTTAATCCAACCTGAGCATTCATATTAGCACCGTCCATGTAAACTTGACCACCATTATCATGTATGATTTGACAAATTTCAATGATAGCTTCTTCAAACACACCATGAGTTGACGGATAAGTAACCATTAATCCAGCCAAATCATCTTTATGCTCAATAGCTTTAGCACGAAGATCTTCTACATCGATGTTTCCATTTTCATCACACTTGGTAATTACAATTTTGAATCCTGCAATTGCAGCAGAAGCAGGATTTGTTCCGTGAGCCGATGAAGGAATCAAAATTACATTACGGTTGTGGTGTCCACGACTTTCGTGATAAGCACGGATAACCATTAACCCAGTATACTCACCTTGTGCACCTGAGTTAGGCTGTAAACTAGCTCCGGCAAAACCGGTAATTTCGCATAACCATTGCTCTAATTCAGAAATCATTTGTGCATAACCGCCCACTTGATCAGTTGGAGCAAATGGGTGTAGTTTTCCAAACTCCGCCCAAGTAACCGGAATCATTTCGGCTGTTGCATTCAATTTCATGGTACAAGAACCCAAAGAGATCATTGAGTGATTCAATGAAAGGTCTTTATTCTCTAAGTTCTTGATATAACGCAACATTTCATGCTCTGAGTGGTGCGTATTGAATATAGGGTGCGTAAAGAATGGAGATTTGCGCTGAAGACTTTCAACCAGTGGAGATTCCAATTTAGCAGCAAATCCATCAACATCAACATCGTTTAAGTTTTTACCTACTACTTTGGCGAATACCTTAACAATAGTTTTAATGTCTTCAATTGAAGTAGTTTCATCTACAGCAATACCTACTTTAGAACCTTTATAATAGAAGTTCATCTCAGCATCAACTGCTTCTTTATGAATTGAGCCCACATTGCTACCGGCATCAACTTTAATGGTATCAAAGAATACTTTAGTTAAAACATTGTAACCAAGAGAAGTTAATGAATCTCTTAATAGCACAGCCATAGCATGTGTACGGTTAGCAATTTTCTTCACACCTTCCTGACCATGGTACACACCATACATTGAAGCCATGATCGCTAATAAGGCCTGAGCAGTACAAATATTTGAAGTAGCTTTATCTCTGCGGATGTGTTGCTCGCGGGTTTGCAAAGCCATACGCAAAGCCTGATTGCCCTGAGCGTCAATTGTTACCCCAATAATACGACCAGGCATAGAACGCTTATACTCTTCTTTAGTAGCGAAGAATGCTGCATGAGGGCCTCCGTAACCCATTGGAACACCAAAACGCTGAGCTGAACCTACAACGATATCAGCACCAAACTCAGATGGAGGTGTCAATAAAGCTAAACTTAAAATATCAGCAGCTACTGTAATCTTAATGTTTTTAGCATGGCATTTATTGCCAAATTCGGTGTAATCATATACCTCGCCGTTAGCAGCAGGGTATTGAACGATTGCTCCAAACATGTTTTCTGATAATTCAACAGTTTCATGATCGCCAATCAACAACTCAATACCCAATGGTTTAGAGCGGGTCATTAAGATATCGATAGTTTGAGGTAATACCTCTTGAGAAACAAAGAACACATTTGCGCCGGCATTTTTACGCAATGAATATTGCATAAACATTGCCTCGGCAGCAGCAGTACCTTCATCTAACAACGAAGCGTTGGCAATCTCCATACCGGTAAGATCAATAATCATGGTTTGGAAATTCAGCAACGCTTGTAAACGACCTTGAGCAATCTCTGCCTGGTAAGGAGTATACTGTGTGTACCATCCCGGATTTTCAAGGATGTTACGCAAAATTACATTTGGTGTATAGTTATCGTAATAACCACGACCGATATACGATTTGAAAACTTTATTTTTAGATGCGGTTTGCTTCAGGCTAGCCAGGTATTCAAACTCTGTTTTTGCCGGAGGTAGATTTAACGGCTGCTTTAACCTGATTTTTTGAGGAACAGTTTCATTAATTAACTGATCAATTGAATCAACTCCGATTACCTTCAACATCTTTTGAGTATCTTCCGTATTCGGAGCAATATGACGGCTTTCAAAAGCCTCTTTGTAGCTGATATCTAACTTCATGCGGATCTATTTGAAGTCGCAAAATTAGTTAATTAACAAGCCATTAACAACGATTTTATAGTTTGACAAAATAACATCACAATTGCCGTTTTGCAATAATTTCACAACAAACCACAACTACAAAACATAGAAAACAACTACCCTGAAATACCATAATTTTATTTTACAGAACAAACAATTTCAAAATTATTATTTTACAAACCTATTTTAAAATTAAATCATTTTTTTACCATCAATTGATAAAATTATACCCTTAGTTGATCTTTCAGCACTTACGCTTAGGCCCAATTTAGATTCAGAATCATTCTTTCAACAAATTACATTTACCATACTCGTATATTTGCATCAAACTTGAACTATGGAAATTGCAATTATAGCACACGACGGAAAGAAAGATGAAATGCTGGTTTTTTTGAACCATTACATTGAAATATTTAAACAAGAACATATTCAATTAATTGCAACCGGAACAACCGGCAAAAGAGCTGAAGAGATGGGCTTAAAGGTTCATCGTTATCTTTCAGGGCCGCTGGGTGGAGATGCTCAGATTGCTGCCCGTGTTGCCGAGGGCAAAACCAACATGGTTCTATTCTTTCGCGATCCGTTAAATGCCCACCCTCACGAACCAGATATCATGATGTTAATGCGTCAATGCGATGTTCACAATGTGCCATTAGCCAGTAATCCTGCCACTGCCGAATTACTTATACAGTCAATTGCCCTTTTTGGGGAATAGTTTCTTCTATAAATGAGTCTCCTTAGCTAAATACCAGCCGAAATACTTTTTATTTTACTGTAAATCAATCAGATAAAAACAGTAAATAATTTTAGCACAATATTAGCATTGATTCAAGCGGGACTCTTCACCCTATTTAGTACAAAAAGGCCCTTGACTCGTAAAAAAGCAAGGGTCTTTTTTTATATCAAACTTTCAGCAAAAATTTATTACCTCAGAAACAATATTTTTAATAATTAAACTGTTCAGTTTTTCTGTAGATAATTCCTCCCTTTTCAGGACCAAAAACAAGCTGCTCCCCTGCATTGAAACCTCTTTCCCACCACATCAAAGTACTTTCGCTACTGTAAAACTCGATGGTTTTATATGCAGCACCGTTTAATGTTGCAATGCACGTTTTTTCCCGTGTTCCTCCAGTAAACTCGATCATCGTTTTACGAACAATATACATGACACAAGTTTCTTTTGTCAATTTAGATTCATCTATATTATTAGCTAGCAAGGGCGGTTTCCCTTTCCATTCAACTATGACTTGTTTCGGATTGTTCAAGGCGAAAACCTCAACCAAAAACCTGTTTTGATCAGTTTGCGTAACATGCCAAACAAATTGCTTGTAGGGATTTTTAACTGAATCAACCACAGCTTGCTCTCCATAAAACCATAAACCATCAGTTCGCTCAGGCCAAACTTGTTTCATTATAAAACTTTCAGGTTTATAAGCAGGATTGAAACGTGTTTGATCTTCATTAGTAAATTTTCCGCTTAAATTTTCTCTTAATTGCTTAAGCTCCTTACTTAACTTTTGTGCAAAAAGCCCCGACGCAGACAAACAAAGCAACACTAATAAAATGAACTTTCTCATAGAATGTGCTTTCATTTCAGAACTACCTTAATTGACGCAAGTACTGCTGAATTGTATTTTCAAGCCCTAAATACAATGCATCACAGATTAATGCATGTCCTATAGAAACTTCCAGCAATTCAGGCATATTGTCTTTTAGGTATTTCAAGTTGTGTAAGTCCAAATCATGACCGGCATTTACCCCTAAACCTAACTCTGCAGCCAGTTTAGCCGCATCCAAATAAGGCTTGATAACTTCTTCCTTATTTTGATGGTAACCTGTTGCATAAGCCTCCGTGTATAACTCAATACGATCAGTACCCGTTTCTGCAGCGCCGTCTAACATATCGATCACCGGATCAACAAAAATTGAGGTTCGAATACCATTTGCTTTAAACTCCGCAATTATATCTTTCAAATAAGAACGATGACGAATGGTGTCCCAACCTGCATTAGAAGTAATTGCATCCGGGGCATCCGGCACTAATGTTACCTGTGCAGGTTTCACGGTTAACACCAAATCCATAAAACGCTCATCTGGCCGACCCTCTATATTAAATTCTGTAGTTAACAATGGCTTTAGATCAATGCAGTCCTGATAGCGGATATGGCGCTCATCCGGCCGTGGATGTACTGTAATACCCTGTGCTCCAAAACGTTCACAATCAAGGGCCACTTTTATAACATCGGGATTATTTCCACCTCTAGCGTTACGAATGGTGGCTACTTTATTAATATTGACACTTAACTTTGGCATTTCTATTTGGTTAAATATTCTTGAATTGCAATCATTAATTGCTCTTGTTGCTGTTGTTGCAGGTAAATTTTGGGTTCGGCCCCACGCACTTCACAATCAGATAAACGGCAGCGTTCACAGGTAATATTTACTAAACGTCGCGGAATGGTTTCATCATTTAAGAACTTCACCTTTTGTGCTAAGGTGGCATTAATCAATAAGCCAATACTAACCGTACTTTTTTGATTTTGAGAGCGTCTTGCCACACTGAACAGTAAATATTCATTGGTTGAATCAACATAAGAAGAGCGTTGAATACCTGAGATCCATTGCTCTTCAGGTGCATTTTCCAAATCATTTAACAACCAAATTGAAATCCAGCGATTGCAGTAATGCTCATTCATAAAGCTAGCATGTGGATTATGCAATCCTGAAAGATGGAGTTCTTTGGATAGATGAACTTCCGTTTCTGATTTATCTAGGTCAAATTTAAGAAAGAAAAGCTGATTAAGTCCGAAGAATTTGGGAAGAATACTCGTTAAACGGTACATGAACACCTCTGGAGTTGCCATATATTGCCGCATAATGGCATTTAATCGTTCGGCCGACCATTTTCTTTGGGCAAAGAAACCTTCCATGTCTTCAATCAGCTGATCACATGAAACAAGAAGTGCCCCTGCAAAATAAGAAGTCCTGAAATTGTTCAGAACCGCGTCAAACGACTCCGCCTTTACCCAGGCCGAAGTATATGAACGATTTTCAATATTCAGCAATTGAAACCCAATTTCTTTTGCCAAAACAAAAGCTTTTTGTTCGATACTTAAATCTGCATTTATCAGTAGTTCTTTATTATTGAAATCATATAAAGAGCGAAGCTGCTTAAAGGATTCATGCTGCTGCAGTGTATATTTTACTACTATTGAATAATCCGTAAGAAGAATTTTCTCAAGCTGTTTTAACAAATTATCAGAGGAGCAATCTATATTTTTATCTTCTATAAAGCCTGAAGCAAGCTGTTCTAAGTCTCCAAAATAATTTTCCCGCATTTCCTGATACGAGCGGAGTGCATCAAAATAAAACTGTTCAACACTGATATCTCTGCTTCGTGCTATCTCTATCAATGTATTTACGAAAGCTCCGAATTTTGCCGGAGCTGTGGCAAACACATCAACCAAGGTTGAAGTATCAATACCAAAATGCTCAAGAGGAAGCTCCTTCATCACCTCAGAGCTTAGCAAGCGAGCAACAGCCAATAGTTTTTTATCAATCTCCAATGAGACCAGTTGGTCATAGGGCACATCTAATGCATCGGCGATTAAAGCTATTTTGCTGGGCTTAGGGTGTTTTTTCCCTTTCTCAATTTCATTGAGGTAGGACACCGAAACACCTGTTTGTTGTGCCAGTTCGGTCAGTGAAATGCCCTTATCAGCCCTTGAGCTACGGATTTTCAACCCCAAAATAAGCCGTATCGTTTCTTCGTTAAGTATCAAGTTTGTTGTTTTCCGTCTTAAAATTAACCTGAATAATTATCATGAATAACCTTTTCAAATAGCACTTATCGTTTAAATCAGCTACCTCATAAGATCTTTTGCACATTCTGCATTCAATTATAAACAAAAGAGAGAAAACTCACAAAAAGCGAAAAAATATTTTCAGCGAATTTTCGCTATTAAAGAATTTTTACTATATTAGTTATAATCAATCTTTAAACTATATCATTATGGAGCAGACTACTACAGGTTATTTGGTTGAGATCAACAAAGATAACAACGGCCTCGCAGCAACATTACTTACCCCAGAAGCTATTGACTTTTTGGTTACATTACACCAGCATTTCGAACATGAACGACGCGAATTACTTATTCTCCGTATGGAGCGTCAGCGTGATATTAACAATGGCAAACTTCCTGATTTTTTAAAAGAAACAGAGAAAGTCAGAAAAGACACCTGGAAAGTAGCTCCTATTCCAGCCGATATACAGAATCGTAAAGTTGAAATAACTGGCCCTACGGATAAGAAAATGATAATTAATGCGCTTAATTCTGGCGCTAATGTATTCATGGCCGATTTTGAAGATGCCACCACTCCTACTTGGGACAACATTCTTTCCGGACAGCAAAACTTAAAGGATGCCATTAGAAGAACAATTGATTTTGAAACTGAAGAAGGAAAACAATATAAATTAAATGAAAAAACTTCCGTATTAATGGTTCGCCCACGCGGGTGGCACTTAACAGAAGCCCACTTCAAAATTGAGAATCGGCCTATGTCTGCCTCTCTATTCGATTTTGGACTATACTTTTTCCATAATGCCCGTAAATTAATGAGTCAAGGAACGGCTCCTTACTTCTATTTACCAAAACTTGAAAGTCATTTAGAGGCCCGTCTGTGGAACCAGGTATTTGAGTTTGCTCAGGAATATATGAGCATTCCGCGCGGAACAGTAAAAGCCACTGTTTTAATAGAGACCATTTTAGCCGCATTTGAAATGGATGAAATTTTATACGAATTGAAGGAGCATGCAGCAGGTTTAAATGCAGGAAGATGGGACTATATTTTCAGTGTTATCAAAAAATTCCGCATGGTACAATCCTTTGTCCTTCCCGACCGTTCCTTGGTTACCATGCGTGTTCCATTTATGCGTGCCTATACACAACTATTAGTTCAAACTTGTCATAAACGCGGCGCACATGCAATTGGGGGCATGGCAGCTTTTATTCCTAACAGAAAAGATGAAGAAGCTACCCATTTAGCTTTAGACAAAGTTAAAGATGACAAAGAATTTGAAGCTCAAAACGGCTTTGATGGCACTTGGGTGGCCCATCCTGATTTAATACCAATTGCCAAAAATGCTTTCGATGAAGTGCTAAATGGTAAACCTCATCAAAAAAATGTTTTGGTTGAAGACAGGGTAATAACGGCTAAAGAGCTACTGAACATCTCATCTGCCGGCAATACCATTACCGAGCAAGGCGTACGCACAAATGTAAACGTTGGCATTCGCTATATCGCGTCATGGTTAAACGGAATTGGGGCAGCCGGTATCAACAACTTAATGGAAGATGCTGCCACTGCTGAAATTTCACGTGCACAAATCTGGCAATGGGTTCGTCACGGCTGTATAACTGATCAATGGAAACTCATTGACCGTCATTATGTGAATGATATTATTGACGAAGAAAGAGCAAAGATTAAAGAAGAAGTAGGTTTTGAGAGATATCATTCAGAAAACTACATGTTGGCAGGATGCCTCTTTCATGATTTGGTTTTCAGCAAACAATTTCCTGAGTTCTTAACTCTTCAGGCATATTTCTACATACAACAAAACGATTAACTTCTAATTAAGATCAATCAATCAACAACTTGCCTTTACCCTCTTAAACAGAGAGGGTAAGGCAAGATAAATCCACTAGCTTTATGAATTCAATTGAAAGAGCACAGCACTTAGCTGATCAATGGGCAACTAATGCCCGCTGGCAGGGCGTTAAACGCAGCTATTCTGCAGATCAGGTTATAAAACTAAAAGGAAGTATTAATATAGAATATACGCTTGCCCGCTTAGGAGCAGAACGCTTATGGAATCTGTTAAACGATGATTATTACGTATCTGCCTTAGGAGCATTAACAGGAAATCAGGCAATCCAAGCGGTACAAGCCGGATTGAAAGCTATTTATTTAAGTGGATGGCAGGTAGCCGCCGATGCAAATCTGGCAGGTGAAATGTATCCCGACCAAAGTTTGTATCCGGCGGATAGTGTACCGAAAGTTGTAAAAAAGATCAACAACGCTTTATTAAGAGCCGATCAGATTCAAACTATGGAAGGCCGTGATGATGTACATTGGCTGGCTCCAATTGTAGCCGATGCCGAAGCAGGCTTTGGTGGCAACCTTAATGCATTTGAATTGATGAAGTCCATGATTGAGGCTGGAGCTGCAGGAGTGCATTTTGAAGACCAGTTGGCCTCTGCAAAAAAATGCGGCCATATGGGAGGAAAAGTACTGGTTCCTACCGGAGAGTTTGTTGCAAAATTAAATGCCGCAAGGCTGGCGTCGGACGTTATGGGAGTACCTACTTTGCTGGTTGCCCGTACGGATGCCGATGCTGCTACCTTATTAACCAGCGACTGCGATGAGCGCGATCATCCGTTCATCACCTCTACTGAAAGAACTACTGAAGGCTTCTATAAAGTAAAGGCAGGCATTGACCAAGCCATTTCCCGCGGTTTATCATACGCTCCTTATGCCGATTTAGTTTGGTGCGAAACGTCAAAACCAGATATTGGACAAGCTCGTGAGTTTGCCCAGGCTATTAAAGCTGAATTTCCAGATAAATTATTGGCCTACAATTGCTCGCCTTCGTTCAACTGGAAAAAGAATTTAGATGATCAAACAATGCTTACTTTCCGTGAACAGCTGGCAGATATGGGGTATAAATTTCAGTTTATTACGCTCGCAGGTTTTCACGCATTAAATACAGCCATGTTTGAAATAGCATTAGCTTATAAGGAACAAGGCATGTTAGGTTTCTCAAATTTGCAGCAACGCGAATTTGCTTTACAGGAAAGCCATGGATTCAAAGCAGTTAAGCACCAGGCTTTTGTTGGAACTGGTTATTTTGATGAAGTACAAAATACAATTATGAATGGGCTGGCCTCAACTACTGCCTTGAAAGGATCCACAGAGGAGGAACAGTTTCATTAGTACTAAGGATTAAGATTTATACTAATCAACCCTTAGACAAACGCCTTCTCTGAAAAGAGGGGCGTTTTTACTTATTCTTGGCCTTATTCACAGAATGAGATTGAGTTTTTTCTTCCTTTGCTCCCCTTTTGTAGATGATCAATCCATTAAGAAAATTACGAAGAATCTGGTCTCCCATCGGCTTAAAATTCGGATGATCCTCGGAACGGAAAAATGAAGATAGTTCAGTAGTTGTGATTCGAAAATCAACTAAAGCCAGAATCTCAACAATATCTATGTCACGTAACTTTAAAGCTACGCGAAGTTTTTTAATTACGTCGTTATTATTCATATGATTTAAAGATACAAAAAGCAAAGGAGCCGAACATTAAACATTCGGCTCCTTAAAATTCTATTAGGTGGGTAAATTAGTAACGGTATGTTTCCGGTTTAAACGGACCATCAACTGTTACACCAATATATGCAGCTTGCTCAGCTGTTAATTCATCCAGTTCAACACCGATTTTAGCTAAATGTAAACGAGCTACTTTTTCATCCAAATGCTTAGGCAAAGTATAAACCTTGTTTTCGTATTTATCCGATTGCAACCACAACTCTAATTGCGCTAAGGTTTGGTTCGTGAATGAATTCGACATTACAAACGATGGGTGACCGGTAGCACAGCCCAAGTTCACCAAACGACCTTCAGCCAATACAATCACATCTTTGCCATCAATGGTATATTTATCAACCTGTGGCTTAATTTCAATTTTGGCATTGCCATAGTTTGAATTCAACCAAGCCATATCAATTTCATTATCAAAGTGACCGATGTTACAAACAATCGCTTTATCTTTTAATGCTTTGAAATGTTCACCGGTTACAATATTGAAGTTACCAGTTGCAGTTACCACGATGTCAGCTTCCTTAATGGCATCTTTCATTTTCTTTACTTCGTAACCTTCCATTGCCGCTTGTAAAGCACAAATCGGGTCAATCTCAGTAACGATTACACGTACGCCTGCCGAGCTTAACGATTCCGCAGAACCTTTACCTACGTCTCCATAACCAGCAACTACAGCAACCTTACCAGCAAGCATTACATCAGTAGCACGACGAATAGCGTCAACTAATGATTCGCGGCAACCGTATTTGTTATCAAATTTTGACTTAGTAACTGAATCGTTTACGTTGATGGCTGGCATGTATAATGTACCGTTCTTCATGCGCTCGTGCAAGCGGTGAACGCCGGTAGTAGTTTCTTCTGATAAACCTTTAATGTTCGGAATCAACTCGGTGTAAACATCAAATACCATATTGGTTAAATCACCACCATCATCCAAAATCATATTCAATGGTTTATCTTCTGAACCAAAGAACAGTGTTTGCTCAATACACCAATCGAACTCTTGAGCATTCATACCTTTCCAAGCAAAAACAGGAATACCGGCAGCGGCAATAGCAGCGGCAGCATGGTCTTGCGTTGAAAAGATGTTACACGAACTCCAGCGAACTTCGGCACCTAAATGAATCAATGTTTCAATTAACACCGCTGTTTGAATAGTCATGTGTAAACAGCCTGCAATGCGTGCGCCTTTCAAAGGTTTTGAATCGCCGTACTCAGATCTAATTGCCATCAAACCAGGCATTTCAGCTTCAGCCAATTCAATTTCCTTGCGGCCCCACTCAGCCAGCGACATATCTTTTACCTTATAAGGCAAATTCAAATCAATCTTTGATTTACTGATAGTTGACATACTATTATAAATTTTGTGCAAAGGTACGGAACTCCGCAACAAGATGAAAACAGAAGTACGAAGTATGAGATTAGTATTGGATCTACAAAATTGGTGAGAGCAACCTGCACATTGATTCAAAAAAGTGCTTAAACCAGCGGCGTCTATGCCAATATGCGGTAGAAATTTCACGACTTTGGTGCAAATCTTCTAAAAAAACCTGTTTTAACTGCTGATTAATTTCTTCATCAAACACGACAGCATTCACTTCAAAATTAAGGTCGAAACTCCGAATATCCATATTAGCCGTTCCAACCATCGAAATCACGTCATCCACAATCATGGTTTTAGCATGCACAAAGCCTTTCTTATACCTAAAAATTCGAACACCACACTCTAACAGTTCTTCATAGTATGATTGAGATGCGGCATTTACAAATCTTGAATCAGAAATACCAGGAACCAACAGTTTCACATCCAATCGGCTTAAGGCTGCATTTTTTAAAGCATTTAAAATGCTTTCATTAGGAATAAAATAGGGAGTGGTCAAATACACGCACTTACGTGCGCTTGAAATAGCAGAAAGATAACTTAACATGATACTTGCGTGGTCAGAATCGGGACCGCTAACTGCAATCTGCACTTTTTTATCGCCCGCATGTTCATATTTCGGAAAATACTCATTTTGAAAAAAGAGTCCTTCATCGGTGCAAAAACTCCAGTTAAGCGCAAAAAAAAGTTGCAATGATCGCACCGCCTCTCCTTCTATCTTCAAATGGGTATCACGCCAGAAAAGTTCATTATTCATCCCTTCGTTTTGATACTTATCTGACAGGTTTATACCGCCAACAAATCCTACTTCTCCATCGATAACCACAATTTTCCTATGATCTCGATAGTTTTGCCTATTAGATAAAAATGGGATATGTATTTTATAAAAAGGAACCGCTCTAATATTGGCCTCTGCTATTTTTTTGAGAAACTTTTTACTTAGGGAACATCCAAAATCATCATAAATAAGTCTGATCTCAACCCCCTCAGCTGCTTTTTTAAATAAAATATCAAAAAGTCGATCTACAATAAATCCTTCTTCAATGATGTAATATTCAATGTGAATATGATGTTTAGCATTCTCAAGCGCATCAAATAACACCGGAAACTTCTCCTCCCCATTAATCAATATCTGAACATGATTATTATCGGTTAATGGAAAACGTCCTTCATAGGTAAGCAAACGAACCAGCTTTTCATAGTCTTTAAGTTGCAGTTCATTTTCTTTCAATTTTTCTTCAGACCGTTGGTATACATAGGCATTTAACCTTTTTTGAAGCTTTTCATCTTCAAGGGCTTTTAACCTGTATAATTTCTTCTTCCGGTAGTTTTCACCAAATACATAATAAATGATAATACCCAAAAAAGGAAGCAAGAAGAAAAGCAACAAATACGCAAGTGTTTTTGCAGGACTTCTATTTTCAGAAATCACCAATACAGAAACAATAAATGCAGCCAAATAACCCACCCCCAGCAAAATGGTAGTAAATGATAATGTTTCAGATACATTGACAAACAGGTCCTTAAAGTGCATTTTCCAAGCAGATTGTTTGATGCTCTAAATTTAGAAATTAATCCAACAACCATACAAATCGGTTTTTGACAAAACAATTGCAACAACTTTGGGTTATTCCTTTTAATTTTGCATAAAATATCAGACAAATAAAAGCTTATGTACCCAGAATACATGGTTGCGCCTATGCGCGAAGAATTGACTAATGATGGTTTTGAGCAGTTAATGACTGCAGACGATGTTGAAAAAGCCATTACTTCGGAAGGAACCGTCTTTGTAGTAGTTAACTCAGTTTGTGGATGTGCAGCGGCTAATGCACGCCCGGCAGCTCGCATCGCTGTTAAAAATGAAAAGAAGCCAACTAAAATTGTTACTGTTTTTGCTGGTATGGAGAAAGAAGCAGTTGATAAGGCTCGTTCATACATGTTGCCATATCCTCCATCATCTCCATCAATGGCATTATTTAAAGATGGCAAATTAGTTCATATGATTGAGCGTCATCATATTGAAGGACGCCCTGCCCAAATGATCGCTGACAGTCTAATTGGAGCATTTGAACAATATTGTTAATCAGAAAATTCTAATAAAAGCAAAGCCGAAGTTTTTAAAAACTTCGGCTTTGCTTTTTATAAACTCTTATGAAAATCAAAACTTCCATTTTAATTCATACAAATCTTTTCGCCTGTCATTAAGTGTACGCACAGAACCATAGTAATGTAACTCATTCAACAAGGTTAAATCCAAATCTGCTACAACTATAGTTTCTGTATTGGGGGTAGCTTCAGCCTGAATAGCATTTACAGGAAATGCAAAGTCGGATGGTGTAAATATTGCCGATTGTGCAAATTGCAAATCCATATTATTCACTTTTGGCAGATTGCCAACATTACCGGCAATGGCAACAAAACACTCATTTTCTATAGCTCTTGCCTGTGAACAAATCCGTACCCGATTATATGCATTCTGGGTATCCGTTAAAAATGGTACGAACAAAATTTGCATGCCTTCTTCTGCCAACAACCGTGGCAATTCCGGAAACTCCACATCATAACAAATCAGCATACCAATTTTACAAACATCTGTTTGTATCACATGAATCTTGTCTCCTCCAGTGAATGCCCATTCTTTCACTTCGGCAGGAGTTGGATGAATTTTATAATAATAATCCACCGCACCCGATCGCTGCAAACAATACGCAGCATTATACAACTTACCTTTATCAATACGAGGCATGCTGCCCGCAATAATATTTACATTATATGATACTGCTAATTTGGATAAACGCTCCGCTAATTCATCGGTGTAAACAGCCAGGCTTCGCATGGCTTCATTGGGAGCTTGATCATTGAATTTACCCATTAATGGAGCATTAAAAAGCTCAGGAAACAATACAAAATCAGAGTGATAATCACTTACTGCATCAATAAAGTATTCCATATGCCCTAATACCTCATCAATACTGTTGTATGGACGCATTTGCCATTGCACAATACCTATCCGAATATAATCACGGCGCAACAACATCTGTTGATCAGGATCATAAAATGCATTATGCCAGATTAACAAAGTGGCGTATCCCATCGATTCGTTATCCAAAGGAAGGTAGTTCTTCAACACTTTCTTCACTCTGAAGTCATTTGAAAGCTGAAAGCTTAACGTTGTATCATATATCTCTTTAGATTGAACCTTCTGAATGTATTGGCGGGGACTCATAGCATCGGCATACTGATGGTAGCCAGGGATTCTGCCACCGGCAATGATGCCCTCCAAATTCAAACTCTCACATAAAAACTTGCGTGCATCATATAACCTACGGGCTAATCTTAACCCTCTATAATCTGGGTGGATAAAAACCTCTATACCATAAAGTGTATCCCCTTTAGCATCATGCGTATTAAACGTATAGTTCCCCGTAATCTTTGCATAATCATGATTATCGCCAAACCTTTCATAAGGCACAATAATTGACAAGGCACAGCCAACAACCTGCCCATTTAAGGTAACACATATCTGACCTTCAGGAAATTTGGCAATTAGACGTTTTATATCCTCCTTTGTCCAATGATGCCCTCCTATAGCTTCATAGGCCGTTATCATTGATGTTTTTAGCTGCAGATAATCTTCGGGAGTAAGATTGCGAACCTCAACATTTGTGGCTTCCATATTACAGGTTAAGAGCATTTACCCTTAAGCTACAAAAAAGAAAAGCTCTCACCAAGAAACACTTAGATAAACGTGCACAATATTTGATTACAATTTTTTAATCATAATATTTCGATACCATACCTCATCCCCATGATCTTGCAAAGCAATTTTACCCGATTGGAATTCGCCAAATCCAGGCATAGTGGCAAACTTGCTTCCTTCAACCAATCTCTTCCAGTTCGAATCCCACAATATTGTTGATACTACTTTATCACCATTTAAATAAAAAACGAGCTTCCCATTTTTACTTATAATTTCAACCTTATTCCATTCTCCGGCAGGCTTTACCGTTTCTTTTTGGCAAGAGATTAAATCATAAAGATCACCAGCTCTGTGCTTTTTTATTTTAGCATCCGGATGGCCATTATTGTCCAATACTTGCATTTCTAACCCTGTATTAAATGCATTTGGATATTTAGCAAGGTCCTCCTGTACATAAATGAATATCCCGCTGTTTCCTTTAGGTGCAATTTTCCATTCTAATTTCAAATGAAAATTTTCAAAAGAAGCATCTGTTATTAAGTCTCCTCTTCCTTCTTTTTCAGTATTCACCAGGTGCAACCATCCATTATCTACTTCCCAGGCACTACCTGCATTTTCCTTACCATAGGTATGCCATTCCGATTTGGACTTTCCATCAAAAAGTATCTTCCAACCACCTGATTCATTTTTATGAAAATCCTCACTGGTTGTAAGCGATATTTTTTTAGGATTGAAGCCAGTTATTACCAAGATTGAAATTAAAGAAACAACAAAAGCATTCATACTATGAAGATTTTTAGTGACTCAATTAACTGTGCTCTAAAAAGGATTTTTGGCACCATTTAAATCAAATCCTTACGCAGATTCCGCTCTAAATCATTCAGTGAAATGTTTGATTTAATTTTCCCCTGGCGAGCATAAGCAAGATTCCCGGTTTCTTCCGAAACTACCAAAGCTGACACATCGGCAACTTCTGAAATACCCAAGGCCGCCCGGTGACGCAGACCCATGTAAGGTGGAATATCCTGATTATCTGTCAATGGTAAAATACAGGCTGCTGCCATAATTTTCCCTTCGGATATAATCACGGCACCATCATGCAGAGGGCTGTATTTATTAAAAATTGATTCGAGCAACCGCTTTGAAACCATCGCTTCAATTTCTTCACCGTTTTTATAAAAATGCTCCTCTTCAGGATTCTTCGCAAAAACAATCAAGGCTCCGGTTTTGGTTTCCTGCATTACCTTACATGCATCTAAAATTGGTTTAATCTGTGTTTGTTCAAGTTCTTTTTGGATGACCTTATTACGAACAAATAAACGGTACCAATATTCGTTGCGATACAATTTAAAGTTCTTACCGACCATTAACAGAAACTTCCTTATTTCGGGCTGAAAAACAACTATTAATGCCATTACACCTACCTGAAAAAATCCGTTAAAAAGGGTGGTAAGCAAACGCATCTCCAATGATTTTACCAGCAAATAGAACAAATAAATAAGAAGGTAACCGACAAGGATATTAATAGCGATAGTGCCGCGCAATAAACTGTAAAACAGATATATTAGAATAGCTACCAGCAGTATATCTATTAAGTCGAATATGCCAAAATCGGAAAATACCAGATCAAATGAGTTCATTTTGTTTTGATTACAGAGACAATATAGTTTTACTTCTTCACTGTTTAACAACAGTGATTAGATTATAATCAATAGTTATTATTTAGTGCATTAAAAATCTTCACCACCTCAACGGCCTCTTTTACGTCATGCACCCTTAAAATGTTTGCTCCTTGCTGTAATGAAACCATATTTAATATTGATGTACCATTTAATGCCGACTGCGAATCAGTTTGCAGCAATCTATAAATCATTGACTTACGTGAAACACCTACAAGTAAAGGCAAATCAAAGATTTTAAAATCATCCAAATGAGCCATAAGTTTATAATTCTGTTCAACTGTTTTAGCAAAACCAAAACCTGGATCCAACACAATATCATTCACCCCTAATGTCCTTAAACGAGCGACCTTTTCATAAAAATAACGGATTATTTCACTTAATAAATCATCGTACGTCGTTAATTGCAGCATTGTATCAGGGGTACCACGCATGTGCATTAGTATATAAGGAACTTTTAATAAACCAACCGTTTCAAACATTTTCTCATCCAACTCTCCTCCTGACACGTCATTAATTAAAGCGGCTCCCTCATTTACAGCCACCCGGGCAACTTCAGCCCTGAATGTATCAATGGAGATAATTGCTTGGGGAAATTGCCGGCAGATTTCTTGCAAAACTGTCCGCACTCGTTCTATTTCTTCCATTTCGGAAATAACAGCTGCCCCTGGGCGAGTAGAGTATGCTCCCAAGTCAATTATATCAGCTCCTTCGGTTAGTAATTGCTCACAACGTTGTAATGATGCATTTACCGAATTATATTTCCCTCCGTCAAAAAATGAATCGGGGGTAATGTTTAAAATCCCCATTACTTTAGGATCGGACAAAACAAGCAGCCGGCCGCCGCAATTCAGGGTTCTATGCTTATCAAAAAATGGGCTATTGTGCATTAAAAGGCTAGTTCTCGGCCTAAATTAAATAAATCAATTGAAAACAGTCGAAATTGACATTTTTAAAATTTTGTTCTTGATGAAAATGGTCATTAATGCCCTGATTTGTATAACAATAGCCTGAACGGCATGCTCACCATTTTTACCAAACAATTTAATTTTCTAAAAATCAAAAACTTACGAATAAAAAAAACCTACCTTTGCACTGCGGAAGATCCGCAAACAACGAAACAAAATCAGAATTATGGGTAAATCCTCAGAAACATTTAGTAAGAAAGAAAACGAGAAAAAACGATTAAAAAAGCAAAAAGACAAAGAGCAAAAGAAAGAAGAGCGCAAAGCCAATTCGAGCAAGGGCAAAAGCCTTGAAAACATGATGGCCTATGTTGATGAGTTTGGCAATATTACCTCTTCCCCTCCAGATCCTACAAAAAAGGTGAAAATAAATTCTGAAGACATTCAAATTGCTGTTGCCAGAACTGAAGCTATTGATTTAACACAAGAAAGCAGAAAAGGAACAGTTACCTTTTTTAATGAATCAAAAGGGTTTGGATTTATTAAGGATCACCAAACGCAGGAAAGTATTTTTGTGCATGTCAACAACCTTATCAGCCCAATTAAAGAAAATGATAAGGTGACTTTCAAAACAGAAAAAGGGCCGAAGGGACTCAGCGCAATTGAAGTTCAAAAAAGCTAATTATTAATTATTTTATAAAGCGTAAATGCATTTCTGAAACAACTCGTTACCGATAGTTTAGATACAGCAACGCAAGATTATAGTCGAGTAGGTAAAGGGGGATTTCACCCCTAAACCTCTCACAGCACTGTACGTGACAGTCTCCCGTCATACGGCTCTTCGCATTCAGTCGGGTTGTTCTTTTATTATCTTCAGAACAGCTTGTATCATAATCCCCAATGATAGAATAAGTTAGGATATGACTTTCCAATCATCTTGAGCCAGGCAATAGCTTTAAGTTTGCTTCCTCTAAAACGAGTGTACTTGTTCAGAACCCAACTTATGGCTTGTTGATGCAGATAGTAGAACACCGGACTCAAACTTCTTCGGCTTATTGTCCCATAAATAGTTTATCCAACCTCTGATTTTGGGATTTAGCTTGTTGGCTATATCCTCTAGCGTAAATTGGCTTTTATTGCTTTGTTCGGCAATCGTTAACCGACCATCACCTTGAATGGTGTAACCTAAAAATTTGCTTTCATTGACCGGGCAAACCTTACTCTTTTCTCTGTTGATTTTCAGTTTTAGTGTACTTTCTTATACAGCACAATTTTATATAGCTTTTTTAAGCGCCAATTTTTTTCGGTTTGTTTGGAAATAAACTTCTAGGCAACGTATCCTTAAATCCGCTCTCTTTAATTGCTTTCATTATGGCTGGATAATGCAGCTCTTGAAACTCATCAATTTCATTCGGTCCAGGAAAGCTAGCGGCATGGCAATGGGCTATGTATTGATGATTATCACAAGCTCTTGGGTTAGCAATTGTTCACATCGATGTAAAGATTCATTTACAGAAATATATTTACCCCCATCAGGATGCCCATAACCTTAGGCTCTGACAAGTCAACCAACTGACCATTGCAATTAAGGGTTGTTCGCTTCGAAAAAAATGTATTTTTGCCTTTTAACATATCACTGTATAAAGATAACCTGCATTTAAACAATGTACAAAAACGATAAATAGTATAACATGCTGGTTAGATATTTAAACTAATACTCTTAAAAAGTTAAGAATTGCAAACTACTACAGGAACACAGTACGATTCGGTTATAGCACAGTGCCAACAGCTGTTTCTAAAAAAAGCTAAAGATTATGGCACCGCCTGGCGTATTCTCCGCCCCGAATCTATTACCGATCAAATTTTTATCAAAGCACAGCGCATTCGCACCCTGGAAGAAAAAAAAATAAGCAAGGTGAACGAGGGTATCGCTCCCGAATACATCGGCATTATCAACTATTGTGTTATTGCTTTAATTCAGTTACAACTTACTGAAAACGATCCGCTGGAGTTGCCATTTGATGAAACCGAGCGATTGTACAACCTTAAAATAGCCGAAACCAAAGCCTTGATGCAAGACAAAAATCATGACTATGGTGAGGCATGGCGCGAAATGCGTGTAAGTTCATTAACTGATTTAATCTTAATGAAAATCTTACGCGTTAAGCAAATTGAGGATAATAAAGGTTTAACCCTGGTTTCTGAAGGTGTTGAAGCCAACTATCAGGATATGATTAACTATGCTGTATTTGCGCTCATCAAATTGAATGTTCATAGCTCATAGCAACTTGTACATTTATGAACCATGAACAACCCTTAACTATCAACCAAAACATGAAATACCTAACCAACTTTTGCCGCATCTTTGTCGGTTTACTGTTTATTTTCTCCGGGTTAGTAAAACAAAACGACCCTTTAGGCTTTTCGTATAAACTCGAAGAGTATTTTGAAGTCTTTCACCTTGCTTTTTTAAATTCTTTTGCACTAGCCTTGGCCATTTTTTTATGTGCACTGGAAATTATAATGGGTATTGCCTTATTGTTTGGAGTAAAAATTAAACAGACTGCTTGGGGACTGCTTTTACTTATTGTATTTTTTAGTTTCTTAACCTTCTATTCAGCCTACTTTGATGTAGTAAAAACCTGTGGCTGTTTTGGCGACGCCATTCCTTTAACCCCTTGGCAGTCGTTTACCAAGGATTTGATTTTATTACTGATGATTATGATCATCTTCTTCAACACGGATAAAATCAAGGCCCTTTTCAGCGAAAAAGGATCATGGATTACCTTAGCTCTTGCTATTTTATTTAGCTTTGGATTTGGGATTTATACCTACCAAAACTTACCTTTTGTTGATTTTCTTCCATATAAAATCGGCAATAACCTACCTTCATTAATGAAAGCCCCAGAAGGGGCACCGGCAGATGAATACAAGATCATTTACACGTTAAAAAACAAAAAGACAGGCGAACTTAAAGAGTTGGACGACAAGCAATATATAGCTTCCAAAATTTATGAAAACCCTGATTGGGAATATGTAAAAGCATCGGACCCTATTTTGGTTAAGGAAGGATATAAGGTTCCGATTCGCGACTTAAAGATTAATGACGAAGACGGAAACGATGCAACCTCTGTAGTTCTTGAAGACCCACAGTACTCTTTCTGGATCATTGAGTATGATTTAGACAATGCCAATAAAGGAGTACAAGAAAAATTAAACCAGCTCACATTGATGACTGAAAAGTATCATGCTCGCACCTTGGCTTTAACCTCAGCAACGCCATTAAATGCAGACAATTTCCGTCATGAAAACAACCTGTATTATGAGTTCTTTTACGCCGATGCAGTTCCGCTTAAATCAATGGTACGAGCTAACCCAGGAGTATTGTTAATGAAAAACGGCACCGTGATTAACAAATGGCATTTCCGCAACTTACCAAGCATTGAAGAACTAGAAACAATGTGTTTTAAAAAGTAGTTTTCCGGTCAAACAATATTAAAACGGTCAGTGAGTTTGAACTTACTGGCCGTTTTTATTGGCAAGAATTACATATTAATTTTCTAGCTGATTATGACTAAATTAAACCTCATTTAAATTCTATGAGAAAACTATCTGTCTTTAACTTTATATCCCTAAATGGCTTTTACAAAGACCAACATGGTGATATCAGCTGGCACAAACACGGCCCTGAAGAAAATGAATTTGCAGCCAATAGCTTGCAAGCCGATAATTGTTTATTATTTGGACGCATCACTTATGAGCTGATGGCCAGTTATTGGCCAACTCCAATGGCAATGGAGAACGATCCAAAAGTAGCGACAGGAATGAATAATGCTGAAAAAATCGTTTTCTCACGATCATTAAAATCTGTTACCTGGAACAAAACCAGACTAATAAGCGAGAACATTGTTGACGAAATACGCAAACTGAAGGAGTCAGATGGCAAAGACTTTACCATATTGGGCAGCGGAAGTATTGTTACTCAGTTTGCTGAACATGGTCTTATAGATGAATACCAGTTCATGATCGATCCTGTTGCATTAGGAGCTGGAACTCCAATTTTCAACGAAATAAACAAACAATTAAACCTAAAACTCACCTCCATTCATTCTTTTAAAAGCGGAGTAGTTTTACTAAGATATCAGCCTGTTAATTAACCCCTTAAGCTATGACCACACAAAATTTTGCAAAAGCTGAAATGCTAATCCGCAAACCTGTTTCAGAGGTTTTTGAAGCAATCATTAACCCTGCCATCACATCCAAGTTTTGGTTCACTAAGGGCTCCGGACGACTGGATGAACATAACGAAGTCCAATGGACATGGGAGATGTATAGCTTTACAATACCCGTTCAAGTAAAAGTTATTGAACCCAACAGTAAAATTGTAATTGATTGGGGCAACTATGACAACACCACAAAAGTTGAATGGAACTTTAAACCTTTAAACAACGAGTTAACCTTTGTTAGTATTATCAATAGCGGATTTAAGGGTACCACCGAAGAAATAATCAATCAGGTACGTGATTCTACTGAAGGATTTACCTTAGTACTTGCAGGCTTAAAAGCATTTTTAGAGCACGCCATTCAACTTAATCTAGTTGCAGATCGATTTCCTAAAGAGTTAAACTATTAGTTAACCACTCCTTTTCAATTCAATATTAAACCGTCATCGAAAACAAACGGGTTTCAGGTTGGTTACGGATCATACGTAAATCAAAAGCCATACAAATGTTCCTTACAAAAGGCACTCCTTCAGGTGTTATTTCAATTCCATCTTTTACAAAGTGAAGCAGCCCATCTGCAGCCATTTCTTCTAATCTTGAAACCACTTCCGGCAATTCTTTAAATTGAGCTTGAGACTCACTCCATTCGGTTTTTAACTGACACATCAGATTTAGAATATGTTTTCGAACAATCAAATCTTCATCAGTTAATTTATGGCCTCTAAAGACCGGAAGTTCATCTTTGGAAATTAATTCATAATACTCTTCGATGGTCTTAACATTCTGAGCAAAGGAATTCCATGAGTCGCTAATGGCCGAAACGCCTAGCCCAATCATTAATTGCGTTTTGGAAGATGTATATCCCATAAAATTCCGGTGCAGCTTTTTCTCTGTTAACGATTGATAAAGACTATCCGATTTTAATGCAAAATGATCCATTCCAATTTCTATATAACCGTTTTCTTCAAAAAGCAGCTTTCCTAAATTATATAGCACTCTTTTATCATCATCCTTTGGCAAATCATTTTCATCAAAGCCGCGTTGGCCGTTACCTTTTAACCAAGGCACATGAGCATAACTGTAAAAAGCCAGCCTATCGGGCCTTAGCAAATTAGTTTTAGCAATTGTTTCGGCAATGCTCAAGCGGGTTTGTTTTGGGAGGCCAAACACAAGATCATGCCCAATGGAAGTATAACCAATTTGACGAGCCCAGTTATGCACGCGTTCAACATTTGCAAACGGCTGAATGCGATGAATTGCTTTCTGAATCACCGGATCATAATCCTGCACTCCAAAACTTACTCGCCTAAATCCCAAGCTGAACAAAGTTTGCAGATGCTCTTTTGTGGTATTATTCGGATGGCCTTCAAAGCTAAATTCCCACTCTGGGGTACGGTCGGCATAAAGGAACAATCCGTTGATTAATCTTTGCAGATTTTCCGGTTTAAAAAAGGTTGGTGTTCCCCCTCCCAAATGAATCTCTTTAATTTTTGGGCGAGAAGGAAACAGCTTGCAGTACAGGCTCCATTCTCTTAACAAAGCATTTATATATGGCTCTTCAACACTATGGTTGGTTGTAATTCGTTTATTACAACCACAAAACGTGCATAAACTTTCGCAGTAAGGTAAGTGGACATATAGACTAATCCCTTCGTCGTCATTATTGCTCTTTAGAAAAGTTGCTAAAACAGATTGTTCCCAACCCTTAGTAGTAAAGTTGTTCTCCTCCCAGTAGGGAACTGTTGGATAACTAGTATAGCGAGGCCCCGGAACATTATATTTTTGTATAAGACTATGATTCATGTGTTTTTACATTCCAATACCACAAAAATCAAAGAACTTAACCTAATAAAAACTGACAATAATCAGGTTTATAAAGTTTTATGCGAGCAACTGTCATCCCAGATTCATTTCTGCCTTAATTTTCATTAAATTCGGCGGCCAAGTAATTGATTAAATGCTTTCATATATACTCAATAAAACATTTTACGGTCTGTTGGTTATGCTAGGCATCGTGGTAGCGGTGTTTTTCCTATTCAATATTTTACCTGCCGATCCTGCACGTATGACCATGGGACAACGCTCCGATGTGCAATCGCTGGAAGCAGTACGTAAAGAACTTGGTTTGGACAAACCAATGCCTGTACAGTTTGCCTTATTTTTAAATGATATTTCACCCATTGGCTTACACCCTACCGACTCGGCTTCACAAGCAAAATACAACTATATACAACTTTTGCCGGTAGGCAAAGAAGACGCGATTGCACTAAAATGGCCTTATTTACGTCGCTCTTATCAAACTAAAAAGGAAGTTTCAGAAATACTGAAAGAAACCATTCCGAATACACTGGTTTTGGCATTTACCTCAATGCTTTTCGCCTCAATATTAGGAATAGCATTAGGAGTTATTTCGGCAATAAATAAAGACAGCTGGATTGATAAAGTTTCAATTGGATTTTCCATTATAGGCATTTCGGCACCGTCTTTTTTTGCTGGCATTATTATAGCCTGGTTATTTGGGTTTGTTTTGAGTGATTACACGGGATTAAACATGTCGGGTAGTTTACACAATTACGATCCATTCAAAGGAGAAGTGCTTAGCTTAAAAAACCTTTGGCTACCGATGATTACCTTAGGTTTGCGCCCATTGGCAATTATTGTTCAACTTACCCGAAGTGCAATGCTCGACGTACTTGCCATGGATTACATCCGTACGGCTAAGGCAAAAGGATTAAACAATTATACCGTGGTGATGAAGCATGCTTTGCGCAACGCCCTAAACCCGGTAGTTACAGCAATATCGGGATGGTTTGCCTCTCTAATTGCAGGTTCATTTTTCATCGAATACATTTTCGGATATAACGGCCTGGGAAAGGCAACAGTTGACGCTCTTGGCTTAGCCGATTTTCCGGTTGTAATGGGCTCCATACTTTTCTGTGGGTTTATTTTTGTGGTGTTGAATATTTTGGTAGACGTACTTTACGGCATTCTTGATCCACGTGTTAGGGTGAGATAATTGAACTTGAAGATCTAAAATCGATAATCTTTTGAAAATATTTCTGATCGGCTTCATGGGAGCCGGAAAAACTACTTTAGGTAAGAGGCTTGCTAAGAAACTGAATCTTCCTTTTTTAGATCTTGATCATTTAATTGAAGAAATTACAGGTGGCACCATTGCAGAGTATTTCGCTAAAAATGGTGAGGAAAAATTCAGGGAGTTGGAAAAAGACGTGCTACAAAAGCATATACTTCCAGAACAATTTGTGCTCTCAACTGGAGGGGGCGCCCCTTGTTTTCATAATAACCTTGAATGGATGAACCGAAACGGTCAAACCATTTACCTAAAGCTCTCACCCAAAGCTATTGCACAGCGGCTGGAGAATGCAAAGGAAGAACGCCCTTTAATTAAAGGATTAAAAGGAGATGACCTTATAAAATTTATTGAAGAGCGTTTAGCTCTCCGTGAACCTTTTTATAATCAGGCTCAATTGACAGTAGATGGACTAAGTATTAATGCTGATACTCTAATCAAACAACTAAGTATTCAATAGCCCTGCATAAAAATTCCGTCCGAACGACTTTTAAAAAAGTTGTCAGACGGAAAATTAAAATCTGTACAAAATCAACTCCTTGGCTTAAATTTCACTATCGGATTATTTATCGGTTTAACCGTTCGTAAATAGGTATAAATAGCAGCTAAATCCTCGTCTTTCATGTGTGAAAACATTGTCCAAGGCATTACTGTATTAAAATCAGACGGACCAACCTTTTGGTGCGCAGCGATACTATCAACATAGGTTTTAAATCGATTAATAAATTGCTCCTTACTCCATAAGCCAATACCGGTTTTGTTATCTGGAGTAATGTTTGATGTTGATAATTGTCCTCCTGGCAACTCAAACACCCTACCTCCTCCAAAACCCATACCTTCCACAAACTCACCGTTATCAAACTGAGTGTGACAATCATAACAAGCTGCCGCTGTTACCAAATACTTACCGTATTGTACCGCATCAGTTGACAGAGGTCTCTTTTGTAAATTGGCTTTTACCGGTATTGTATTTATAATGAAATTCATCGGAAAATCTGACTCAGATTGGCTCACAACATTTTCAATAGCTGGCAATGAGCGTAAGTAGGCAATTATTGCTTTTATGTCTTCTTCATCTAATTGACCATAATTAGCATGGGGCATAACTGGAAAAATAGGCTGATTGTCTTTCTTCACCCCGGCCGTTATTGCTCGAAAAATTTCACCGTCTGTCCAATTGCCAATACCGGCAGGGGTAATATTAGAAGCAAAATATCTCCCCGGAAATCCCATTTTCTGATTAAACTCATCCCCTCCTTTGCCCAACGTGCCAGGCATAATCGGACCAGAAAATTCAGCCCAGTTCCGTGTACTATGACAGTCCATACAAACCATTACAGAGTTGGCTAAATATTCCCCTCTTTTAATCCTCTCAGGAGTTAGCTCAACTTTCATTTCAGGTGTAGGTCCAACATTGGGCAATGCGGTTTTTACATACACACCTAATCCTGCTATACTTATAATAAGGAACAGAAAAATAACACCCAGAACTTTAAATACTTTTTTCATGGCACAGTATTATATTAACTAACAAATTACAAATTAACCTTTTAAGAAACAGCCTTAAAAGAAAGCACAAAAATAGTATACAAAAAAGAATCCTTTTTAAGTAGTATTACGCAAAATAAAATTTAGGTAGAATTACGCTAAGGTTAAAAAAATCAGCCTTCATCATTTCGTTTATTTACTCAAAACAGCATTTTTGCACTATGATTGAACAGGCCCGTGTTGCATTGAAGGCTTATTTTGGTTACGATGAATTCCGGCCGCTACAAAACGAAGTAATACAATCCATTCTTGATAAAAAAGACACCTTGGTTTTGATGCCAACCGGTGGTGGAAAATCCATTTGCTATCAGGTTCCAGCCCTAATCATGGAAGGTTTATGCATTGTCATTTCGCCGCTTATTTCATTAATGAAGGACCAAGTGGATGCTCTACGGATTAATGGCATAGGTGCCGCTTATCTAAACAGCAGCCAGGATTTTACTGAAGAAGAAACCATAATAGAACAATGCTTAAACGGCAGCATTAAACTACTTTACCTTTCTCCAGAGAAACTAAAATCGAGCATGGCCATGTTGTCTGAGTTCAACATTAAATTATTTGCCA
The DNA here is from genome assembly GCF_022014595.1 of Solitalea lacus. NCBI lineage: Bacteria > Pseudomonadati > Bacteroidota > Sphingobacteriia > Sphingobacteriales > Sphingobacteriaceae > Solitalea > Solitalea lacus. The sequence continues at coordinate 973,803 of NZ_CP091740.1, read as the reverse complement.
TTGATGAGGCTCATTGCATTTCTGCATGGGGACATGATTTTCGCCCGGAATACACTCAACTCAATGTCATTAAAGAACGCTTTCCGACAATTCCAATAATAGCCTTAACAGCCACAGCTGATAAAGTAACCCGAAAGGACATTATCAAACAACTAAGCTTAAAAAGACCTAATACCTTTATCGCATCTTTTGATCGGCCGAACTTAAGTTTGAACGTAAAAATGGGCGTTAAAACGCGAGAAAAGGACTTCGAAATCATTGATTTCATTTTACGAAAACCCAATCAATCAGGCATTATCTACTGTTTGAGCAGGAAGATTACAGAAGAACTGGCTGAAAAACTTCGGGGACATTCAATAAACGCCGCAGCCTATCATGCCGGCATGAACGCAGATGAACGTAATGAGACTCAAGATGACTTTATCAATGACCGGGTTCAGTTGGTTTGTGCCACAGTTGCCTTTGGAATGGGTATAGATAAGTCGAACGTTCGTTGGGTTATTCATTATAATCTGCCTAAAAATATCGAAAGCTATTATCAGGAAATTGGCCGTGCGGGGCGAGATGGATTAAAGAGTGAAACTATTCTTTATTATAGCTTAAGCGATTTGGTGTTATTGACTCAATTTGCGGAACAAAGCCAACAGCGCGAGCTAAACATTGAAAAACTGAGGAGGATACAACAATTTGCAGAGGCAAATCTTTGCCGGCGCAGAATCCTAATTAATTACTTTGGAGAAAATCTGGAGCAAGATTGCGGCAATTGTGATGTTTGTAAAAAACCTCGCAGCCGATTTGACGGAACCATTTTAGTTCAAAAAGCTTTATCAGCCTTACTTCGAATTAATGAGCCCATAGGTATCAATATGCTTATTGAGGTTTTAAGAGGTTCGAATAAATCAGAGATCATTGAAAAAGGCTATGATAAAATTAAAACCTATGGAATTGGAAGTGATGTAGGCTTTCCACATTGGCAACAATTTATTATGCAAATGCTAAGTTTAGGGCTTTTAGAAATGGTTTATGATGAAGGATTTAGTTTAAAAGCTACCAGTCTTGGCAAAGAAATTCTTTTTGGAAAAAAAACGACCGAATTAGCATATCCTTTGATTCGGGAAATTAAAAAACACACATTGAGCCTTGATGAAGAGACACATATTCCTACTCAAACGGCTAACGAAAAATTATTTGATACTTTGCGCCGTTTAAGAAGAGAATTTGCTGAACAAGAGGATGTACCGGCCTACGCAATTTTTAGTGATGCTACGCTGGAAAGAATGGTTATGGAAAAGCCTACAACAGAAATCGCCTTTTTGGCAATTCAAGGAGTTGGCCAACGTAAGCTAGAAAAGTACGGACGGAAATTTATTGAATTAATAAGCCGTCATCAGTATAAAAACACTGTAACTCCTCGCGAAAAAACGGATACACTCAAGGAAACATTCCGTTTGCTGCAACATAATCATTCACCCGAAGATATTTCAAAACTTCGAAACATCCATTTAACCACCGTTTACTCACACATTTCTACGCTGTACCTCAATGGAAGTCCAATTAATTTAAGGCAATTTATTTCCATGGAAGAAATAGAGCGGGTAAAACTGGCTCAGAAAGCCCTAGGACAAAGTAATAAGTTAAAAGACTATTTTGATTTTTTAAAGGGAGAAATTGCCTATCACAAAATACGATTAGCGTTGAGTTGGATTGAAAAACAGGATAAGCTAATTTGAAAATCGGGAAATTTGAAAATGATGCATCATCGCAAATTCACTTCAAACTCCCCAATTATCAAACTATATTAATTAAGCTTTTTCTTCCCAAACGCTGGCAATATTCACAATGGTTTCAACGGCTTTTTGCATGTCTTGCACTGAGGCCCATTCGTGTTTAGAGTGGAAAGCGTGCTCCCCTGCAAAAACATTAGGACAAGGCAATCCCATAAATGACAAGCGAGAACCATCGGTACCGCCTCGGATACTTTGTAATTTAGGTTCCATACCGCTACGGCGAATTCCTTCTAAAGCATTTTCAATTACTTGAGGATACTGATCCAAGACCTCTTTAAAGTTTCTGTACTGCTCAGTAACCTTGATCTCATATTTTGAAAACGGATAATTGGCAATCACCTGATCAGCAATTTGTTTAATTACACCTTCATGTTTAGCCAAATTAGCTGTCACATGATCTCTGATAATGAAAGATACTTTCGATTCTTCAACAGTCCCACCGATCTCTACCGGATGCACAAAGCCTTCTTTACCTTCTGTAGTTTCAGGTGAGAGATGACCTTTTGGCAAAGCAGCAACAATTTCAGAAGCAATTTTAATAGCACTTTCCATTTTGCCTTTAGCAAAACCCGGATGTGAGCTTACACCATGAATTAACAACGTTAAGCCATTAGCCGAAAAGGTCTCGTTTTCAAGCGAACCTAAAGTCTCACCGTCCATTGTGTACCCAAAATCGGCGCCCAGTTTTTTCATATCCACATTATTCACCCCACGACCAACTTCTTCGTCGGGAGTAAATAGAATGCGAATTTTACCGTGTTTTACTTCTGGATGTTGCATAAAATAATTGGCAGCATCCATGATTTCAGCTACACCGGCTTTATTATCGGCTCCTAAAAGGGTAGTTCCACTGGCGGTAATAATATCATTGCCAATTTGTTCGGCCAAATCTTGATGATCTGCTTTTTTTATAACTTGAGAAGGATCATCAGGCAACACTAAATCTTGTCCTTGATAATTTTTATGAATGATTGGCTTAACTCCGGCTCCGCTACAATCCGGCGAAGTATCTACATGTGAACAAAAACACAAAACCGGAACATTCTTTTCACTCGTAGCAGGAATGGTTGCATATACATAGCCGAAATCATCTAAATGAGCATCATCAATGCCCATTGCTTTTAGCTCTTCAACTAAAATGCGGCTTAGATTTTTCTGTTTTTGGGTAGTAGGTGCGGCTGTTGAATGCGGATCAGATTGAGTATCAACCTGAACGTAACGCATAAAACGCTCGGTAACGGTAAATTTATAATTGTTCATAAAATTTATTGGGATATAAAAGAAACCATAGCCCATAGAATAAACTATGGTTTAAATTTTAAACAAGGTATACGGCATCTTCCTGACCTTCAATGCCCAAAACCACATCAATATGTTCTTGAGCAACCGTTGAAAGTTCCAGCCCTACAAAATCATTGTGTATAGGAAAAAGCTTATGACTTCTATCAACCAATACTACAGTACGCACTTTTTTGGTTGGAATATTAAGAAATATTCCTAGTCCGTACACTAATGTACGACCAGTATTCAGCACATCGTCAACCACTACAATTACTTTATTGGCGCATTCTTCAATAGGAAGATCGGTTTTGGCATTTAACGAGCTGCTGGTTTTCTCCAACTCAATATTTACCAATGTTACTTTTATATCTCCTATTGATTCAATAACCTTTTTTAAACGGGCAGCCAAAGTGTTCCCACGCGGAACGATACCTGCAAGAACAATCTCCTTTTCATCAAAGTTATCTTCAAAAATCTGATACGCTATACGATCAACTTTTTGCTGTATCTGTTTTTTATCGAGAATCTTTATTTTATCACTCATGAGTAAAATTTAGGAGTTAAAAATAACGGTAAATAGTGCAATTGCCAATAGGTTTACTTATACGGATAAAAAACAAAATTAGCCCCTTCAGGAATTACTACAAATAAGCACATGTATTGTTTAGGGTCTTTGTAGTTGTTCACAAAATATTCCTGACGCTCTTTTGCAATAATATTCTTCTCAGTAAACTCTTCAAGCGTTGAAGCATTAATATTCCATGAGGTCTTCAGCTCTTTGCTGCTCAGGATAGTTTGTCCCAGACTTACTTCATGCTGATGTGCTACAAAAATTGGAAAATCCGAAAATTTAGCCTCAATAATATCAAGCGCTACTTCTTTAATTGCCTCATTATATAATTTAAGATCCTTTTCCAAACCAATTAATGGACTCGGACCTTGGGGTTGTTGTTCGTTTTCTAACTGCATAATACTATTCTGAATGAGTCTGCCCTCATTATGTAGTTCATTATTTTCTTTTTAGCAATACTACATTCTCAACGTGAATGGTTTGTGGGAACATATCAACCGATTGAATTTTCGCAACTTCGTATTTTTCACTTAATAAAGCTAAGTCACGAGCTTGCGTGGCCGGATTACAACTTACGTACACAATCTTTTCGGGCTCCATTTCGTTAATACGGGCAACCACATCAGCATGCATACCAGCCCTTGGCGGATCGGTAATTACCACATCAGGCTTGCCATGCTGGGCAATAAACTCAGCATTAAGCACATCCTTCATGTCGCCTGCATAAAACAAAGTATTATCAATTCCATTTATGGCAGAATTGATTTTGGCGTCTTCAATGGCATCTGGCACATACTCAACCCCTATTACTTGTTTTACTTTTCGGGCAACAAAGTTTGCAATAGTTCCGGCGCCTGTATATAAGTCGTATACCAATTCATCGCCTTTAAAATCAGCAAAATTGCGTGCTATTTTATATAGATTATAGGCTTGTTCCGAATTGGTTTGATAGAAAGATTTAGGAGAAATTTTGAACTTAATCCCCTCCATTTCTTCAAAAATATGATCGTTACCTTTAAAGGTAATCACTTCTTGATCAAAAATGGTATCATTCCTTTTTTGATTAACGATATATAACAATGAAGTTATTTGAGGGAAATGGTTATCAATATAATTCATCAAGCCATTAATAGTATCCTCATCGTTTCTGGCAAAAACAACAATCACCATCAGCTCGCCGGTACTGGCAGTACGAATGATTAGATTACGTAAAAAACCATGATGCTCTTTAAGATCATAAAATTCGAGTTTATGTTCCAAGGCATAGCTTCTTACTGCATTTCTGATTGAGTTGGAAGGATCTTGCTGCAAATAGCAATGTTCAATATCAATAATCTTATCGAAACGTTGCGGAACATGGAAGCCTAAAGCTTCGGTCTGCTCCAGGTTGTGACGATTGTCCATATCTTCTTCCGTAAGCCATCGCTTATTGGAAAAAGTGAATTCCATTTTGTTGCGGTAATACGCTGTTTTTTCTGAACCCAATATCGGAGTAAGTGTTTCCGTACTTAAACCTCCAATGCGCTCCAGGGCGTCTACAACCTGCTTTTGTTTATATTTTAACTGACCTTCATAGGTTAAATGTTGCCATTTGCAACCACCACAAATACCAAAATGTTCACAAAAAGGCTGGGCGCGATATTCAGAAGGTTTATGCAAAACATCTACCTTCCCCTCAAACAACTGTCTCCTTCTGTAGGTTACATTAATATCCACTACATCGCCAGGTACTGCTTTATCAACAAAAATTACCCGATCATTGTGTCTACCAATTGCACGTCCATCGTGTGCAATGTCAACTATTTCTACTCCCTCTGCAATATAGGGTTCAAACTTCTTTTTTGCCATCAGGCTGCAAAAATACAATTTTTAAGACTGTGGTTAAACTGTTAGTTTAAGCTAAGAAAAACTCGAATCATCTTTTAAAGGCAAACTGAATATACCATAAAAGAAAACCCCGTCAGCATTTCTACTATACGGGGCTCAACCTAAACCAATTTATCTATGAAACTTTACAATTTGAAAAGTCTAATTATGAAACGGGAAAAGCTACACTTTGTTTTATTATAAAGCTCAATTTTTTGTTCAAGCTCTTGTGAGAAGTCTTTTAATTCTCGCCTCATAATGAAATGAGCTTATTTCATGCTGCAAAAATAAAACATTTATACCAAAAACCAAAACGGTATATTTGTAAAAATGGTGTAACAATTACACTTACCTATGCAACAAACTTATGCAAAAGCTCCTCTGATTAAATAAGGAAGGATTTCATTTCGGAAGGCAATGAAATTTTTTTTCACATCAGCATCCGAAACAGATGTAAAGGCAAAGGAGAACACAATGCTTTTACTGGCGGTTACTAAAAATTGAATACGACGTGCCTGGTCACTTTTATCTTCGACATTACGAACCCTCATTACCAAATCCATTATGAGACTTTCAATCTCTGTGGAAAGATTTTTAAGAAAAGCTTGTGCATTTGCCGATTCACGAATAAAATCCCAGCCGATAAACTCATTACAAGCAGTGTAAGTTAGGCGGCTGGTTTTTAATATAAGGCTTGAAATTTCTTCAACACTTAATTTTGACTGCTTGGGATCAACGCTATCTGCAATTTCCTGGATATGCTTTTCAAGATAATCCATGATAATTGCATTGAGGATCAATTCCTTACTTTCAAAATATTTATAGATGGTGGCTTTTGCCAAATTAGCCTTTGCTGCAATTTCATTCACACTGGTTTTATGGTAACCATAACGGCGAAATAAATGCTGTGCTGCATTTTTTATACTAAGTGATATTTTATCAACATCCATCTACAGGTATCCTTAAATAATTTCTGATTGGAATTGTTTAAGGAAACGAACGTCGTTTTCAAAAAACAGTCGTAGGTCTTTGATCTGATATTTCAGCATGGTAATTCGTTCAATACCCATACCAAATGCAAAACCGGTATACTTATTCGAGTCGATGCCGCAATTCTCCAACACATTAGGATCAACCATACCACATCCTAAAATCTCAACCCAACCGGTGTATTTACAAACATTACAACCGCTACCTCCACAGATCATACAGGTTACATCCATTTCTGCCGATGGCTCGGTAAAAGGAAAGAAAGATGGACGGAAACGAACTTCTGTACCTTTGCCGTACAGTTCCTGAACGAAATAATAAAGCGTTTGCTTTAAATCCGCAAACGAAACGTTTTCGTCAATATACAAACCTTCTACCTGATGGAAGATACAGTGAGCACGGGCCGATATAGCTTCATTACGGAACACTCGTCCCGGCATAATGGCTCTAAACGGCGGTTTACCGTTTTCCATCATACGTACCTGTACTGATGAAGTATGAGTACGAAGGGCAATATCTCCCTTATCCGAACCTGTATTTTTTTGAATGAAGAAGGTATCCTGCATATCGCGAGCAGGGTGTTCTTCAGGGAAGTTCAATGCCGTAAAGTTATGCCAATCGTCTTCAATCTCCGGTCCTTCAGCTACATTGAAACCAATGCGCGAAAAAATCTCAACAATTTCTTTGCGCACGAGTGATATTGGATGACGGGATCCAATATTCACCGGATTCCCAGGTAAGGTTAAATCAATACTACTTTGCTGTTGCTGATGATTTTCAAACTGCTCTTTAAATTCAAGCACTTTTGCTTCAGCCGCCTGCTTACATTCATTTAATACTTTACCTAAAGCCCGCTTTTCTTCCGGGGTAGTTTGCTTAAATTCTTCAAACAAATCACCAATAATTCCTTTTCTACCTAAAAACTTAATCCGAAACTGCTCTAGTTCGTCGGCATTGGCCGGAGTAAATGCGTTGATTTCCGCTATGTAACCTTCAATTTTCGATTGCATGCGGCAAAGATAAAATTTTTACACATCTGAATTACATTCAATTCGCCACAAAATATACCCAAAACCAAAGAAGTACAGTTAACTCAACTCTATTTACAATAAGACTCACCCAACAAAAACCACAATCTGTTAACAAAAACTTAAACAAGTCCTGGCATTTTCATACAAATTTCCATGGGAAACCAACATCTAAAAAGACTCAGAGTTTTTCTTTCCACTTTCTCTTTTTTTCCACAAAATCACCATCTCACTTCTGTTTATCAACTAAATGATTCATATTAAGCCCAAGTAAAATAAATTAAGCCTCTGGGACAAAAAATAGATTCCGTAAAAACTCTTATTTTTACCCCCTTGAAATAATTATGGACAAAAGGTGGATCACACATTCGGATTATAATAATGAAGTAATTGACTTACTAACTCAGGAGCTGAATGTTTCCCCTATTATTGCCCAGTTATTGGAGCGACAAGGCATTACTTCTTTTGAAGAAGCCAAGTGTTTTTTCAGGCCTGACATCAACCATCTTCATGATCCTTTTTTAATGAAGGATATGGAGAGTGCAATTGAACGCATTGAAGCTGCCATTAAATCGAACGAAAAAATTTTGATTTATGGCGATTACGATGTTGACGGTACAACTTCCGTTTCATTGGTATATAGCTTCTTCCGCAAATTCTACAATCATCTCGACTACTATATTCCCGATCGTTATAAAGAAGGCTATGGCATTTCCTTCCAAGGCATAGATTATGCGAATGCACATGGCTTCAGCTTAATAATTGCTTTGGATTGTGGAATCAAATCAATTGACAAAGTTGATTATGCCCTTGAGAAAGGCATTGATTTTATTATTTGTGATCACCACTTACCTGGCGAGCAAATTCCTACAGCAGTTGCCGTACTGGACCCTAAACGAAAAGATTGTGAATATCCATACAAAGAGCTGTCTGGGTGTGGCATTGGCTTTAAACTGATTCAGGCCTTTGCCGAAAAGAATCATATGCCTTTTAGCTACCTTGAAAATTTCCTCGACTTGGTAGCCGTAAGCATTGCTTCTGATATTGTACCTATAACTGGTGAAAATAGAACATTGGCTTTTTTCGGCTTAAAGCGGTTGAATGAGAACCCTTGCGAAGGCTTACGCGCTTTAATAGATCTTTCTGCTCAAAAAGAAGAATTAACCATTACTGATATTGTTTTCCAGATAGGTCCGCGAATTAATGCAGCTGGTCGGATTGACGACGCGAAGCATGCCGTACACTTGTTAATTTCGGGTTCGTCGGAGTTGGCAACAGAAAAAGGGCAGATTGTAAATCTTAAAAACACCGAACGTAAAGAGTTTGACAACAACATCACCGTTGAGGCTCTTTCGATGATAGAAAATACACCCGAGCTACAAAACAAAAAATCTACGGTATTATTTTCTCCAAACTGGCATAAAGGGGTGATTGGTATTGTTGCCTCACGCTTAATCGAAAAATATTACCGCCCAACCATCATTCTTACTGAATCCAATGGTAAAGCAACTGGCTCTGCTCGTTCGGTAAGTGGCTTTGACATCCATGAGGCTATCGGCGCCTGCAGCGACCTACTTGAGCAGTTCGGCGGGCATAAATATGCTGCAGGACTAACCATTAGCTTGGATAATGTAGATGCTTTCATCCAGAAATTTGAGGAGGTTGTTTCTTCAACCATTGAAGAACGTTCACTTTCACAGGAAATAGAGATAGATGAATATATAAAGCTGGGTGATATTACCCCAAAACTGATGCGCATCATTAAGCAATTTGCTCCTTTTGGGCCTGGCAATATGAAACCGATATTTGCCACTAAAAATGTTTGGTGCAAATTTGAGCCGCAAATTGTGGGCAATAATCATTTAAAATTTACCGTTCAACAATCCGAAGGCTATAGCTTTGATTGCATAGGATTTAATTTAGGACAACATTATCAGCGCATTCGAAAGGGTATTCCTTTTGATATTTGCTATAGTATTGAAGAAAACACATGGAATGGTAAAACAACCATTCAATTGAGTATTAAAGATATAAAGTAAGTCTTTCCATCTCCTTAATTATCAGGAGTTAAAAAATAGGGACAAACTAAGTATTAAAATTGTTATTACGTATTAAAAATACCCTTCCCGTTGGGGAGAGATTTGGAGGAGTTCATGCTTGAGTTACGCGCCGAAAATCTGGTGAAAACATATAAAAAACGTACAGTAGTAAACCATGTTTCATTTAACGTAAAACAAGGTGAAATTGTCGGTTTGTTAGGACCAAATGGAGCAGGGAAGACTACTTCGTTTTATATGATTACCGGTCTTATTAAACCTAATGAAGGACATGTTTACCTAGACGACCAGGAAATCACCTATGACGCTATGTATAAGAGGGCTCAAAAAGGTATTGGCTACCTTGCACAGGAGGCCTCGGTATTTCGTAAGCTAAGTGTTGAAGACAACATCATGGCAATTTTAGAAATGACGAAATTAAACAAGGAAGAACGTCATGATAAATTAGAATACTTGCTAAATGAGTTCAGCTTGCAAAAAGTTAGAAAAAACAGAGGTGATTTACTATCGGGAGGTGAGCGCAGAAGAACCGAAATTGCACGTTGTTTAGCAGTTGACCCTAAGTTTATTTTGTTAGATGAGCCTTTTGCAGGAGTAGACCCTATTGCCGTTGAAGAGATTCAGAGCATTGTGGCTAAACTAAAAACCAAAAACATAGGCATCCTGATTACCGACCACAACGTACAGGAAACTCTTTCTATTACCGACAGAGCTTATTTATTGTTTGAAGGCTCAATCCTAAAATCGGGATCAGCAGAGGAGTTAGCCGAAGACGAACAGGTTCGCAGGGTTTATCTTGGTCGAAATTTCGTATTACGAAGCAAAGTTTTGTAACTTAAGGACTATCATACAAAAGAAATGTCAATCATCAACAATATTGTTTCATGGATCATGAAAAAGCGAATTCATCAGATTGAGCTTTTCATGAAATATCCTCATGAGGTGCAGCAAGAATGGCTTTCTAATCTTGTAAATACGGCCCGTAATACCGAATGGGGTAAACAATATGACTTTAAATCAATTGACAGTCCGCAAGAATTTAAACAGCGTTTTCCAATACAGAATTACGATTCAGTGAAACCTTTCATTGAACGTATGATGAAGGGAGAGAAAAATATCTTATGGCCCAGCAATATAACATGGTTTGCTAAATCATCAGGCACTACCAGTGATAAGAGCAAGTTTATTCCGGTAAGTGAAGAATCGCTGGAAGAATGCCATTACAAAGGCGGTAAAGACATGCTGGCCATCTATTGCAATAATCGACCTGAAACAAAAATATTTACTGGCAAAAGCCTTGTAATGGGCGGCAGCCATCAGATTAATCAGTTAAATGACGAATCTTGCTATGGTGACCTTTCAGCTGTTTTGATTCAGAACCTTCCTATATGGGCAGAATTTTTACGTGTGCCTGACATCTCAATTGCCTTAATGGATGAGTGGGAAGCCAAAATTGAAAAAATGGCGCATGCCACCATGCATGAAGATGTAACAAACATCAGCGGTGTACCAACCTGGACATTGATTCTAGCCAAACGTATTCTAGAACTTACAGGAAAGTCCAATTTGTTGGAAGTTTGGCCCAATCTTGAACTATATATCCATGGAGCAGTAAACTTCACTCCATATCGTGATCAGTTTCACAAACTCATTCCTTCAAAGGAAATGTATTATTTGGAAACCTATAATGCATCCGAAGGCTTTTTCGGCATCCAGGATCAAAGCAATAACAATGATATGTTGTTAATGCTTGATTACGGTATTTATTATGAGTTTTTGCCAATGGAAGATTATGGAAATCCTTTCGCCAAAACGTTGGATTTGAGTGAAGTTGAGTTAAATAAAAATTACGCCATTATTATTTCTACCAATGGTGGTTTATGGCGCTATCTTATTGGTGATACGATTAGGTTTACTTGCTTAAATCCATTCCGCATACAAATTACTGGCAGAACCCGTCATTTTATCAATGCTTTTGGAGAAGAGCTAATTATTGAGAATGCTGAACAAGCATTAACTGCTGCTACCAAAGCAACCAACTCTATTATCAAAGATTATACTGCAGGACCAATCTATTTCTCTGAAAAAGAAAATGGAGGTCATGAGTGGATCATTGAATTTGAAAAACAGCCGGAAAACATTGAGGCTTTTATAGACCTATTGGACGAAAACCTTAAAAGGCAAAACTCCGACTATGAAGCTAAGCGACACAAAGACATGGCTTTACACCGACCGTTGTTACACCTTGCGCCAAGTGGAACGTTTTACACTTGGATGAAAAGCAAAGGTAAACTGGGAGGACAACATAAAGTCCCTCGTTTAGCAAATGACCGCAAATACCTCAATGAACTATTGGAAATATTGGTAGAGCAAGCGATTTAACTAAGAGAGAATAAATTCAACTGCAGCCTTGGAATGTATCAATGTTGTATCAAAAACCGGTTTGCTAACATCCTCTTGTTTAATAATTAACGGAATTTCGGTACATCCTAAAATTATTCCATCAGCACCTTGATGAATAAGATTGTTAATTATTGAAATGTAACGTTGTTTGGTTTCTTGTTTAACAATGCCTTTGCCAAGTTCATAATAGATAGTATCTTGAATAAAGTCTCTGTCCCCTACTTCCGGAATCAAGGCTTCAATAGATTGATTCGATAACTTATTTTTAAAAAAGTCGAGCTCCATGGTAAACTTAGTTCCCAATAATCCAACTTTCTTGATTCCTAGCTGATGAATCACATTGGCTGTTTCTGTTGCAATGTGAATAACAGGCAAGCCTATAATCTCCTCTAAATCATCAGCTATTTTATGCATTGTATTTGCGCATAAAATAATTGCCTCTGCACCACTCAGTTTCAAGCCTAATGATGCCTGAGTAATCATTTTTAAGGTGCTATCCCAATCATTATTATCATTATTTCTTTTGATATCAGCATAATTGAATGAGTGAATCATGCATTCTGCGAAATTTAATCCACCCAAACGCTCATTTACACCTTCATTGATCAATTTGTAATAATCGGCTGTTGAAACCCAGCTTATTCCACCGATCAGACCAAGCTTTTTCATATTCTGTTAATTTTATGTAATCAAAAAACGGCAACTCAGTATTGAATTGCCGTTTTTAATTTTTTAGAAAATTAGTTTTTTATTTCTTAAACGCTAAAACAGTTTTGCGGATGATGTTCACACATTCCATCAACTGCTCCTCAGTCATAACCAATGGAGGCGCAAAACGAATAATATTTCCATGAGTTGGTTTTGCCAATAACCCATTCTCTTTAAGCTGTACACATAGTTCCCATGCGGTTGAACTATCTTCTGTATCGTTCACAACTACTGCATTTAATAAGCCCTTACCACGCACCAAAACTAACAGCTCTGTTTCATCCACTAGCTTCTGCATCTCAGCACGAAACAATCTCCCTAAGCGTTCTGCATTTTCAGCTAATTGTTCATCTCTAACTACCGATAATGCAGCCATTGCCACCTTATTGGCTAGCGGATTCCCGCCAAAAGTAGACCCATGAGTTCCCGGGGTAATAACTTCCATGATTTCATCATTACACAAAACAGCAGACACTGGAAGTACTCCTCCCGAAATGGCTTTACCTAAAATCAATACATCCGGATGAATGCTCTCATGGTCGCATGCTAGTAATTTACCGGTACGGGCAATTCCGGTTTGCACCTCATCGGCGATAAACAACACATTATTCGACTTACATAACGAGTGAGCTTTAGTAAGGTAACCTTCATCAGGCACAAAAACACCTGCTTCCCCTTGAATAGGTTCCACTAAGAAACCGGCAACATTAGGATTTTCTAAAGCTTTCGCCAAGGCATCAATATCATTATAAGGAATACGGATAAAACCCTCAGGATATGGTCCAAAGTTTTTATTGGCACCCTTGTCGCTTGAAAAAGATACAATTGTGGTAGTACGTCCGTGAAAATTCTGTTCACAAACTATAATTTGGGCAGAGTTCTCGACGAGACCTTTTTTCTCGTATGCCCATTTTCTGCAAATTTTAATTGCAGTTTCAACAGCCTCGGCTCCTGTATTCATAGGAAGCACCTTATCAAACCCAAAGTACCCTGTTACAAATTTTTCATACTCGCCTAATGTACTGTTGTAAAACGCTCGTGAAGTGAGTGTAAGCTTTTGGGCTTGCTCAATTAAAGTGCTGATAATTTTAGGGTGACAATGCCCTTGGTTTACGGCAGAATATGCAGAAAGAAAATCGTAATAACGTTTACCTTCAACATCCCAAACATATACTCCTTCACCCTTATCAAGTACAACGGGTAAAGGATGATAGTTATGTGCACCATACTTATTCTCCAATTCAATCAGCTCTGTTGAAAGTGATCCTAAAACTGCTTCTGTCATAATTATGTAATTGAGTAGGGCAACAAAGATAGCCTTAATAAAACTGACTTTGAACTTATTCTCAACAAATTACCATAATCAACAAAGCCCGGACAATCCGGGCTTTGTTACTTATATAATCATCTGTTCCAGGGTATCTGAAACGTTTATTTCACCATGGGACGATTCATAGATGCACTCCCCATCCTTAATCAATAATAATTGAGGAGATTCGTGATGCACCTGAAAAATCTCAGCAATGGCTGCCGAAACAGGGCGATAATTCAACAAATCGAGAAAATATAGCTCAGTTTCAGCAGGTAATTCAGTCCAATCCTGCTCAAATCGTTTTTTAGCAAATAAGCTGATTGAACAACGGCTACTGTGCTTAAAAATAATACTAAAACTTTTTTTTGCCTTGATCTGTTGCAATTGCACTTCAGCAGTCAGCTCAATCCAATTCATTAATAATATCTTGATTTTTTACCTTTTTTAACTGTAGAGTAAGCCGGACATTTTTCGCCGCTGCGGCAAGAGTCTAAAACAGTACCTGCAACAAATGCACAGAGAAGGAGAATAGCAATACGTTTCATTAGCTATGAGTTTAGTTGATTAATTTAACAGAATAATCAATAAAACGAAATAAGGTTTACTGATTATAAATACTATGCAAAAATTAGTCCTTAAATCGATCTTTCTTTTTGCCTTTAGATTTTACCGGTTTTGCTTTTTTTACCGAACTATAGGCGGGACACTGATATGAGGAACAAGCCTCTAGTACCGGCACTGCTAATATACAGGCAAGCATGAACAGTAGAACTGATTTTTTCATAACCATTTATACGTAAAACTTGCCTTTTGGTTATTAATTTTTCATTTTTTTAGCAAATTCAACCATTTTAATTGCTGTAACAGCGGCTTCATCGCCCTTGTTGCCATGACGCCCACCCGATCGCTCAATTGCTTGTTGCATATTGTCGGTAGTAAGAACTCCAAAAATCACTGGTTTTTTATATTGTAGAGCCACGTTTGTAATACCATGCGATACCGCATCACAAATAAAATCAAAATGACGAGTCTCACCCTGAACAACGCAACCCAAGCAAATTACGGCATCAAAATCACCATATTCTAATAGCAGTTGCGCTCCGGTACTTAATTCAAAAGTACCAGGTACCGCATGAACAACTATCTGCTCCTCAGAAGCACCATATTTTTTTAGCGTTTCAATAGCGCCATGCAACAATGCCCCGGTTACTTTTTGATTCCATTCAGAAACCGCAATCCCAAACTTAAACCCTTCTGCAGAAGGAACCTCTGATTCTGAAAAATCGGAAAGATTTTTATATGCTGTAGCCATCTTGATAAATGGTTAATTAATGATTAAAAATATTTACTTTAAAATAAAAAAACGGTGAGCAGCTAAAACACCGTTCACCGTTTTCAATCTCTTTCAATTCAACTGATTACAACTTAGCTTCTGCGCGAGCAATGTACTCATCAATTGTACGAGCTTGCTGAGAATCACTATATTCAGTTTTAATTGTATTGTATGCTTCAATAGCTTTATCGTTCTTTTTCAACTCTTCGTAAATCATACCCAATTTCATTAAATAAATTGGCGAAAAGCTTTGCAATTTTTTATCAGCTGCCTTTTGGTAAAAATCAGCGGCTTTCTCATATTGCTTTAACTCACTGTAAGCATCACCGATAGCTCCTAATGAAGTAGCACTGGTGACTTCGTCTTTTGAACTGTAGCTTTCAAGATGGTCAATGGCTTTTTGGTACTCACCTTTTTTCAGGTAGCAAATACCTGCATAGTAATAAGCAAGGTTAGCAGCTTTAGTACCACTATATTCATCAATAATTTTTGCAAAGCCCGGATAGTTTCCATCACCGTTCAGCGCCTTATCTAATGAATCAACCTCAAAATATTGCTCAGCTCTGAACATTTGGTCTTGCGCTTCTTTATCCTGGCTTTTATGGTACAGGTTCCATCCAATGAATAAACCACCCATAACAACCACTGCGCCTAAAATGATTAAAAGGCTTTTTTTATTTTCTGTAACAAATTGTTCTGTTTTACCGAACTGCCCTTGTAAATCTAAACCACCACCGATATCTTGATGATTATTCTCTTGATTATTTGCCATTTGTACTATATTGAGTGCGCAAAAATACTATTTTAATCTTTTTACGCAAGTCCGATTTTTATTTGGAGGATGCTTAATTTTGTCGGATGTACCTGCAAAAACTTACATTACTCAATTTTAAGAATTACCCGGAGGCAGAACTAGAGTTTCATCCGGAGGTAAATTGTTTTGTGGGGCATAATGGCGCCGGGAAAACCAATTTACTGGATGCCATTCATTATTTATCGCTGTGCAAAAGTTACTTTAATCCGGTTGATAGCCAACAAATACGTTACGAGCAAGACTATTTTATGCTGCAGGGTGTATTTGAAAAACAAGAACTGCAAGAAACTATTTATTGCGGACTGAAGCGCAATCAAAAGAAACAGTTTAAACGTAACAAAAAAGATTATACACGTCTGGCTGACCATATTGGACAGTTTCCATTGGTGATGATATCGCCCTACGACATTAGTTTGGTAATTGAAGGCAGTGAAGAACGAAGAAAGTTTATTGACAATGTTATTTCGCAAACCGATAACAAATATTTAGACACCCTCATTCTGTACAATAAAAATCTAACCAATCGCAACAGTTTGTTACGTCGGTTTGCTGAAACTGGTCAATATGATACTGATTTGTTGTCCATTTATGATCAGCAGCTCATTGTCACCGGAACGGAGATTTATCAAAAACGTAAAACTTTTTTAGAGATATTCACTCCTATTTTTGACGAACATTATCGCTACCTTAGTGGAGAAGCGGAACAGGTAACCTTACAATACAATTCACAGCTAAATAATGAGAGTTACCAAGTCGGACTAGCCCGTAACTTTCAAAAAGATCGTCTTTTACAGAGAACAGGATTTGGCATCCATAAAGATGAACTAGAATTTTCAATTCATGGCTATCCCCTGAAGAAATTCGGTTCACAAGGACAGCAAAAATCTTTTTTAATAGCACTAAAACTTGCCCAATACAGTTATCTTACTCAAATTAAGAGCTTTAAGCCACTTTTATTGCTTGATGATATTTTTGACAAGCTTGATGATTTGCGTATCAAAAAGCTGATGGAAATGGTAGTACATGACAATTTTGGACAAATTTTCATTACCGACACTAATCGTGAGCGAGTTGAAAAAGTCTTTAATGAGATTGCGAGAGAGATAAAAGTGTTTAAAGTAGATAAAGGCGCCGTAGAAGGCGGTCATTTAAAAAACATCGAAGTATTTAATGCATAAGCAAACAGCAACTGATCGATGAAACCAATCAATTATGTTTAAAAAATCAAACGAACAAAGTCTTAAAGAAGCAATAGAGCTATTGCTTAACACCTATAAACTGAAGGATAAATACAATGAAGTGAACATTGTGCAATCCTGGTCCGATATTATGGGCCCAATGGTGGCTAACAGAACTTCTGAACTATTTATTCGGAACCGTAAGCTATTTGTTCGGCTCGACTCAGCCGCGCTTCGCCATGAACTTACCCGTGCAAAAGATAAAATTGTTGAAGTTGTAAACGACAGAACTGGAAGCAAGCTGATTGATGATGTTGTTTTCTTATAGATAATTCCTCATTAACATTATAAAATGAAAATATTACATAACCCTCGTTGCAGCACCAGCAGGAATGTTCTGAAAACCTTGGAAGAAAAAGGACTGCAGATAGAAATTATCAAATACATTGATAATAAACTTGACTTTGATCAGCTAAAAGGAATTATCGAACTAATTGGCATTAAACCAATTGAGCTGGTTCGCACGAAAGAAGAATTATGGAAAGAGCAGTTTGCAGGAAAAAGTCTTTCTGATGATGAAATAATTAAAGCGATGATTGATTTCCCGCAATTAATGGAGCGCCCGGTAATTATTGATGGTAACAAAGCAGTAATTGGGCGTCCAATAGAAAAGGTTATTGAATTTATAAAGTAATAGACAATCATTGAAAAAGAAAGAGCGCCGATTAATTTAACCGGCGCTCTTATTATAACTAGCCAATAAGCTTATTAGAAACGCTCAAAGCTTGAGAAGAAGAAGTTGCCTTCAATAGCAGCGTTTTCATCTGAATCAGAACCATGAATTGCATTTGCATCAATAGATTTTGCAAAGTCAGCACGGATAGTACCTGCATCAGCTTTTGCTGGATCAGTAGCACCGATAAATTTACGAAAATCCTCTACTGCGTTATCCTTCTCTAAAATAGCCGCGTAAATCGGACCTGAAGACATGAAGCTTACTAAATCATTGTAAAAAGGTCGCTCACTGTGAATGGCATAAAACTGTCCTGCAGTTTCCGCTGATAATTTAGTGTATTTTAACGCAACAACTTTATAGCCTGCTTTAATCATGCGATCTAAAATAGCGCCTGAATGGCCATTTGCCACTGCATCAGGCTTAATCATTGTGAAGGTTCTGTTTGTAGCCATCTTTTATTGATAAATTTTATTGTACTTAACTTGACTGGTTCTACTAGGCTTAATCAATCTTAAAAGCTGTCATACAACGAGATAAGCTTGATTAAAGCTATTTTAAAAATTTGCCGCAAAGATAGACTTTTAAATTTTATTTTAGCCCTCCATTTTAAAGTTGATTGTATTTGATATAACTCTTATCTCCATTTGATGATGTCTGTAAAAAAAATCGCAGCCGTTTTGGTTGCCGCTAGCCTTAGTTCTATTGCGTTCACTACTGGTTTTTTGCAAACCAAACGTGGCTTATACTATAAAATACTAAAAACATCCACCTCTCCGCAAAAGGTAAAAATTAAACAAGGTGATTACGTAAAGTTTCATTTGGTCTATAAAACCGACAAAGACTCGGTTTTGCAGAGCACTTACAAACTGAAACAGCCTATAGAAACAACTGTTAAACTTGACACATTAATGGACAAGGCCCAAGTGATGGACGCTCTTACTTTGCTTGCTAAAGGAGACAGTGCAACTTTTAAAATAAGCAGCGCCCATTTATTTAAAGGAGCTCCGACAGACGCACAACGTCCTTCATTCTTAGGGGCTAACCGATTCTTATGTTATACAATTAAAGTTATTGATGTAAAAACACCACAGCAATTAGCTGCTGAAGCTAAGGCTGCGGCCGCAAAACGTAAAGCAACAGAAGACAAAGCCATTGCTGACTACGCGCTGACAAACAAACTTCTATTAAAAAACACAATATCCGGACTTCGATACTCTATTCTTAATATAGGCGAAGGAGAGAAAGCCAAAGCTGGAGACACGATCAGTGTACATTATACAGGCAAATTATTAAATGGCAAGAAATTCGACTCTTCGTATGATCGAAACCAGCCTATTGAGTTTGTGGTAGGACAAAAAATGGTAATTGCGGGTTGGGATGAAGGTTTACAATTACTAAAAAAAGGAGAAAAAGCAATTTTGGTAATACCTTCAGGTTTAGCTTATGGTGAAAGAGCCATGGGAGCAGATATACCGGCTAATAGTATTTTAGCTTTTGATGTAGAATTAATAGATATAAAGCCTAAAAAATAGCTTGCCTATTATAGATCATTGATTTCGGGTCATAAACTAAGCAGATTAGGTACACTTGCTAATTCGTGACTCGAAATTAACATTAAATCCCTATATTCGACCCTTTTAATAAATTATATGCAAGCGATTACGGATTTAAAGCCGCTTTTACAAACCCCTAAAAACATTGTTATTACCACTCACCCTAAACCTGATGGCGATGCAATGGGATCATCTTTAGGCTTGTATCATTATTTGCTGCTTAAAGGTCACAATGTGCATGTAATTACGCCCACTGATTATCCATTCTTTTTACATTGGCTACCGGGCAATGGGGAGGTGTTGGTTTATACTGAAAAGCAAGCCGAAGCTGAAAAATTAATAGCTGATGCAGATTTTATTTTCTGCCTAGATTTTAACGGCCTACGCAGGATAAATGGCATGGGGGATGTTATAGGTGCCTCCTTGGCGCAAAAAGTAATGATCGACCACCACTTAGAGCCGGAAGGGTTTGACAATTTCCGTTTATGGAATGCAGCTGCTTGTGCAACCGCTGAACTGGTATATGATTTTATGGTACAAATGGGCGACAAGCATTTACTAAACAAGCAAATTGCTTCTTGCTTATATTGTGGAATAATGACAGACTCTGGTTCTTTCCGTTTTAACTCAGTAACTTCACATGTTCATAAGGTTGTTGCTGATTTAATAGAAGCGGGAGCAGACAACTCACGTATCCATGAGTTGGTTTATGATACTTATTCTGAAAATAGAACTCGCTTTTTAGGTTATTGTTTAAAAGACAAATTACAGGTTTTCCCTGAATTCAGAACAGCTCTCATCGCACTAACTCAACAAGATTTAGCCAAATATGAAGTTACTTCCGGAGATACGGAGGGAATCGTAAATTACGCACTTTCAATCAATAACATTAAATTCGCAGTCATTATTATTGACAGGGCCGAAATAGTGAAATTATCTTTACGCTCAAAGGGTGAGTTTCCGGCAAACGAAGTGGCAAAAAAGTACTTTGAAGGAGGGGGACATCATAATGCAGCAGGTGGTCAATCGAACCTGTCACTAGAGGCAACTGTAGAAAAGTTTATTTCCATATTGCCAGAATATAAAGAATTGTTGAACGTTTAACCAAATAGCATAAAAAAAATAAAGTCAATTATTGAAATGAAAGTAAAATTTGCAGTAGTAGCAGTAGCCCTAGCCGGTGTGCTGTTTGCTTGTAACAAAGACGGTTACAAGAAAGATGATTCGGGCTTATTGTACAAAATATATACCGAAAATAAAGGCGAAAAAATTAAAGAAGGAGACTTTGTAAAAGTAAACTTAATTTATAAAACCGATAGTGATTCAGTATTATTAAATACCTATAAGGGTCGTGGTCCGCTTGAATTAATCATTCAGCCATCAATGTTTAAAGGAGATATGATGCATGCCTTTAAATTACTTACCAAAGGAGATAGTGCTTCCTTCAAAATATTAGCTGATTCTATTTTCTCTCCAAAGCTTGGAATGCAGCAAATGCCTCCATTTATTAAGTCTGGCAGCTATTTAACGTTTACAGTTAAGATTGAAGATGTTAAAACTAAAGTTTCAATGGAATCTGATGCGAATAAAGCAATGGACAAATTCCAAGCGACTAGCAAATTAGCCTACACAAAAACTGCATCGGGTTTGCGTTACCATATCAGCACCCCTGCTCCTACAGGAACACCTATCAAAGTAGGCGATACTGTTAAAGTTCATTATACGGGCAAATTATTAGACGGAACTAAATTTGATTCATCAGTTGATCGCGGTCAGCCATTTGAATTACCAGTTCAAAAAGGAATGGTAATTGACGGTTGGGTTGAAGCTTTACAATTATTGAAAAAAGGTGAATCCGCAACATTTGTAATTCCTGCCAAATTGGCTTATGGCGAAATGGGCAATGGTCCAATTCCTCCAAACAGTCCATTAGTGTTTGATTTACAAGTTATTGATGTAAAACCTGCAAAAGCTCCAACAGCAGCAAAATAATTTTTTTTGCAAAACATATTCCATATTGCAAAAAACTGCGGGTGAACATTCATCCGCAGTTTTTTGTTTAAATGAACGTACTTAAAGCTCATTTAGTCAATTTATCCAACAATGATCCTTACCGACACCCATACTCATCAATACTATTCACCTGAAGACGCATCAGAAAGAGCCCAAGCTATTCAACGTGCATTTGACAATGGTGTATCTCGTTTGTTTTTACCCAATGTTGACAGTGCTACCATTCCTCAAGTATTTCAATTAGCTACTCAATTCCCATCTAATTGTTTTCCTATGCTTGGATTACATCCATGCTCAGTTAAAGATGATTTTGAGTTGGAACTCCACCATATCCGAACTGCAATTGACTCTAATAGAATATATGCAATAGGCGAAATCGGAATCGACCTTTATTGGGATAAAACCCATATTGAACAGCAAAAGCAAGCTTTCAAAACACAAATTCATTGGGCTAAAGATTTAAACCTACCGATCGTTATTCATTGCCGGGATGCGTTCGATGAAATTTTGGAAATACTGGAACAAGAAAAAGACGAAAAACTCCGGGGAATCTTCCATTGTTTTACAGGCACAATTGAGCAAGCAAAGCATGTTATTGACTTGAATTTCTATTTAGGTATTGGCGGAGTGGTTACTTATAAAAACGCCGGACTCGACAAAGTGGTTCAACAAGTCGACCCAAAACACATCGTTCTAGAAACTGATTCTCCATACTTAACGCCGGTGCCGTTTAGAGGAAAACCCAATGAAAGCAGCTACCTGGTTCATGTTGCACAAAAAGTGGCCGACTTGCACCAAATGGAAATTGAAAAATTGGCAAAAATAACCACTGAAAATTCTAAATCTATTTTTGGAGTTTAATTTGGAATGGTTTTATTTGCAAATTCATCAATAAACCAAGAATAACCTAAATGACCAATATTCTGATAATATATACCGGTGGTACAATTGGAATGGTAAATGACCCCAAAACCGGGGCCCTTAAACCTTTCAATTTTTCGCATATTACCGGAAATGTACCTGAGCTGAAACGGCTGAACTATAATTTCGCAGTGCATTCGTTTAACCCAACTCTCGACTCTTCGAACATGACACCTGAGATTTGGGTAGAGCTTGCCATAATCATTGAAGATAATTATAGTAGGTATGATGGCTTTGTGGTACTTCATGGATCAGATACAATGGCCTATTCAGCTTCTGCGCTAAGTTATGCATTGGAGAATTTGGCCAAACCTGTAGTTTTTACCGGATCCCAATTACCGATTGGTGAAATTAGGACGGATGCAAAAGAAAACTTGTTAACCGCCCTCGAAATTGCTGCAGCCAAACGTGAAGACGGCAAGGCAATGGTACCTGAAGTATGTATCTACTTTGATTATATGCTTTATCGGGGCAATCGTTCAACAAAATTTGACTCTGAAAAATTCCAGGCCTTTACCTCAACCAATTACCATCCCCTGGCAGAGGCTGGCATACGCTTGAAATACAACGAGAAATATATTCTCCCTCACACTGAAAAACCTTTAAAAGTTTACAAATACTTTGACACGTCTGTGGGTTCGCTGAAACTATTCCCAGGCATGGATCCACGATTTGTAAGTGGAGTTTTAAGCACCCCTGGACTCCGGGCTGTCATAATGGAGGCCTTCGGATCAGGCAATGCAAGTACCAATCCTGCTTTTTTAACTGTTTTACGAGACGCAATCAACAGAGGTGTCATCATTTTGGATATTTCCCAATGCATGGGTGGCACCGTTACTTTGGGGCATTATGAAACCAGCGATGAATTATCTGCAATGGGAATTTTAAGCGGTTATGATATGACATATGAGGCTGCTATCACTAAACTAATGTTTGTTATGGCGCAGAACATCCCACTCGATGAACAAAAGAAGATGCTTACTACCTCAATAAGAGGCGAGCTCACCAAATTGAACGGACAGAGATAATAAATTAATAGTTGAGAAAAATCCCTTTAAGTATTCTTGAAGGGATTTTTAATTTTATACTAAGATCAATTTAGTTGTAACTTAACACTTGTTATCATAAATAAAATATAATGTCAAACGTTGGATTAATCATAGAAGAGCGACCTGCCGACATTGGCAATTTCTTAGTGGGTAGATTGTTGCCTTTTAGAGGGAAAAGAATGGTGGGGCCTTACATTTTTATTGACCATATGGGCCCTGCCGCTTTAAAAGATTATCAAAACTTGGACGTTCCACCCCATCCACATATTGGCCTGTCAACTCTTACATACTTATTTGAAGGAGCCATAATGCATCGAGATAGTCTAGGAACTGAACAAGAAATTAAACCAGGGGCAGTTAACTGGATGACTGCAGGAAAGGGGATTGTTCATTCAGAGCGCACGCCTCAATATCTTCGTAACTCTGAGAAAAATATACATGGGTTACAAATATGGGTTGCACTACCTAAAGACAAGGAAAGCATGGAACCTGCCTTTCAGCATATTGAATCGGAACATCTGCCTGCATGGAAAATCGGAGAAGTTTCCTTTAAATTGATAGCAGGCGAAGCATTCGGATATAAATCTCCGGTGGCTACCTACAGCAAACAATTTTTATTAGAAATACATAGCCCTGTGCGCCAAAATTTAAAAATTGGCCAAGAATTATTTGGAGAAGCAGGCATGTATATTTTGGAAGGAAGCATTGAAAATGATGGTTTTACATATGAGCCTAAACAAATTTTAGTGGCAAAGGAAGCCTCTCTGTGTGAATTCACCATCAATGCTGATACAACTATTTACATTTTTGGAGGCATTCCTTTTGAAGAAGAGCGTTTTATTTACTGGAACTTTGTTTCATCAAGTAAAGAAACTATAGAACTCGCCAAACAGAAATGGCTTAACCAAGAATTCCAACCGGTACCTGAAGAAACTGACTTTGTTCCATTGCCTGCAGAAAAATAATTCGTAAAAACAAAACGCCATGGCACTAATTTCACATTGTACTATGGCGCTTTTTGTTAAAAAACAATTTATTCTTTCAAGTCAGATGGTACATTAATTGAATCAACAATATTTACATCTTTACCACTCTCAAGAACTCTGATTTCCACTCTCCTATTGTAATGGCGACCTTGCTCACTATCTGAACCATCTGGCAAGTGATTTTTCGCAATCGGATTGCTTTTTCCAAAATTATCTGCCGTTATCCTGTTTACAGCAATTCCTTTTTTCAAAAGATAATCCTTGGCAGCTTTTGCCCTTCGCTTGCTTAAAGCAACATTATACTTAACACTACCTTTTGCATCAGTGTAGGCTCTCAATTCAGCTGTATAATTTGGATTATTTTCAAGCACACTAACCAACTTATCGAGTTGTGCAACCGCATCAGACATTAATTCTGCGCTATCAAAGTCAAACAAAATGGATCCCAGCCTAACTTCAGAGGTTGAAGCTTTCGGAGTCATTTGCTGCATCGTATCAACCTTCATTGTATCAGCAGGAACCACAGCTGGCGCAGGAGGGGCCACTTCCTCTGCTTTTTTATTGCAACTTCTCCACCAAAAGAATGCCGCTAAGAGTAACAATGGCAACAAAATCCACCACCAGTTAAAGCCAGCAGAAGGTTCTGGCACAGGAACAGGAACAGGAGCTGCTACAGGAGGAGGTGGAGGTGGCACCACTACTATTTTCTCAGGACAAGTGCGGCCAATTTCCCTTCCGGTTTCATCTTTCAACACCCTAATTCTATAACCTGCTTTTTCTATAGCATCATACCTACTTTCATTATTCCTGTACTTTAACACCAAATTAAGTTCTTCCTTCAAAGCCTGCTCTGTTTCAAATCCTTCTGACCGAAGCAAAACCTTCCCATTTCCGTCATACCAAGCAAAATAATATTGATTGTTTTTTTCAAAACGGGCTATTTCATTCTCATCTGCATTATATCCGGTATATTCATGACAGCCTAGATAGTCATCTTCTTTCGTACCTATTTTTAAGCCCATACCCAAAGGTGCAAGCAATGGAAACAATGCAAACAATGTATTATCATCATCAATTGGACAACTACGGCCAATTTCCTTTCTATTTGCAGCAAACAACATTACCATACGTGCTCCACTTGTAAAATGACGAACAGAATAGCGTTCTGGAGTATCCTTATTCTTAATAACTGACTCTATCCCATTATCCCTTCCCTGTGGTGTGGCATACCCTTCACTTCTTAGTAAAACTTTGTTATCTGTGTTTATTAATGCAAAATAGTATTGTCCGTTTGCTTCATGCTGAAAGCTTACAAAATCAGCATAATTTGATTTAGGCTTATGTTCGTAATCAGCACAATGTAAATAATTATCTTCTCTACTGGATGACTCAATTGCAGTCAATGCAGCCTTTGCCATTTTACGTTCAGAGGGGAGTAATGCTTGAGCTTCTGCCTTTGAGTAGAAATAATTACTGCGGGCAATCTCTTGATTGTTCGCAGCCCTCATACTCAAGAAGTAACGACCATCTTCTAACGATTTAACCAAATATCGCTCATCCAAATCACGATTAGTCATTACCGATTTAATCCCGTTATCACGGATTTCTTCATTAGGATAACCTTCACTAATAAATAATACGGTTGTTTTATCATCATCAAGCATTGCGAAATAATGCTTACCGGATTCCTCATCAAAAAAAACAGAGAACCCTTCATGCTCTGAAGCAGGTTGATTTTGATAACGAGTAAACTTTAGATAGTCTTCTGATAGCATAGTAATATGTTTTTAAATTATCTCACCATTAAACAATTGGGCATTATAAAAGAGATGCAGGAACAACAACAGGAATGATTGTAAAAAGTGACCAACAAGAATAAACCTAAACAATAAATCAAAATCATTAACCTATCGGTTATTTCAAGTCAGCCATTTACAATTTAATATTTATTCTGAAAATCAGCAAATTATATTATAGTGAATAATTCATTATTATAAATGCTGGTATTTGTTTTAATATTTAATTGGGATAAAATCTGATTGGGCAAGACAAAATAATTTTATAATCTTAAATTATTATAATGAAGGCTAACTAAGTATATTTGGCCCCTAAAGATTTTAACAGAGGTTGTTTATTCTCATGTGGAGATAGAGATATTTCGGAATACCGGAATATCATTTTTTTGTAAAGTTTTTCCACTTTATCATTCTTATAAACAATTCCCGTTAAGCATCAGCACAAATGCTGAACAATTTTAGTTATAACAATGCAATAAGCAGCACCGAACGTGAATGCCGACATTAGACGAAATTAAAAAACCTATAGCCGCCGAAATTGATTTATTTGAAGATAAATTCAAAAAATCAATGCAGAGCTCCGTTCCATTGCTCGATCGTATTACCCATTACATTTACAAACGTAAAGGCAAGCAAATGCGCCCTATGTTTGTGTTTTTTTCAGCTAAAGTTTGTGGTGAAATAACGGAAGCAACATATAGGGGTGCGGCTTTGGTTGAGTTGCTGCATACTGCAACCCTTGTTCATGATGATGTAGTAGACGATGCTCATGAACGTAGAGGATTTTTCTCTATCAATGCACTTTGGAAAAACAAAATTGCTGTTTTAGTTGGCGACTTTTTGCTTTCAAAAGGATTACTGCTCTCGGTTGAACACAAAGATTACAATCTGTTGGAAATTGTATCTAATGCTGTTCGTGAAATGAGTGAAGGCGAATTACTTCAGGTGGAAAAAGTGCGTCGAATGGATATCGAGGAGGAAATATACTTTGAAGTCATCCGTCAGAAAACTGCCTCATTAATTGCCTCTTGTTGTGCATGCGGAGCAGCTTCCTCAGGGGCTTCGGCAGAAGAAATTGAACGCATGCGTTTATTTGGCGAAAAAATTGGTATCGCTTTCCAAATAAAAGATGATTTGTTTGATTTTGGACATGACGATGTTGGTAAGCCTAGAGGCATTGATATTAAGGAGAAAAAGGTTACTCTGCCCTTAATATATGCCTTAAAACAATGCGATAAAACCGAAAAAAGAAGAATCATCAATCTGGTAAAAAATCATAATGAAGAACCGGACAAAATTCAGGAAGTGATTGCTTTTGTAAAACGCACAGGAGGCCTGGAACTGGCAGAGAAAATCATGTTTAATTACCAGGAAGAAGCTTTTGATATCTTAAGAACGTTTCCTGATACTGAGCAACGAAGATCGCTTGAACAACTGGTTAGATACACCACGGAGCGAAAAAAATAACAAAAAACATGAAGAGAATAGTTATTGGAACTATTCTCCCTCGTCAAGCATTCTTCTTGCAATAGTAAAACCCTGTATATTTCATATTTTATCATAAATCATGTCAAACGAATTAATTTATTTCGGTAGTTTTTTACTTTTCATTATCGCAATGTTGAGCCTAGATTTGGGGGTTTTCAACAAAAAAGACCATGAAGTGAGTCTTAAAGAGGCACTGATAATGAGTATCATTTGGGTTTCGCTGGCTCTAGGGTTCTATACGGCGATCTATTTCAAAGGTGATCTACTGCATGGAATTACCGACATGACTCGTTTACAGGAGGTAGTAAAAGCCCACAAGCATAATATTTCATTAATTCCGGACAACTTTGAGGCCAGCTTAGATCTGTATCGTCAAAATTTATCCCTCGAGTTTATTACCGGATACGTAGTTGAATATGCACTTTCTGTCGATAATATTTTCGTTATCGTATTAATTTTCACAGCTTTTGGCGTTGAAAAGAAACTTTATCACCGCGTATTATTCTGGGGGATTTTGGGTGCCATCATCATGCGCTTCTTTTTCATCTTCGTTGGTGCAACGTTAATTGCAAAATTTGGATGGATCCTTTACCTTTTCGGGGCCTTCTTAGTATACACTGGCGTGATGATGTTTATTAATCGTGACCACGATGACGAAATTGATCCGCAAAATCACAAAGTTGTTCGCTGGGCACAAAAGGTTTTTGCAGTTTGGCCGCACTATGAGGGTAATCATTTCTTTGTGCACAAGCACGGTAAAAACATGGTAACTCCATTGTTTATCGTGTTACTTGTAATTGAGTTTACCGATTTAATTTTCGCAGTCGATTCCATCCCTGCCATCTTCGCGGTAACCAAAGACCCTTATATTGTGTTCTTCTCAAACATATTCGCCATTTTGGGTTTACGATCAATGTTCTTCCTGTTGGTTAACATTATCCATAAATTTCACTACCTTAAAATCGGACTTTCATTCCTATTGGTATTCATTGGTGTAAAAATGTTAGCCCATAACTATCTCCAAACAATAGGATTTACAACATCCCATTCATTGATTATTATCTTGTCTATTCTAAGTATAAGTGTAATTGCCTCATTGATGTTCCCTAAAAAAGAAAAAGAAGAGGTAGTAAAACAACATTAAAATCACACTTGTTTATAAATAAAAAAATGCCCGTAATGTATAGTTACGGGCATTTTTATTCACTATTAAGCGTGTTGTATTACCAGTTGAATTTGATATTCTGTACCAGTTCTGCACTTAAACTTTTGGCTACCGGACAGGTCAATGCAGCATTCTCTAGCAAATTACGCTGACGCTCGTCTATATCCAATTTTGGGAAATTAAAAACCACCTGGACTTCCACAATACGACGAGGATCAGTCCCCATAATTTTAGTAACTTCAAAATCGGTTCCTTTTAGGTCAATATTTTCTCTATTAGCCACAATACCCATAATAGTCATAGCACAACTACCCAGAGCAGCAGCCACTAAATCTGTTGGTGAAAAAGCCTCTCCCTTCCCATTATTATCAGTTGGGGCATCTGTAATGATCTTTGTTCCGGATTGTAAATGCGTTGCTTCTGTACGTAAATCGCCTTTATAAATTGTTTTAACTGTAGCCATTTAATATTAAAGTTTAAACCAGCATTATTTGTTCAGGCTTTTATTTTTCGCCTGATCAAAATTAAGCTTATTACCTTCCAAAACTACTAAAAAACGATTCAAGTTGTCAACCTTAACAATAGATCTCACTATTTGCAAGGAATTTCAAAAAAAGCTGAATCAACTAATTACCAATTAACAAAAAAGTAATAAACTAAATTAAGATATTTGCACTTTGAAATTTTGCCCAACAATTTAAGTAAATTGGGGTTTTAGTTTAAGTTATTGTTGTTGATATGATTGAACTTCCGGTAGTAAAAGCCGAACCCAGAATAAAGAAACCAGATTGGTTGCGCGTAAAACTGCCAACCGGGAAAGAATATGCACACGTTCGTTCACTGGTTGATGATCATAAACTTCATACTATTTGCGAGAGTGGCAACTGTCCGAATATGGGAGAGTGCTGGGGAGCTGGCACAGCTACATTTATGATTTTGGGCAATATTTGTACACGGTCTTGTTCATTTTGTTCCGTTGCAACCGGCCGTCCGTTAGCGGTTGATTTAGAAGAACCTGAGCGCGTAGCAACCTCTGTAGCATTAATGCAGGTAAAGCACTGTGTTATTACTTCAGTTGACCGTGACGATTTAAAAGACGGGGGTTCTACAATTTGGGCGGAAACCATCAGAGCTATTCGTGCTAAAAGTCCCGAGACTTCTATGGAAACCTTGTTGCCGGATTTTAAAGGTCAATGGGATAACCTAGAGAGAGTTTTGGCAGAAAAACCAGAGGTTGTTTCACATAATATTGAAACAATTCGCCGTTTAACAAGAGAAATTCGTATTCAAGCTAAGTACGATCGTAGCTTAGAGTGTTTAAAACGTATTAATCAGGCTGGTTTACGTACCAAATCAGGCATCATGCTTGGTTTTGGCGAAACTGAGGATGAAATATTTGAAGCAATGGATGATTTACTAGAAGCGGGCGTACA